>CANFHM010000027.1 GCA_947446975.1 Microthrixaceae bacterium
GCTGGGCCGACGGGGGCTGGGCTGATCCCGTGCCGGGCTGACAGGGTGCTGGGTCGGCCTCTCGGTGCCGCTGGGTCAATGGACCTTCCAGGCGTCCGGGGTGTCGACGATCTCGGTGATCGCCGCCGGGAGTTCGTCGTTGACGATCTGGGCGAGGGTGACGTGTTCGAGCACGGCTCGCAGACTGGCCCGTGCGGCGATCCAGACCTGCTGGAGGTTCTCGGCCGCACCCTCGTAGGCGACGGTCTCGGGTCGCCGGCCCCGCACCTCGGCGAGGGGCCCGTCGACGGCCCGCACGACATCGGCCACGGTGATGAGATGCGCAGGGCGTCCGAGGCGGTACCCCCCGGAACTGCCGCGCTGGCTCAGCACCAGCCCCGAGCGCTTGAGATCGCCGAGGGTGTTCTCCACGAACTTCGCCGGCATGTCCTGGGTGTCGGCGATGGTCTGGCCCTTGACCGAGGCACCCTCCGGAGCAGCCGCGAGCACGAGCAGTGCGCGCATCGCGTAATCGGCTCTGGCGGAGATCTGCATCCCGCCATTGTGCCGGTTCCCGGGCAGGACCGCCGCACCGACGGCGGCGGGAAGGTTCAGGACCCGAGACCCCTCGTGCGTCGGACCCGACGGTCGATGGCGCCGAACACGGCGTCGACGCACAGGCCGATGATGAGGATCACGATCATGTAGGCCAGCAGCAGCGGCGCATCGCTCATCGTCCGGGCGAAGTCGAGGCGCACGCCGAGCGAACTGGTGTTGCCCACGATCACGAGGAGCTCGCCGGCCATGAGGCTGCGCCAGGCGAACGCCCACCCCTGCTTGAGCCCGCTCACGTAGGACGGGAGCGCAGCGGGGAGGATGACGGAGCGAAACAGCGTGATGCCCCGCGCACCGAGCACCCGGCCGGCCCGCACCAGCAGCGGCGGCACATGGTCGACGCCGAAGATCAGGCCGTTGGCGATGGCCGGCGCCGCTCCGAGCACGACGACGAACAGGATCGCGGACTCGGTGAGCTTGAACAGCAGGATCGCGAACGGGAACCACACAATGGACGGCATCGTCTGCAGTCCGGTGATGAACGAGCCGAAGGCCCGACGCACGATCGAGGACTGCGACACGATCGCTCCGATCACCGATCCGATCACCAGGGCGATGGCGAACCCCAGTGCGGCTCGACGCATCGTGATGCCCACCGAATGCCAGAACGCTCCGGTGACCACCAGTTCGCGCAGCTGGGAGAACACCGTGGTCGGCCCGGGGAGCACATAGGTGGGCTTCCAGCCGGACCAGACGATGACCTGCCACAGGACCAGGGCGAGGGCCACGGCGCTCAGCTTGGGCCACAGGGTCGAATACAGGCGGGAGGCTCGTGAGGTGGTGGGGGCCACGACGGTGTCGAGCTTGTCGAGACCGGCGACGGTGGAGTCCGGTGCGATATCGGGCATGGTGCCCTGCGCGGCATCAGTCGTCGGCATGACGTCGCACCTCCGTGCGCAGGCAGTCGGTGACCTCGGCGGCGAGCGCGCTCACCTCGGGTGATTCGATCCGGCGGGGCCGGGGGAGGTCCACCGGATATTCGGCGATGACGCGACCGGGACGGCTGGCGAGCACGAGGATCCGATCCCCGAGCCGGGCCGCCTCGCGGACGTTGTGGGTGACGAACATGATGGTCACGCCGGTCTCGGTCCAGATGCGTTCGAGTTCGTCGTGCAGCACATCGCGGGTCATGGCGTCGAGGGCGCCGAACGGTTCGTCCATCAGCAGCACCGAGGCGTCCTGGGCGAGCGCCCGGGCCAGGGACACGCGCTGGCGCATGCCCCCGCTCAGTTCATGTGGATGCCGTTCGGCGGCGTCGGTGAGCTGGACGAGACCGAGCAGTTCCATCGCCCGGGCCCGACGATCGGCGCGTCCCTTCATGCCGGCGAGACGCAGGCTCAGCTCCACGTTCTCGCGGGCCGAGAGCCACGGGAACAGGGCGCCCTCCTGGAACATCAAGGACACCACGCCGGTGCCGGTGTCGACCGATCCGGCGGTGGGATGGTCGAGTCCGGCGATGATGTTCAGCAGCGTGGTCTTGCCGCAGCCCGATGCGCCGACGATGCAGACGAACTCCCCGGGGGAGATCCGCAGATGCATGTCGCTGATGGCGGCGACCGTCGTCGTGCCACTCGTGAAGCTGCGTGACAGGTGATCGATGGTGATGGGGGCGCCGGTGGCGACTCGGGTCGGCACCGGTGCGGAGGCCACAGTCATCGGGGGCTCTCTTTCAGCATGAATCCCATGGGACTTGTTGAGAATAGGTCGTCTCCTCTCAGGATTCCATTCAGCCCATGGGGGAATCAGTGTCTGTATTTCCACTCACTGACTTGACATACCCCAGATCGGTTCCTATTCTCCCTCTTTCCCATTGGATTACTTCTGATTGAGAGACGCCCGATGACCCGATTGCGAACGCTCGCCGCCCTGAGCCTCGTCGCTGTTCTCAGCCTCACCGCAGCCGCCTGCGGCGGCTCCTCCGACGCCAAGAGCTCTGACGGATCGACGCCGGAGGCCCCGACCACGATCCATCTCGGCTACTTCCCGAATCTCACCCATGCCACCGCCATCGTCGGCGTCGAGAACGGGATCTTCGCCTCGAAGCTCGGCGACGACACCCTCGAGACCAGCCTCTTCAGCGCCGGGCCGGCGGCGGTGGAAGCCCTCTTCTCCGGTGCACTCGACGCCACCTACATCGGCCCGAACCCGACCATCACGGCCTACGCAAAGTCCAACGGCGATGCCGTTCGTGTGATCTCCGGTGCCACCTCCGCCGGTGCGGCGCTCGTCGTGAAGCCCGAGATCAACTCGGCGGCGGACCTGAAGGGCAAGAAAGTCGCCTCACCCCAGCTGAGTGGCACCCAGGATGTCGCGCTGCGCTGGTGGCTCAAGGACAACGGTCTGAAGACCGACCCGCAGGGTGGTGGCGATGTCTCCATCGTGCCGCAGGAGAACTCGGCGACCCTCGACGCCTTCAAGAGTGGTGCCATCTCCGGTGCATGGGTCCCCGAGCCATGGGCCACCCGACTCGTGCAGGAGGGCGGCGGCAAGGTGCTGGTCGACGAGCGGACGCTGTGGCCCGGCGGTCAGTTCGTCACGACGCAGCTCGTGGTCCGCACGGAGTTCCTGAACAAGCATCCGGAGGCGGTCCGCCGACTCATCGAGGGCCAGGTCGCGGCGAACGAGTTCGTCAACGCCAACCCCGAGCAGAGCCAGAAGATCGTGAACGACGCCATCACCAAGTACACCGGCAAGGGCATCGCCGCCGGCGTCGTGGCGGCCGCCTGGAAGAACATGACCTTCACGAACGATCCGTATTCCGCGACGCTCATCGAATCGGCCGATCACGCCGTGGGTGTCGGTCTGCTCGATCCGGTCAAGAACCTCAAGGGGCTCTACAACCTGTCGATCCTCAACTCGGTGCTCGAGGCGCAGGGACAGAAGCCGATCGCCGCTCCCTGAGGTCGGATCCCACTCGGATGCAGGAGGGCCGCCCGCATGGGCGGCCCTCCTCGCGTCTCGTCGCCGCGCACAGGGCCGCAGCGTCGGCCCGCATGCACTGATCGGATCAGATGATCAGACGATCTCGCTGATCTGCATCTCGGGGACGATGGTCGTGTAGTTGGCGACATCGGCCTGCACCGCAGCGGTGCCCTCGGCGGCCATCGCCGCACCCATCGCGTCGAGCGACTCGAAGGTGAAGTGCACCGCAGCCTCGTACGGACCGTTGATGCCCTTGTCGATCTCGGCGCCGGCGAGGCCCCAGGTGGCTACGGCCAACGGCACATGGCTGTTGGCGTAGTAGTCGTGATCGAAGGTCGCGCCCTCGGTCTTCGGATAGAGCACGCTCACGCGGATCATGGTGTCCCCCTCGGTGGAAATGGTGAGGTGGATTGTGACACGCCCCGCTCAGGCTCGTTCGAGGATGCGGATGGGCAGGCTGCGGGGACCACGGACCTGGCCCTGGGAGAACGTGACCGCCGCGGGATCGGCGAGCTCGAACTTCGGGAACCGGGCGATGAACTCCTCGATGGCCACGAGCATCTCGAGGCGGGCGAGGTTGGAACCCAGGCAGCGATGGATGCCGAGCCCGAAGGCCGAATGCCGGTTGATCTCGCGATCGATCAGCACCTGATCGGCGTTGTCGAAGAACTCGGGATCGCGGTTGGCGGCCGGGAAGCTGAGCAGGATCCAGTCGTCCTTCTTCATCGGGCAGCCCTCGAACTCGAAGTCCTCCTTGACCAGACGGGCCATGGTGACCGGCGCATAGGCCCGCAGGAATTCCTCGATGGCCGAGGGGATGAGTTCGGGATGGGCGACGAGCCGGGCGAGATCGTCGGGGTTCTGGGCGAGATGCCACAGCGAGGAACCGATGGCCGACCAGGTGGTGTCGATGCCGGCCACGATGAGCAGCACGATGGTGCCGAACACATGCTCGTCGAGGAGCTTGGTCCCGGCGATCTCGGCGTTCAGCAGATAGGTGATGAGGTCATCGGCGGGGTTCTCGCGGTGATCCTCGATCAGCTTGACGATGTATGCCTCGATCGGCGCGAACCGCTCGATGCGCTCCTCGACCGGGAGGTCGACGGCTTCGATGATCTCGTGCACGAAGGAGCGGAAGAGATCGCCGTCCTCCGGGGGCAGTCCCACCATCTTGGCGATGAGGCCCACCGGGATGTGCTGGGTGTACTGGAGGCTGGCGTTGATGACATCGGCGTCGCCCATGTCGTCGAGCAGCTGGTTGCACAGCTCCCGGGAGAACCCCTCGAGGGCGTTGACCGGTCGGGGTGCGAACGCCGGCAGCAGCAGCCGACGGGCCACCTCGTGGAAGGGCGGGTCGGAGGAGATGGGGGGAGCGACGCCGATGGGAGCCGGGGGCGCTTCGTCGCCGGGTCGTCCCTCGTTGATGACGACCGTGCGGGACGTGAAGTGCTCGGTGTCGTTGGCGATGGCCGAGACGGTGGCGTGGGTCATCGGCGCCCACATGCCGCCGTAGCGCTCGCTGTGGGCGATGGGACAGCGCTCGCGCAGGTCCTCCATGATCGGGTACGGATCGGCGACCCACGCCTCATCGGTGTGGTCGAAGTCGGTGGCGAAGTCGATGACGGGGGGATGTTCCATGATCAGTCTCCGATCTCGATGGCGAACTCGGGGCAGTTGCCCGCCGCCAGGGTGGCCTTCTTGAGCTGCTCGTCGTCGAGGTCACCGGTGACGAGCACCACGGCGGTGCCGAGATCGTCGCAGTCGAAAAGCTCGGGGGCCAGGCTGTAGCAGCGGCCGTGGCCCTGACACTTCGTCGTGTCGAGATGGATCTTCATGGGACTCCTCGCCGATGAGACGTGAGTCACCAGTGTCCCACGCCGACGCCTGCGAGATGAAGTGCAGCGCCGAGGTTTGCCGCCCGTGGGTGAATCCCGCCGGTGACCTCGGTTCGGTGTGGTCATGACCGGGCGCGTCAACGCAGCGAGAAGGTTCGCCGTTCGCGCGCTAAGAGGACATCAAATCGCGGCGATGGGTCTGTTCGCCGGTCCGGTCCGCCGATTGACTCGGAGGATGTTCACTGGATCGATCTCCGAGGATCGCGTCGCGATCAGACCACTGCCGCCGACCCCCGACGTCCCCCTGCCCGAGACCCGGGCCTACCGGATCAAGTCGAAGGTGCTCGGTCAGCCCCTCCACAACGATCAGCTCGCCCATGAGCGATTGGGGAAGCCGACAGCCCTCGCAGTGTTCGCATCGGACGCGCTGTCATCGACCGCGTATGCGAGTGAGGAGATCCTGCGGACCCTGCTCGCCATCGGCGGCGCCGGTGGTATCGGTCTGCTGGCGTTCAACTACCTCACGCCGATCACGCTCGTGCTCATCGCCGTGCTGGTCATCCTGATCTTCAGCTATCGACAGACGATCAAGGCCTATCCGTCCGCCGGTGGCGCATACATCGTCACGAAGGACAATCTCGGGCTGGTCCCCGCCCAGGTGGCGGGCGTGGCGCTGCTGACCGACTACATCCTGACGGTCGCCGTGTCGGTGTCGGCGGGTGTCGCCGCGCTCTACTCGGCGTTCCACGGTCTCTACCCCTATCGGGTCCCGATCGCGCTCGCGTTCATCGCCATCATCTGTGTGGGCAACCTCCGGGGCGTGAAGGAGTCCGGGAAGGTCTTCGCCGTACCGACCTATGCGTTCATCTTCGCCATGTTCCTCATGATCGCGACGGGCATCGGTCGGGCCGTGTTCGGCGGCGGCCTCGCCCATGTCGTGCCCGAGGATCCGGCGGCGCTCGAGATGACAGGCGCCGCGGGCATCGTCCTGCTGCTCCACGCCTTCGCCTCCGGTGGCGCGGCCATGACCGGCGTCGAGGCGATCTCGAACGGGGTACCGGCGTTCAAGCCGGTCGAGTGGAAGCACGCTCGTGAGACCCTCACCGTGATGGGTGTCCTGCTGGGGAGCATGTTCCTCGGGATCTCATGGCTGGCCTCGCAGATGCAGATCGTGCCGAGTGAGTCCAAGACCGTGATCGCCCAGATGGCCGATGCGGTCTACGGGACAAGTGCGCTCGGCCATGCGCTGTTCTTCTTCACCCAGGCCGCCACGATGCTGATCCTCGTGCTCGCCGCGAACACGAGCTTCGCCGATTTCCCCCGACTGGCCAGCTTCCACGCCGACGACGCATTCATGCCGAAGCAGCTGACCAAGCGCGGTCATCGTCTCGTGTTCTCCAACGGCATCATCGCCCTCGCCATCGCGGGTGCGATCCCCGTGATCATCTTCCAGGCCGATGTCACGCATCTGATCCCGCTCTACGCGATCGGTGTGTTCACCAGCTTCACGCTCTCGCAGGCTGGTATGGCTCGCAAGCATGTGAAGGACAAGGAGCCGGGTTGGCGCATCGGTCTCTTCGTCAACGGGCTGGGCGCAGTGACGACCGGTGTGGTCACCGCCGTGATCGGCGTGTTCAAGTTCACGGGTGGCGCATGGTTCATCATGCTGCTCGTCCCGATCCTCGTCCTGCTGCTGATGCGCCTCAATCGCCAGTATGAGTCGGAGAGCGAGGAACTGAAGCTCGAGGCGGAGAGAGTCACCTCGATGGTCGTCCGGCGCCTGCACTCGGTCGTGGTCATGGTGGGTGAGCTCGACATGAGCACCGTGCGTGCGCTCCAGTACGCCCGAGCACTCGCTCCCGACGACATGAAGGCGGTGCACATCGCCATCGACGAGGTGCACGCCGCCGAGCTGATCGCCGCATGGGAGAAGCTGGATCTCGATCGGATCCCGTTGGAGGTGATCGAGTGTCCGAATCGTCGGATGAATCGGGCGACGCTCGAGATGGCGGTGGCCATGACCCACGATGAGCGGACCGAACTCACGGTTCTCGTCCCACGTCGTGAGTACACCCAGCTGTGGCACCGACTGCTCCACGACCGCACCGGCGAATCCATCGCCCGGACGCTCTCGAACGTCCCCCATGTCAACGTGACCTTCGTGCCGTTCCACATGGGTGGTCCGGCGATCGACGTGAGTGCACTGTCGTCGGGTTCGTAGAATCGCCCTGTGAATCCCGGCCGCCTCAGGATCTACCTCGGTGTGGCGCCGGGCGTCGGGGCGACCTACGCCATGCTCGACGAGGGTTCCCGGCGGCGGGAACGGGGCACCGACGTCGTGGTGGCGTTCGTGGACACCCACGGCCGACCCCGCACGGCGGCGCAGATGCAGGAGCTCGAGATCGTCCCGAGACGGATCTCGGTGAGCGACGGACGGGAGTTCGCCGACATCGACGTCGCCGCCGTCCTCGCGCGTCGCCCGGCAGTCGTGCTCATCGATGATCTCGCCTGCCCGAACGCACCGCGTTCGCGCACCCGATGGCGGTTCGAGGATGCCCGGGAACTGCTCGCCGCAGGGATCGATGTTGTCGCCACCGTCGATGTCAGCGCGCTCGACTCCGTGCAGGACGTGATCGAGCGCCTGACCGGCAGGCGCAGCACCGACGTGGTCCCGGACGCGATGCTGCGTTCCGCCGACCAGGTCGAGCTGGTCGACATGACGCCCGAAGCGCTTCGCCGACGGGTGGCGCACGGCAATGTCGTGGCCGAGTCGGAGATCGACGCAGCCCTGGATTCCGCGTATCGGATCGAGACGCTCACTGCACTGCGCGAACTCGCGCTGCTGTGGATGGCGGATCGCGTCGAGGAGCGACTCCAGCAGTACGAAGCCGATCATGCACTCGAGGCGATCCGGGAGACCCGGGAACGGATCGTGGTCGCGCTCACCGGTGCGCCGACCGGCGTCCGGCTCATCCGTCGGGCGGCCCGTCTCGCCCAACGATCCACCTCCGACCTCGTCGGTGTCCACGTCCGCTCCGGTCGTCGGCCCGAGTCGCCCGAGGTCCGCGATCGTCTCGAGGAGCAGCGGCTGCTCCTCGTCGACTCCGGCGGCGAGTTCCACGAGATCGTGGGTGACGATCCCGCCGGGGCGCTGCTGGGATTCGCCCGAGCCCGACACGCGACCCAGCTGGTGCTGGGAACATCTCGTCAGAGCCCGCTGGCGCGTCTGAGCAGCGGATCGATCACCGGTCGGATCCTCGAGGATGCCGGATCGATCGACGTGCACATCATCAGTGATGCCGAGCATGACGATCGCTCCACCGCATTCCCTGCCCTGGCGCGTCGACACGACGCTACGCTCCCGCGTCGTCGTCAGCTGCTCGCCGGTGTGGTCGGTGCTGCGTCGATCGTCGCCCTCACCACCGTGCTCGCCCGACTGCATCCGGCGACGAGCCTGTCCACCGATCTCCTGCTCTTCCTGCTCGTCGTGCTCGGCGTGGCCCTGCTCGGTGGTGTGCTCGCCGGGGTGCTCGCGGCGATCGTGTCGTTCCTCGCCGTCACGTGGTTCCTCACCCAACCGCTGCACACGTTCACGATCTCGGGCGGCCAGGATCTCGCGGCGCTCGTCACCTTCTTCGTCGTCTCACTCGTGATGAGCCTGCTCGTCTCGAGACTCGCCCGGCGATCCAGCGATGCCGAACGAGCCCGGGCCGAGGCGGAGGGCCTCGCCCGGGCGGCGGCGAGTCTCGTCGGCAGTGATGAGGCGGTGACCGAGATCGTCGATGTGCTGAGGTCGTCGTTCGACCGGCGTGGCGTGGCGCTCGTCGTCCCATCCACGGACGGCGCATGGCGGATCGAGGCCCGTGCCGGCGATGGTGTCGACCTCACCCCCGGCGCCCTGCCCACGATCCCCGTCGCCGGTGGAGCTCGGTTGATCCACGATGGTCCGGCGCTGAGCGCCGATGACGACCGCGTCCTCCACGCGTTCTGCGCCCATCTCGGATCCGCACTCGAGCGACGGCAACTCCAGGCCGAGGCCGCCGAGGCCCTGGCCACGGCGCAGGGAGATCGACTCCGCACCGCCATCCTGCGGGCGGTCTCCCATGACCTGCGCACGCCCCTCTCCTCGATCAAGGCCTCGGCGAGCAGCCTGTTGCAGAGTGATGTCGACTGGTCACCCGAGGCCCGCACCGAGTTCCTCACCACGATCGACGAGGAGGCCGACCGTCTCAACATCGTCGTCGGGAACCTCCTCGACATGAGCCGTCTCGAGGCGGGGGTGATCCGGCCTGCTCGCCACGCCGTCGACCTCGAGGAGACCGTGTCGTTCGCCCGTGCATCGTTGAGCGAACCGGTGGATGTCATCGACGTCGAACTCCCGGCGGGCCTGCCCTGTGTGGCCGCTGATCAGGCGCTGCTCCAGCAGGCGATTTCGAATCTGCTCGCCAACGCCCTCCGACACGGTGCTCGTGCGGGGGCACGGATCACCGTCGTCGCCAGCGCAACCTCGTCGAGCGTGGAACTGCGGATCGTCGATCGCGGGCCCGGTCTCCGAGCCGAGGATCGCGAACGATTGTTCGAGCCGTTCCAGCGTCTGAGCGATCGACGTGGTGACACCGGGGTCGGCCTCGGCCTGGCCGTCGCCCGCGGCTTCCTCGATGCGATGGGTGGAAGCCTCGAACTCGGTGACACTCCCGGAGGGGGGCTCACGGCGATCGTCGGGCTCCCGGTCTTCGATGCGACCGATACGAGCGAAGCACGGGAGACCACGGCATGACCTGTGTCCTGGTGGTCGATGATGAACCGCAGATCCGACGGGCCCTGGTGACCAACCTCACCGCCCGTGACTTCGAGGTCATCCAGGCCTCGACCGGCGAGGAGGCGCTTCGACTGGTGGCCGAGCGGCATCCCGATCTCGTCATCCTCGACATCGGCCTCCCGGGCATGGATGGCATCGAGGTCGTGCATGGACTCCGCGGCTGGACCGATGTCCCGATCATCATGCTCTCGGTCCGCCAGGACGAGAGCGACAAGATCGAGGCGCTCGACGCCGGTGCCGATGACTACCTCACCAAACCGTTCGGGATGGGCGAACTGCTCGCTCGGATGCGTGCGGCATTGCGGAGAGCAACGGATCTTCCTGATGATCCTGTCGTCGAACTCGACGGGCTGCGCATCGATCTGGCGCTCACCCGCGTGGAACGGGACGGAGCAGAGATCCACCTCACCCGCACGGAGTGGGGGATCGTGAGCGAACTGGTGCGCCACCGGGGCAAGCTCGTCACCCAGCGCCAACTCCTCACGGCCGTGTGGGGGCCAGGGTACGAGAACCAGGCCAACTACCTGCGGGTCTACATGGCCGGCCTGCGTCGCAAGCTCGAACCGGAACCCGCTGCTCCCCGCTACTTCATCACCGAGCCCGGGGTGGGATATCGGCTCGAGGTGCCGCGGGGCTCCTGACAGAGTCCAGTCCACGCAGCCAGCGGCGCACGTTCTCCCCGAGAGAGGCCACGTCGTAGCCACCCTCCTGCAGCACCACGGTCGGGAGGGAGAGCCCGCCGATCAGCTCGCCGCATCGCTCGAACCCCGCAGTGGTGAGCGCCAGATCGGCGATGGGATCGTCGACGAACGTGTCGAGTCCGAGCGACACGATCAGGAGCGAGGGGGCGAACGCGGTGATGCGCTCGCAGGCCTCGGCGAGCGCGACGAGGTAGGCGTCATCATCGGTGCCGGCGGGGAGGACGAGGTTGGAGGTGGTTCCCCGGCCTCGCCCGGTGCCGGTCTCGTCGGCGAACCCGGTCATGTAGGGATACGCACGGATCGGATCGGCGTGGAGCGACACGTACTGCACGTCGTCGCGCCCGTAGAAGATCTGCTGGGTGCCGTTGCCATGGTGGTAGTCGACATCGAGGATGGTCACCCGGCCGCCGGTGGTGCTGACCACGTGATGTGCGGCGATGGCGGCGTTGTTGAGGAAGCAGTAGCCGCCGTAGAGCGAGGTGCCGGCGTGGTGTCCCGGTGGTCGGCACAGTCCGTATGCGGCAGGTTCTCCTCCGAGCACGAGTGCGGTTGCGCTGAGCGCCGTGTCCACCGCTCCGAGGGCTGCATCGAAGGTGCCCTCGGTGATGGGCGTGGTGACCTCATAGGACCACCATCCGAGCCGGGCCTCGATGGCGTCGGGTTCGACGGCCGGGTCCATGCCGGCGCGCAGTTCCGGGCGCAGGAACACATCAGGGACGACCTCTCGGGTGTTCGGCCGGTGTCGCTGGTACTGCGACCACGCGTCGTCGAGGAACCGGATGAGGCCGGGGTCATGCACGGCCTCGATCGGACCGGTCCCCCATGCCTCTGGTTCGAGCAGTTCGAAGGCGGGGTCGGCGAGGAGGGCGGCATGGATCGCCTCGGCCCGACCGATGTGCTCGAACGCCGGCTGCAGCGCGGAGGATTCGATCTCGATCCTGGGATCGTGGCCGAGATGCCGGGATGTGTGGACGACCTTCACGAGAGCGGGTGACGGGAATCGAACCCGCGTTCTCAGCTTGGGAAGCTGATGTTCTGCCTCTGAACTACACCCGCGGATCCCCATGGGGGATGGCGAGACAGTAGCGACCGCGGTGGTGCTGTGGCCATACGGCGAATCGTCATAGAGTCAGGCGTTCGCACGTCGCCGAGGGGGCACATCATGACCATGACACTGCAGGAGATCTCCGATCGCATGGAGATCCAGGAACTGCTCGTCCGTTACACCTACGCCGTCGATTCCCGGAACTTCGATGATTTCGACAACGTCTTCACCCCGGACGCCACCATCGACTACACGGTGTTCGGCGGTCCGGTGGGCACACGTGACGAGACCAAGAAGTACCTCGCCGAGACGATGCCGATGTTCTCCTCGTTCCAGCACATGGTCGCCGCCAGTCAGATCGAGATCGACGGCGACACCGCCAAGGTGAAGACCATCTGTCACAACCCGATGGTCATGCCGATGGGTGAGCAGACCGCAGTGTTCTTCTGTGGCCTCTGGTACGTCGACGAGATGATCCGCACCGCCGATGGCTGGCGCATCACCAAGCGCGTCGAGGAGAAGTCCTACATGCATGGCATGCCGGGCATCCCCGACTCCGGTCCCGCCACGGCCTGATCAGCTCCGCTCGGCCACCAACTCCTCGAGGGCGGCTTCGAACACGTCGAGATCCACAGTCGCGTCCGCCTGGCGCCCCCGAGGGTCGTTCGGGTGATGCGTCATCAGACTCTCAGCGGCGACATAGCGGTGATCGATCCCGGCTGCTGCAGCCGCAGCGAGGAAGTATGGCTGCGCATGGGCGGTGGGGATGATCTCCATCACTGACGCGCTGGGTGGGCTGAAGATGAGATCGGCGAGGCCGGCGCCATGCCCGCCCACGACGAGCTCGGCGGCTGCGAACACGGCCCGGGAGGATCCTGCGCTGCGTCCCGGATCGAACTCCTCGAATCCATGTCGGGTGAGGATGGGGAGGAGGTCAGCTTCATTGGCGATCGCTCGGTGATGCGATCGACGCGGCACGTAGAGCCGGCGTCCGCTGCCGTCGGGTGCGACACCGAGTCGTTCCCGCAGGAACTCAGCTGACCACGGCGCAATGATCTTCGGGACACCGGGGAACGAGGTGACCAGCAGTCGCTCGGTCCGGTACGTGATCGGGCTCTTCATCCAGACGACTTTGGAGAGTGGCACGCCGAGCTGTTCGAGAAGGGGTCGGTTGCGTTCACGCAGGTTGCACAGGATCTGGTCGACCGAGTCGTAGCCGATGCCCGATCGTTCGAAGAGATCGACCCGTGGGAACAGGTCGTACAGAGCATGTCCGTAGTTGCTCCTCGCGTACTCCGTGCACAACAGCAGGGTCGTGCCACCGAGGCGCTTGCTGCGTGGCGGAAGGAAGGGGTCACGGACCTGTGTGGCGAATCTCGAGCCGTTCCAGCTGGTGTCCTCGACGACGACCTGATCGGCCGTGACGGCCCATCCGTGCATGCCGCTGACCCGGATGTCGCGAAGTTCGGTGACCCCTGTCGCGGGGAAGGCCTCCGGGAGCGCGGCGACGAGTCGCTCCCGGGTCTGGTCGAGGTCCGAGATCAAGGATCCGCCGGCCTGACGAGGTGGGGGGAATGTCGCCGGTGTCTCCGGTCGGATCGGCCAGTGCTCTCCGCGGATCGTTCCGGGCAGGTCGGCGATCGGGACCGACGCCCAGATCCGCTGTCCGAGGTTCATGTAGGCGTGCGTGAGTCTGGGGCGGAGCGGATCGGGTCGTGTCATGGACTCTCCGGGGTCGAGATGGGAAGAGGAACCCCCGCTCGCTCGAGTGCGCCGCATGGCCGGGAGGATGTCCTGCCGCAGAGTAGTGCTGGATCCGCCCCTCTCGGCGAGCGCCAGTCCTTGCGGACGCAAAGAACCAGCCCCTAGCCTCCGCTCACCCCTCGGGAAGGAACCATCGATGTCGACGCGCGCGCAACGCATCCAGGAGAAGGCCTACGACCGCCGCTGGATGATCCTCGTGGTCCTCTGCTTCAGCCTGCTGGTGATCGTGCTGGACAACTCGATCCTCAACGTGGCCCTGCCCACGATCCAGAAGGATCTGAACGCATCGTCGAGCGATCTCCAGTGGATCGTGGACTCCTACACACTCGTGTTCGCCGGCCTGCTGCTCACCGCCGGCAGCCTCGGCGATCGCTTCGGACGTCGTGGTGCGCTGCAGATCGGCTTCGCCCTCTTCGGCATCGGTTCGATCGCCTCGGCACTCGTGTCCTCCTCGGGTGCGCTGATCGGTACCCGGGCGTTCATGGGCATCGGTGGCGCGCTCATCATGCCGGCCACCCTCTCGATCATCACCAATGTGTTCCCGGCGCATGAGCGCCCGAAGGCGATCGGTGCCTGGGCGGGTGTGGCCGGGTTGGGTGGTGCGCTGGGGCCGCTCACCGGCGGGTTCCTCGTCCAGCACTTCTACTGGGGGTCGGTGTTCCTCGTGAACATCCCGATCGTGATCGTCGGTGTCGTCGCCGGTTTCGTGCTCATCCCCACCTCGAAGGATCCGAAGGCGCCGCGTCTCGATCCGCTCGGCGCCGTGCTGTCCATCGTGAGTCTCTCGGTCATCCTCTACGCCATCATCGAGGCGCCCGATCAGGGCTGGGGGAGTTCCACCACGCTCGTCCGCCTCGCCGTGGGCATCGTGCTGCTGGCCGCCTTCATCGGCTGGGAGCTGCGGACCGATCACCCGATGCTCGATGTGCGGTTCTTCGAGAAGCCCCGGTTCACCGCAGCGGCAGGTGCGATCACCCTCGTGTTCTTCGCCATGTTCGGCTCGTTGTTCCTGCAGACCCAGTACTTCCAGTTCGTGCTCGGCTACTCGCCGCTCGAGACCGGCATCCGCATGCTGCCCTTCGCCGCCGCGATGATGATCACCGCACCGCTGTCCTCCCGAGTCGTGCAGCGCCTCGGCACCAAGTTCACCGTGGCCATCGGACTCGGGCTGGTCACCATCGGTCTCGTGGCGCTCACCGGCCTGCAGGTGGACACGCCCTACGCCAACATCTTCTGGCGCCTCATGCTCATGTCCGCCGGCATGGGATTCACCATGGCGCCGGCCACCGAGTCGGTGATGGGCTCACTGCCGATCTTCAAGGCTGGTGTGGGCTCGGCGGTCAATGACACCACCCGTCAGATCGGTGGAGCGCTCGGCGTGGCCATCGTCGGCTCCGTCCTGGCCACCACCTACAGCGATCGCATGGGTCCGATCCTGTCGACCCTGCCGCCGCAGGCCGCGGCAGCGGGCAACAGCATCGGTGCGGCGCAGGCGATCGCCCACAGCCTCCCGGCCCAGATGGCAGGCGTCGCCGCTGCGCTCATCGCCGCCTCGAAGTCCGCCTTCGTCACCGCCATGCATCAGGGTGTGCTGGTGGCGGCGGGAGCCACCGCGCTGGGTGTGATCATCGTGCTGATGTTCCTTCCCGCCACGGCACGCGACGAGGATCTCGGTGAACAGGATCTCGAGTTCGCCGATGAACATGCCGGCGAGTTCCCCCTCCCGGCCTCGGTCGATCTCGCCGCCCCACACGATCCCGACTTCGGCATCCCCCATTCCTCGGGCGAGTAACGTCGGCGCTCGTGATCCTCTCCGACCACACGATCCGCGAAGAGCTCGCCGCCGGGCGCATCGTCATCGATCCGCTCGACGAGTCCTGCATCCAGCCCTCGTCGGTCGACCTGCGTCTCGACCGGTTCTTCCTCGTGTTCCGCAATCACACGATGAGCCAGATCGACGTCAAGAAGGACCTCACCGAACTCACCGAGCTGGTCGAGATCGAGCAGGACGGCGTGTTCATGCTGCACCCCGGAGAGTTCGTGCTTGGATCCACCGCTGAGCGCGTGGCCATGCCCACCGATCTCGTGGCCCGTCTCGAGGGCAAGAGCAGCCTCGGTCGCCTCGGCCTGCTCATCCACTCCACCGCCGGATTCATCGACGCCGGCTGGGACGGTCAGATCACGCTCGAGCTCTCCAACGTGGCCAATCTCCCCATCACGCTCTACCCGGGCATGAAGATCGGCCAGATCTCGTTCGTGCAGATGACGACGGCCGCCGACAACCCATACGGTTCGAAGGCGGTCGGCTCGAAGTACCAGGGTCAGGTCGGTCCCCGCCCCAGCCGCTACTGGGAGAACTTCTCCTAGACCGGCTCCGGGTCCCGGGGAATCTCGTCAGGTTCGCACGGCGACCTGTCGAAACTCGGGGAGTTCTGAAGGGTTCCGTCGGGCCCGGACGCGGATGATGCGCCCTGCAGGACGCATCATCGGAGGAACTGCCGGTTGTGCCCGCCTCAGGTGTGGGCGCCGGGGGGGAGAACGGCCATGGGATCGGCCTCGCCCGCTTCGATGGCGGCGAGCAGATGCATCGAGATGTCGGCCACCTGGACCTCATCGTCACCGACGCCCTGACCCTTCACGCCATCGTCGATCATGATGTAGCAGAACGGACAGGCCACGGCGATCTTGGTGGCACCGGTGGCGAGCAGCTCCTGCGAACGCTCGACGTTGACCTGCTTGCCGGTGCTCTCCTCCATCCACATGCGCGCACCGCCGGCGCCGCAGCACATGCCCTTGGTGCCGTTGCGACCGGCCTCGACCACCTCGATGCCGCCGAGCGAACCGATGACATTGCGCGGGGCCATGTAGACGTCGTTGTGACGACCGAGGTAGCAGGAGTCGTGGTACACGACGCGCTCCTCGAGGCGGGCGTTGGAGAGATCGAGCTTGCCCTGATCGATGAGCCATTCGAGGAACTGGCTGTGATGCACGACCTCGTAATGCCCGCCCATCTGCGGGTACTCGTTGGCCAGCGTGTTGAAGCAGTGCGGGCACTGGGTGATGATCTTCTTCACGCCCATGCCGTTGAGGGTCTCGACGTTCTGCATGGCGAGCATCTGGAAGATGTACTCGTTGCCGGAACGGCGGGCCGGGTCGCCGGTGCACATCTCGGACGGGCCGAGGATGGCGAAGGACACACCCGCACGCTGCAGCAGCTGCGACATGGCCTGGGTGACCTTCTTGTTCTTGTCGTCGAACGAGCCGGCGCAGCCGACCCAGTAGAGGTAGTCGGCCTCGAGGGGGCTGGTGCCGTCGAGGATCTCGATGCCCTCGATCTTGTCGGCCCAATCGGCGCGCTCGGCCTGGCTGAGACCCCACGGATTGCCCGAGTTCTCCATCGAGCGGTAGGCGTTGCCCAGCTCGGTCGGGAAGTTGGACTCCATGAGCGACAGGTAGCGGCGCATGTCGAGGATCTTGTCGAGGATCTCGATGTTGACCGGGCAGTTCTCATCGCAGGCCTTGCAGGAGGTGCAGGCCCAGATCTCCTCGGGCGTGATGCGCTCGAACACGGAGTTGGCGGTGACGGTGAGTTCGGCCACATTGCCGAGCGGCGGGGACACGACGGGATCGCCGGTGGCGGCCATGACCTGGCCGACCTTGAGCACGATCTCGCGCGGGTCGAGCGGCTTGCCGGTGTTCTGGGCCGGGCACACGGCCGTGCAACGACCGCACATGGTGCAGGCGTCGGTGTCGAGCAGCTGCTTCCAGGTGAAGTCCTCGATGACCGATGCGCCGAAGCTCTCGAGCTCGGTCTCCATGAGGTTCGGCATGGGCTTCATCGCACCCTTGGGACGCTCACGGTCCTTGAGGTACATGTTGAGCGGCGAGGTGAACATGTGACGCAGCATCGTGACCGGCAGGATCACGAGGAAGGCGAAGAAGCTGAGGATGTGGGCGGCCCACCAGATCTGGTGCCCACCGACGAGGTGCGCGTTGCCCTCGATGAGCTTGGCGATCGGGTAGCCGACGAACGACCACTTCTCGAAGCTCGGCATGCCGGTCTCGGCGATGCGCCAGGCCTCGGTGCCGAAGCCGGTGACGGCGATGGCGAGGAACACACCGAGGATGACGGCGTGCTCGGGCTTGGTCTTGATGCGGATGCGATAGGGCTTCTGCACGTAGCGGCGCAGGATCGCCCACATGACGCCGACGAACAGGCACAGGCCGGCGAGATCGCCGACGAACGAGTAGGCCTCGTAGATGCCGCCGTTCAGGAACTTCCAGCTCTCGGGGATCTGATGGTTGATCTCGAGGATCGTGGTGACGGCCAGCAGCACCAGGAACGAGAAGTAGATGAGCGAGTGCATGATGCCGGCGGCGGGATCGCGCAGCAGGGTCTGCATGTAGACGCCGGCGCGGAAGTCCTTGAGGCGGCGCTTGGCGTTCTTGGGCGTGGTGGACCGGTTGTCGGGCTTGCCGCGGGTCCAGTTCTTGACCCGCTGACCGAACAGCACGGCGCCGTACACGAGCAGCACACAGGTGAGCACGTAGAACGTAGCCTTCATGGCGTCGGGGATGCCGCCGAACACCTCACGGGTGGTGGGCGATTCGTCATGCTGCTGGAACACCGACGCCGCGACGCCCGACAGGGCGGTCACGGTGGCGAAGGCGACACCGATGAGCAGGACGAGCTGTGGGCCTTTTATGCGCTTGCGATCCATACGAATCGCAAAGCTAGCCGCGCTGCATCAGGCGATGCCTCAGCCGGCGTCGGCCTCTTCGCGCTCGACCATCCGCTGGGCGAGGTTGCGCAGCACCCGCACGGCGAAGCCGGGCACCTCCTCGAGCAGACCGCTGAACTCGCGCTCGCCGATGACGAGGAGATCCATGCGGGTGTCGGCGACGACGGTGGCGATGCGAGGTCCGCCGGTGAGCGGGGCGAGCTCGCCGAGCACCTCACCGGCACCGACGGTGGCGATGGCCTGGCCCTCGCGGCTGATGGTGGCGGTGCCGGTCACGATGATGAAGCACTCGTGTCCGCCCTCGCCCTCGCGCAGCAGCACCTTGCCGGGCTCGACGGTGACCTCGATGGTGGCGGCGGCCACCTGCTGGAGCTGCTTCGTGTCGCAGTGCGCGAACAGGGGAACCTGCGCCAGATGATCCAACCATGCGTCTCGTGCCATGGGGGCAGCATACGAACTGACGGGGTCCTGCGCTCGCTGTCATGGCTTCACATCCACGAAACAGTGGCGAAACAGGCGGTCCGTAGGTTGCCGCCCGTGGATGTCGCCCTCCTGCATTGGCCGCTCGAACGAGATCGCCGCACAGCACTGGCTGCGCAGGGAAGCCCGCGCCTGCTCCTGATCGACGCCGACGAGGCACCCCCCCTCCTCGTCGACTGCCTCGAGGACTGGGTCCGGCTCCCTGCCAGCCAGGGCGACATCGATGCCCGCAGCGCCGCCATCGCCCATCGGGCGGCCAGTCATGTGGCCGAGCGACCCGTGCTCGATCCCGACGGCGTGCTGCGCAGCGGTTCGGACTGGGTATCGCTCCCGCCCGTGGAGGCCCGTCTGCTGGAATCGCTGCTCGACCGCTTCGGCGCAGTGGTGAGTCGGGAAGCGCTGGCCCGCTCCGGCTGGCCCTCGGGTGCGCCGGGACGCAACGCCCTCGATGTGCATGTGCTTCGGCTGCGCCGCCGGATCGCCCCGCTCGGATTCGTGATCAAGACCGTGCGGTCACGGGGCTATCTGCTGGAACGGGGCAACGCCCTGCTCGAGGTCGAGTCGGCCTAGAGCCCTTCCCTGCTGGCGGCTCGCTCGGCCGCAGCCTGTGGCGGTGAGAGTGTCAGCCGGCCTGCTTGGCGACGGCCTCGGCCGCGGCCCGGGCGGCCTCGGCATCGCCCAGATAGCGATCGGTGAGCGCCATGGCGGCCGCCGGCACCATGGCATCGGTGAGCTCGTAGCGGATGGGCACACCAGTGGGCAGGTTCACATCGGCGATGTCGGCGTCGGAGATGCCGTCGAGATGTTTGATGAGCGCGCGGAGGCTGTTGCCATGGGCCACCACGAGCACCGTGTGTCCGGCGGCGAGATCGGGGACGATGCCGTCGTACCAGTAGGGCAGCATGCGGACCACCACATCGGCGAGGCATTCCGAGGCCGGAAGGACATCGGCCGGCAGTGAGGCATAGCGCTCGTCGAAGCGGGGATGGCGCGCATCGTCGAGTTCGAGGGCCGGCGGCGGCGTGTCATAGCTGCGGCGCCATTCGAAGACCTGGTCCTTGCCGTACTTCTCGGTGGTCTGCTTCTTGTCGAGACCCTGCAGGGCCCCGTAGTGGCGTTCGTTGAGTCGCCAGGACCGGCGCACCGGCACCCACAGACGACCCATGGCGTCGAGGGCGAGGTTCGCGGTGCGGATGGCGCGGGTCTGCATCGAGGTGTGCAGCACCGTGGGGGCCACGCCGGCCTCGGTCATGGCGCCACCGGCCGCCGATGCCTCGGTGCGGCCCTGTTCGGTGAGGTCGGCGTCGTACCAGCCGGTGAAGAGGTTCTCGAGGTTCCAGGTGCTCTGACCATGGCGGAGGAGGATCAGCGTGGAGGACATGGCGTCAGTCTGCCTCATAGGTCCGCCGGGGATGGTCGGGCCCGATCTCGGCTCGGATCTCGGCCCCGACAGGAAAAATCTGCCCGGATCGGGAATGATGGAGCCAGCAGCGAAGTTGATATGCTCGCACTCAACTTTTCTGACTGTTCTCACTCATTCGCAGTACCCCCCGAGTCCCACCCCCGAAAGAGGAACACCATGCCCAAGGCTGTCGGTATCGATCTCGGTACCACCAACTCCGTCGTCGCCGTCCTCGAGGCCGGCGATCCCGTCGTCATCCCCAACGCCGAGGGGAGCCGCACCACCCCGTCGGTCGTGGCCTTCGCCAAGAACGGCGAGGTCCTCGTCGGCGAGGTGGCCAAGCGTCAGGCCATCACCAACCCCGATCGCACCATCCGATCGGTCAAGCGTCATGTCGGCACCAACTGGACCACCGACATCGACGGCAAGGCCTACACCTCCCAGGAGATCTCGGCCCGCACGCTGATGAAGCTCAAGCGTGATGCCGAGGCCTATCTGGGCGACACCGTCACCCAGGCCGTCATCACCGTGCCGGCGTACTTCGACGACGCCCAGCGCACCGCCACCAAGGAGGCCGGTCAGATCGCCGGTCTCGAGGTGCTGCGCATCATCAACGAGCCCACGGCCGCCGCACTGGCCTACGGCCTCGACAAGGAGGGCACCGACCAGACCATTCTCGTGTTCGACCTCGGCGGCGGCACCTTCGACGTGTCGGTGCTCGAGATCGGCGACGGCGTGTTCGAGGTCAAGTCCACCCACGGCGACACCAAGCTCGGTGGCGACGACTGGGACGACCGCATCATCAACTGGATGGTGGACTCCTTCAAGGCCGCCCACGGTGTCGATCTGTCAAAGGACAACATGGCCACCCAGCGTCTGAAGGAGGCCGCCGAGAAGGCCAAGATCGAGCTCTCCCAGGTGCAGCAGACCCAGATCAACCTGCCGTTCATCACCGCCACCCCCGATGGTCCGCTGCATCTCGACGAGCAGCTCACCCGGGCCAAGTTCCAGGAGATCACCTCTGATCTGCTTGAGCGCTGCAAGATCCCGTTCGAGCAGGCCATCAAGGACGCCGGGCTCACCAAGGGCGATGTCGACCACGTCGTGCTGGTGGGTGGCTCCACCCGCATGCCGGCTGTCGTCGAACTCGTCAAGGAGATGACCGGCAACGAACCGCACAAGGGTGTGAACCCCGATGAGGTCGTGGCCATCGGCGCTGCGGTCCAGGCGGGCGTGCTCAAGGGCGAGGTCAAGGACGTGCTCCTGCTCGACGTCACCCCCCTGTCGCTCGGCATCGAGACCAAGGGCTCGGTCATGACCAAACTCATCGAGCGCAACACCACCATCCCCACCCGCCGCACCGAGGTGTTCACCACCGCAGAGGACAACCAGTCCTCGGTCGAGATCCACGTGCTGCAGGGCGAGCGCGAGATGGCCAACTTCAACAAGACGCTCGGCAAGTTCCAGCTCGTGGATCTGCCCCCGGCGCCCCGCGGCATCCCGCAGATCGAGGTCACCTTCGACATCGACGCCAACGGCATCGTGCATGTGTCGGCAAAGGACCGGGCCACCAACAAGGAACAGTCCATGACCATCACCGGTCAGTCCTCCCTCTCGAAGGACGCCATCGATCAGATGGTGAAGGACGCCGAGGCCCATGCCGAGGAGGATCGTCAGCGTCGTGAGGAGGCCGACATCCGCAACTCGGCCGATTCACTCGTGTACCAGACCGAGAAGCTGCTCAAGGAGCAGGGCGACAAGATCTCGGCCGAGGAGCGGGCCAACGTCGAGACCAAGCTGGCCGACCTCAAGACCGCCATCAGCGGCTCGGAGCTCGAGACCATCAAGTCCGCCACCGAGACCCTCATGACCGCCAGCCAGGAGTTCACCCAGAAGCTCTACGAGCAGGCGGCCGCCAACGACAGCGCCGGTGCCGCCGGCGGTGCCAGCTCGGCTCCCAGCGACGACGAGGTCGTCGATGCCGAGATCGTCGACGACGAGGGCAACTGATCATGAGCGACACGCAGGGCGACGCCGCCGGAGCCGATCCGGAGGCGGAACCCACCGATGATGAGCTGCTCGAGGCTGCTGCCGGCGGCGAGCAGTCGTTCGAGCCGCAGGACGGCGACACCGATCTCATTGATGTCGCCGCCCTCCTGGCCGAACGCGATGAGTTCCGCGACACCATGCTGCGGGTCAAGGCCGAGTTCGACAACCACCGCAAGCGGGTGGCCCGTGACGACATCGAGAAGCGCGAGCAGGCCGGTGCTGCACTCGCCGAGAAGCTGCTCGTGGTGCTCGACGCCTGCGATGCCGCCATCGCCCATGGTGCGGCCGATGTCGAACCCATCGCCAAGATGCTCGGCGAACTGCTCGAACGGGAGGGTCTCGAATGGGTCATGCCCGCCGGCGAACCCTTCGATCCCAACGAGCATGAAGCAGTCATGCATGAGCCCGGTGAGGGTGGCGAACCGATCGTGATCGAGACGCTGCGCATCGGTTACCGCTGGAAGGGCCGCGTGCTGCGTCCCGCCATGGTCAAGGTCCAGGGCTAGGTCGGCAGCGGCATGGCACCTCAGCGCGAGTGGTTCGAGAAGGACTACTACAAGGTCCTCGGTGTGTCGGAGAAGGCTCCGGCCAAGGACATCACGCGCGCCTATCGCAAGCTCGCCCGCGAGCTGCACCCCGATGCCAACCCGGGCGACGCCGCCGCCGAGGAGAAGTTCAAGGAGGTCTCGGCCGCCTACGACGTCGTGGGCGACGAGACCAAGCGCAAGGAGTACGACGAGGTCCGGGCGATGGGTCCGATGGGCGCCGCCGGGTTCGGTGGCCCCGGTGGTGGTGCCGGGTTCCGTCCCGGGCCCGGTGGGTTCAACTTCGAGGGCGGCGACATCTCCGATCTGCTCGGCGGGATGTTCGGTGGCGGTGGTCGACGCGGCGGTCGCGCCGGCCGTGGCACCGGCCCCCAGCGAGGTGCGGATCTCGAGGCCTCGCTGCATCTGCCGTTCCGCGAGGCGGTGGCCGGGGTCGAGACCACCCTGCACATCACCAGCGACATGCCGTGCAGCACCTGTCATGGTTCGGGCGCCCGTCCCGGCACCTCACGCACCACCTGCACCAACTGCCATGGTCGTGGGGTGCTCGACGACAACCAGGGCATGTTCTCGTTCTCGCAGCCCTGCGGGGCCTGCGGTGGTGAGGGGTCGATCATCACCGATCCCTGCCCGAGCTGTCGGGGACGCGGCATCGAACGACGGGCCCGCGAGGTGCGCGTGCGGATCCCCGCCGGAGTCGCCGATGGTCAGCGGATCCGCCTGGCCGGTCGCGGTGGCGCCGGTCGCAACGGTGGTCCCGCCGGCGATCTGCATGTGCTCGTGCACGTCGACGCCGATGCGCTGTTCGGTCGTGATGGTCGCAACATCACCATCACCGTGCCGGTCACCTTCAGCGAGCTCGCCCTCGGCGTGAAGCTCACCGTGCCCACACTCGACGAGAAGCCGGTCACGCTCAAGATCCCCGCCGGAACGCCCACCAACAAGGTGTTCCGGGTCAAGGGTCGCGGGGTGGCCACCAAGAAGGGCACCGGCGATCTGCTCGTCACCGTGCAGGTCACCGTCCCCACCGATCTGTCCAAGGAGCAGCGCAGCGCCATCGAGGCGCTGGCCGACACGCTCCCCGCCGCGAACCGTGAGCACCTGGGGGTCTGACATGACCGAGCCGCTCGATCGTTCCGCACAGGTCCGGGCCGTGTACGTCATCTCGATCGCCGCCGAGCTCGCCGGGATGCATCCGCAGACCCTGCGCATCTACGAGCGCAAGGGGCTCCTCGAACCGGCCCGCACCCAGGGTGGCAGCCGTCGCTACAGCGAGGCCGACATCTCGATGCTGCGACGCATCCAGGAACTCACCGATGAGGGTCTGAACCTCGCCGGGGTGAAGCGGGTGCTCGCCCTCGAGGCCCGCCTCGCCGCACTCGAGACCGAACTGCACCAGGTCCGCACCGAGGCTGCTCGTGCCGTTGATGAGACTCATCGGAGTTATCGCCGCGATCTCGTGCCGGTCCAGCAGGCCGTGGCTCGCTACAACGAGGCCGCCCATGTGCTGCGCCGGCTCTCCGGCCAGTGACCGCCGGTCCGATCCCGCCGCATCCACCCGAGGTCCACACACCGCCGCCCCGCACCTCCCCTCCCCCGATCCGCTGACACCTCAGGAGCACGACACCCCTTCATGGCACTCGATCCGAACCGCTGGACCCTCAAGACCCAGGACGCCGTCAACGTGGCCATCGCCGATGCCCGTTCGCTGAGCAATCCAGAGGTCACGCCCGACCATCTGCTCGTCGCGCTGCTCGGTCAGGAGGAGGGGATCGTGCTGCCGCTGCTGCAGAAGGTGGGCATCGCCCCGACCCAGCTGCGGGCCAGGACGCAGGAGGCGATCAACGCGCTGCCCAAGGCCTACGGCGGCGAGTCCAGGGTCGGGCGCGAGTTCACGGCGCTGTTCGATCGGGCCGACGAGTCGCGTCGCGAGCTCCACGACGAGTACCTCTCCACCGAGCATCTGCTGCTGGCGTTCGGTGATCGCCTCGGCGCCGATCGTGAGCAGCTGCTCGCCGCGCTGGCCGAGGTGCGCGGCAGCCATCGGGTCACCAGTCAGAACCCTGAGGAGCAGTATCAGGCCCTCGAGAAGTACGGACGTGATCTCACCGAGGCGGCCCGGGCCGGCAAGATCGATCCGGTCATCGGTCGCGACGACGAGATCCGCCGAGTCATCCAGGTGCTGTCGCGTCGCACCAAGAACAACCCGGTGCTCATCGGTGAGCCCGGTGTCGGCAAGACCGCCATCGTCGAGGGGCTCGCCCGCCGCATCGTCGAGGGTGATGTGCCCGAGAGTCTGCGCGACAAGCGGCTCATCTCGCTCGATCTCTCCTCCATGGTCGCCGGGGCGAAGTACCGCGGCGAGTTCGAGGAACGTCTGAAGGCCGTGCTGAAGGAGATCACCGACTCCGAGGGCGAGGTCATCACGTTCATCGACGAGATGCACACCGTGGTCGGCGCCGGTGCCGCCGAGGGTTCCATGGACGCCGGCAACATGCTCAAGCCCCTGCTGGCCCGCGGGCAGTTGCGTATGGTGGGCGCCACCACACTCGACGAGTTCCGCAAGTACATCGAGAAGGACCCGGCGCTCGAACGCCGCTTCCAGCAGGTGTTCGTCGACCAGCCCTCGGTCGAGGACACCATCGCCATCCTGCGCGGCCTCAAGGAGCGCTACGAGGTGCATCACGGGGTGCGCATCCAGGACGCCGCTCTCGTGGCCGCCGCCGTGCTCTCCGATCGCTATCTCACGGGCCGGTTCCTCCCCGACAAGGCCATCGATCTGGTCGATGAATCCGCCTCGAAGCTGCGTATCGAGATCGACTCCATGCCCACCGAGATCGATGTCGTCGAACGACGGATCCGTCAGCTCGAGATCGAACGGGTGGCGCTGGCCAAGGAGACCGACGCCCCCTCGCTCGAGCGGCTCGCCCTGCTCGACGAGGAACTCGCCAATCTCACCGAACAGATCGACGGCATGAAGGCGCACTGGAACGCCGAGAAGGAGGCCATCGATCGCATCCGCGAGCTCAAGGAGCAGCTCGAGGTGAAGCGCGGCGAGGTCGAACGCGAGACCGATCTCGAGAAGGCCGCCGAGATCCGCTACGGCCAGCTCCCCGAGCTCGAACGACAGGTCGAGGCCGCCTCGGTCGCGCTCGATGAGCTGCAGTCCACCGAGAAGATGCTCAAGGAGGAGGTCGACGAGGAGGACATCGCCGAGGTCGTCAGCAAGTGGACGGGTGTGCCTGTCAGTCGCCTCATGGAGGGTGAGATGGCCAAGCTCGTGCGGCTCGAGGATGTGCTCCATGAGCGCGTCATCGGTCAGGACGACGCCGTGGTCGCCGTGGCCAACGCCATACGACGCAGCCGGGCCGGGCTCTCCGATCCGAACCGACCCATCGGCTCGTTCCTGTTCATCGGCCCCACCGGTGTGGGCAAGACCGAACTGGCCCGATCGCTCGCCGACTTCCTCTTCGACGATGAGCGGGCCATGGTCCGCATCGACATGAGCGAGTACATGGAGAAGCACACCGTGTCGCGTCTCATCGGCGCCCCTCCGGGCTACGTGGGGTACGACGCCGGTGGTCAGCTCACCGAACTCGTCCGCCGCCGGCCCTATGCGGTGGTGCTGCTCGATGAGATCGAGAAGGCCCATCCCGATGTCTTCAACGTGCTGCTGCAGCTGCTCGACGATGGTCGGCTCACCGATGGTCAGGGGCGCACGGTCGATTTCACCAACGTGGTGCTGATCATGACCTCGAACCTGCCGGGCGATCCCACCCAGTTCTTCAAGCCCGAGTTCATCAATCGCATCGACGACATCGTGAACTTCCGCTCGCTCACCGAGGCCGATCTCGAGCACATCGTCGACATCCAGCTCAAGGGTCTGGTGGATCGTCTCGCCCAGCGCCGGATCAGCCTGCAGGTCACCTCCGCCGCCAAGCATGTGCTGGCCGCAGAGGGGTTCGATCCCGCCTATGGCGCCCGTCCGCTCAAGCGCGTCATCCAGCGCGAACTGGCCGACCGTCTGGCGCTGTCCATCCTCGAGGGAGCCTTCGGCGACGGCGATGTCGTCACCGTCGATGCCGTCGACGGGGAACTGGAAATACGGGGAGCACAGCCCGCCAGCCTCTAGCGTCCGGGCGTGCCCGACGTCACCGCTGACCCCATCACCTCCGATCCGTCACCGGAATCCACGCCTGCCGCCTCGCCCCGGGCACTGCGGCTGCGGTTGGTGGTGCTCACGTTCCTCATGCTGTTCGTGGAACTGGCGCTCATCCGATGGCTCGGCGGCAGTGTCGTCTACCTGTCGTACTTCTCGAACATCGTGCTGCTCGGTTCGTTCCTCGGGGTCGGGCTCGGTTTCCTGTGGGCGGGTCGCTCCCAGGTCGCCCTGCTGCGGTTCACGCCGCTCGTGCTCGGTGCCCTCGTGCTGTTCGTGCATTTCGTGCCCGTCACGCTGCAGGCCGTCGGCACCGACCTGATCTTCTTCGGCCGCGAGCTCAAGCCCAACGGGCCGCCGCGCGAGGTGCTGCTGCCGGCCATCTTCATCGTGGTGGCGGCGGTCCTGGCCTGCATCGGCGACGGCATCGCCCGCACCTTCCGGCAGCTGGCCAACCTCGACGCCTATCAGTTCGATCTCATCGGCAGCATCGTCGGTGTCGTGATCTTCACGATCCTCGCCTTCGTCGGCGCCCAGCCCATCGTGTGGGGCACGGTCAGCGCCCTCATCCTGCTCTGGGCGATCCGTCCGAGGAAGCTCGGGATGCTGGCGCTGGTGTGCCTGCCGCTCATCGCCATGCTCGGCACCCTCGGCGTCGAGTCGACGAAGTCCGGTGTGGCCTGGACCCCGTACTACAAGGCGAGCTACGCCGTGCTCGGGCCCAACGGCATCGGCGTCTTCGTGAACGGCATCCCCCATTGGTTCCAGGTGGATGAGACCAAGGAACCCATCTACAACACGATCTACGAACGTCGAGCGGCGACCACACCGCCCAAGAACGTGCTCGTGATCGGTGCCGGCAGCGGCAATGACGTGCAGAAGGCGCTCGACGAGGGTGCCGAACACATCGATGCCGTCGAGATCGATCGCCGCCTGCTCGACCTCGCCGCCACCTACCACCCGAAGCATCCCTACGACGATCCCCGTGTCACCGTGCACATCGATGACGGTCGTGCCTTCCTCGAACAGACCGATCAGAAGTGGGACATGATCGTGCTGGCCCTGCCCGATTCGCTCACGCTCGTGCAGGGCGCATCATCGGTGCGGCTCGAGAGCTTCCTGTTCACCAAGGAGGCGGCCGAGGCCTATCAGGCGCATCTCACCGACGACGGTGTGTTCGCCATGTACAACAACTACCGCGAGTTCTGGCTCGTCGATCGGTACGCCAACACCCTCGAGCAGACCTTCGGGACCGCCCCGTGCGTGACCCACCTCGAGAACCGCGGGCAGGCGGTCATCACCGTGAGCGTGCAGCCCGATTCCATCAACTGTCCCGCCCAGGACCAGTGGCTCCACGATGCCAGCACGCCGGCGCCGGTCAACGACGACCGACCCTTCCCGTATCTGAGGAATCCGTCGATCCCCTCGTTCTATCTGGTGGCCCTCGGGCTCATCCTGCTGGTGTCGTTCCTGAGCGTCCGTCTCGTCGGCGGTCCGTTGCGGGGCATGGGCGCCTACACCGACCTGTTCTTCATGGGCGTGGCCTTCCTGCTGCTCGAGACCAAGAACGTGGTGCAGTTCGCCCTGCTGTTCGGCACGACATGGTTGGTCAACGCGCTCGTGTTCGGCGGGGTGCTGCTCGCCGTGCTCGGCGCGGTCACGCTCTCGAAGCGGGTGCGGGTCCGCTCGCCGTGGCTGCTCTACGGCCTGCTCGCCGGCTCGATCGTCATAAACTGGATCATCCCGCAGCATCTGCTGCTCGATCTCCCGTTCGCCGTGCGCCTCGTGGCCGCGGTGGTGCTGGCCTTCTCGCCGATCTTCCTGGCCAACATGGTGTTCTCCCAGCGGTTCCGCGACAGCGGGGACTCCACCACCGCCTTCGCCGCCAACCTCATCGGCGCCATGGTCGGCGGTGTGCTCGAGTACGTCTCGCTCATGGTCGGGTACCGCAACCTCATGATCGTGGCGCTGGTGCTCTATGGCCTGGCGTTCCTGTTCGGTCGCCGTCATCTCACCGCCGGGGCTGGTTCCACCGCCGCCTGAGGTGCGATGGACTGCGATTCCACAAGGGTGAACGGGTAATGTCTCCCGGTCCCCCCAACGCCCTCCCAGGAGTCCACCGTGCCAGCCACCGTCGTCGTCGGAACCCAGTGGGGTGACGAAGGGAAGGGCAAGTTCACCGATCTCTTCGCTCGTGATCAGAACCTCGTCGTGCGCTACCAGGGTGGGCACAACGCCGGTCACACGCTCGTGGTCGACGGGGTCAGCTTCAAGCTGCAGCTGGTGCCGAGCGGCATCCTCTATCCGCACATCACGCCCGTCATCGGCAACGGTGTCGTGGTCGATCCCCGGGTGCTCATCGCCGAACTGGAGATGCTCGAGTCGAAGGGTGTCGACACCTCGAAGCTGCGCATCAGCGGCAACGCGCATCTGATCCTCCCGTACCACCAGGAGCTCGACAAGCTCACCGAGCGTCGTCTCGGCAAGAACAAGGTGGGCACCACCAAGCGCGGCATCGGCCCGGCCTATGCCGATAAGGCGGCCCGGGTCGGCCTGCGCGTGCAGGACCTCCTCGATCCGAAGATCTTCCGCGAGAAGCTCGACGTGGTCCTCAAGGAGAAGAACGCCATCTTCGCCAAGGTGTTCAACCAGCTCCCGCTCGACGCCGACGTCATCGCCGATGAGTACCTGAACGTGTGCGCCCCGCGCCTCGCTCCCATGATCGGCGACTCGGTGGGCATCGTGCATGACGCGCTCGAGGCCGGTGAGAGCGTGCTGCTCGAGGGCGCGCAGGCCACGTTCCTCGATCTCGATCACGGCACCTATCCGTTCGTGACCTCCTCGAACCCCATCGCCGGCGGCGCGTGCGTGGGTGCCGGCATCGGCCCCCGCTACATCGACCGCGTGGTGGGCATCGCAAAGGCCTACGTCACCCGCGTGGGTGCCGGCCCGTTCCCCACCGAGCTCACCGACGAGATCGGCGATGCGCTCATCGACATCGGACACGAGTACGGCACCAACACCGGCCGTCGTCGTCGCACCGGCTGGCTCGACGCCGTGATGCTTCGCCATTCGGTTCGGCTCAACTCGCTGTCGGAGCTTGCCATCACAAAGCTCGATGTGTTCGACACCTTCGACACGATCAAGATGTGCGTGGCCTACGAACTCGACGGCGAGATCTTCACGCAACTGCCCTATCACCAGTCGGTCGTGCATCACGTCACGCCGGTGTACGAGGAGTTCCCCGGTTGGAAGTGCGACATCTCCGGCATCACGACTCGTGAAGAGCTGCCGGCCGAAGCGCTCGCGTATCTCGTGGCCCTCGAAGCGCAGGTGGGTGTGCCAATCGGTCTCGTCGGTGTCGGTCCCGGCCGCGAGCAGTACCTGCGCTTCGACGTCTGATGAAGATCTGCGTCGTCGGGTCCGGAGGTCGTGAGCACGCGCTGGCCACCGTGCTGCGCCGGCATCATGAGGTCGTGGTCACGCCGGGCAATCCCGGCATCCCCGGATCGGTGTCCACGCCGGCCACCGAGCTCGAGGCCGATCTGTACGTGATCGGTCCCGAGGCGCCGCTCGTGGCCGGAGTGGCCGATGAGCTGCGAGCCATGGGTCGACTGGTGTTCGGTCCCGGTGCTGACGGTGCGCGCCTCGAAGGTTCGAAGGCGTGGATGAAGGACGTGCTGGTCGAGGCCGGTGTGCCCACCGCCCGCCACGGCACCTTCGATTCGATCGAGCCGGCCTTCGCCTTTCTCGACACGCTCGATGGGCTCTATGTGGTGAAGACGGATGGTCTGGCCGCCGGGAAGGGCGTCGTGGTGACCACCTCGATCGATGAGGCCCGTGATGCGGTGCGCGACTACCTCTCCGGCGAAGCCTTCGGCGATGCCGGTCGCACGCTCGTGATCGAGGAGGGCCTCACCGGTCCCGAGGTGTCGGTGCTGGCGGTGTGCGACGGCACTCGTGCGTTCGCGCTGGCCCCGGCCCAGGATTTCAAGCGCATCTTCGACGGCGATGCCGGCCCCAACACCGGTGGCATGGGTGCCTACTCCCCCGTGCCCGTGGCCACCGACGACATCGTGGCCATGGTGATGGACGACTGCGTGGCGCCGACGCTGGCCACGCTGCGGGCCAAGGGCATCGACTACCGCGGTGTGCTCTATGCCGGTCTCATGCTCACACCCACCGGCCCGAAGATGCTCGAGTACAACGTGCGATTCGGTGATCCGGAGACGCAGGTGGTGCTTCCCCGACTCACCAGCGATCTGGGCGAGCTGCTGGCCCAGGCCGCAGCGGGTGAACTGCGCGACGCGCCCACCTTCGACGACGGTGCCGCCGTCACCGTGGTGTGCGCGGCCGAGGGCTACCCGCGAGATGTGCGCACCGGCGATGTCATCGAGGGGCTCGACGCCGCCTCGGCCGTCGACGGCGTGAGTGTGTTCTGCGCTGGGGTCGGCGCCGATGCTGATGGTCGATTGATCACCGCTGGTGGTCGCGTGCTCGCGGTCACCGGTCAGGGCGCCGACATCGCCACCGCCCGCAGCCGGGCGTTCGAGGCCGTCGGTCACATCTCGTGGCCCGGTCTCCAGCATCGCAACGACATTGCTGCATCTGCGATCATCTGATCTGTTGTCACACCACCGGCGTCGCATTCGCGTCGGCAACTACACCGAGGAGA
>CANFHM010000028.1 GCA_947446975.1 Microthrixaceae bacterium
ATCGCCGAGCTGGGGTTCGAAGCCGCCGGCAGGCATCTGCGGGCCACGCTCGAGATCATCGAGAGCTGCGGGTGTTCGAGCGGCTGTCCGTCCTGCGTGCAGTCGCCGAAATGCGGCAACGGCAACGATCCGCTCGACAAGGCCGGCGCGATCGCGCTGCTGCACGCCGTGCTCGACCGCTCAGCGGACTGACCCATCGGTGGTCTCGATCCGCATGACGGCATCGGCCGACAGGTCGAAATCGGGGAGCAGCGCCCCGACGATCGGGAGATCGGTGGGGCTCGGATAGTCCAGTCGCACGCGTATCCGGTCGCCCCCCGGCAGGACCTCCTCGGTCACCTGCAGACGATCCGCGTCGAGCGGACCGGACTGCCGGGCGCCGAACAGCGCGGCGGCGTGTCGATCGGTCGTGGCCACTGCGGCTGAACGCACCGCCTCGCGGGCTGCGTGCACGACCAGCAGGTGATCGCGCACCACCGAACCCACCTGGACGATGAGGATGATGAGGAGCAGCACGAACGGGAGCGCGATCGCGAGCTCGACGGTGGACTGCCCGCGATCGCCGCCCCGGTTCACTTCACGCGTCCGACGATCCCGTCGAGCACGAGGTCGAAGAGCTTGCCGATGGCACCTGACTTGGTGGCCCAGCCCAGCAGCAGCATCGCCACACCGGCGGCGCCGAGCATGACGAGTGCGTACTCGGCGGTGGTCTGGCCCCGATCGGCGCCGAGGTCGATGCTGTCGCCGGAGCCCGCGTCGGGGCCGAGGTCGGTGCTGGGAACGGTGCCGGGGTGGGCAGCGGTGTCGGCGGCGGCCGCCCGTGTGGCGATGAGGCGGGACTGCATCGAGGTGACGGCGACGAGGAACGGTCGGTTCATGGGTTCTCCCTGGATCGGGTGGGTTCGGAGGGGAGCGGATCTCAGATGGAGAGCGCACCGAAGGAGGCGGCGACGAGCGGGACGACCGCGAGGAGCACGAACGCGGGGAGGACGCACAGCACGAGGGGGAGGAGCAATCTGACCGGGAGTCGTCGGGCGTCCTGCTCGGCCCGGCGTCGACGGAGCAGCCGGGTGTCGGCGGCCACGCGGTCGAGCGCGGGCAGCAGCGGTGTGCCATCGAACGCGGTGGAGCGCATGGCGGCCACGAGCGGATGGGCGTCGTCGCCGAGGTCGTCGAGTGCGTCGAGTGCATCGCCGAGGCGGACCCCGAGATCGACGCGTCGCTGCACCTCGGCGAACGTCGGGGCCACCTCGTCGGGCAGCACATCGAGCACCGCGGGGAGCAGCTGATGGGAGGTGAGACCGGCATGGACCCCGAGGCGGAGGAGATCGACCACATCGGGGAGCGCCCGGCTGATCGCGTCGTGATCGAGGCGGACCGCGGATCGCCTGCGCTGCAGCGAGCGCAGACGCAGGCCGAGCACCGTGGTCGCGATGAGGAGCAGGAGGATCATCGGACCCGGGCGATCATGCGCGACATCCAGAGCGCACCGAACAGGTCGAGCAGCAGTCCCACCGCGGAACAGATCCACCCGATCGGGGTGGTGAACTGCACCGAGGACACCCTGGGATCGATGGTGGCCATGAGCAGCGCGAACACGGCGGGGGCGACGATGAGCACCAGCACCGAGGCCCGGGACTGCGACGACAGGGCTGCGACCTCGCGGTCGAGGGCCAGACGATCGCGGAGACTCTCGGCCACGCCGTCGAGCACCGGCGCCACTGCTCCACCGGACTCCGCAGCGAGGCGCAGCGCGGTGCCGACGAGCTGTCGCGACGCCGTGGTGTCGAGCATCCAGGCGTCGAGGATCGAACCGAGGGGTGCACCGGTGTCGACGGCTGCGGCCAGCTCGCGCTGCGCCGGTTCGGAGCAGTCGGCGGCGGCCGATGCCACTGCCTGACGCAGCGAGCTGCCGCTGCGCAGCCGGCGGGTGGTCGACTCCAGCAGCAGCAGGACATCTCGGTCGTTGTGTCTGCGGCGTGCAGCGGCACCGGACAGGCGCGCCACCCGGGAGGTCACTGCGGCGGTGGAGGAACGCAGGCGCTCGCCGAGCCATGGTGGGATCGGCGATGGTGCGGCGAGGCCGAGTCGGCGTCGCAGCAGCAGCCCGGCCCGGAACTCAGCCGCGGAGCTGAGCATCCGCACCATGCATCCCACGGTGATCGCCGCACAGAGCCCGGGGAGCGCGGCACCCATCATGCGGGAAGCGCCTCGAGCCAGGAGGTCGACGGTGCGGAGGCGAACACATGCCGCGCCGCCCGGGCCGGGAGAGCGCACAGCGCGCCATGCTGATCGGTGAGCAGCCTGACACCGACGCCGGCACCGCCCTCTCCGGAACCCAGGGGGGAACTGCTGAGGGGACCAGTGGCGGGATCCGGGCCCACCACCGAATCCTGCACCTCACCGATCGCCATCACCCGTCGGGTGCCATCGGGGCGACGGGCGACGGCCACGACGAGATCGATCGCCGATCGGAGCTGCTCCCTGATCGCCGGCAGCGGCAGCGCGACATCGCCCATCAGCACGAGGGTCTCGAGCCGGCGCAGCGCATCGGCCGGACCGTTGGCATGGCAGGTGGACAACGAGCCCTCATGCCCGGTGTTCATCGCCTGGAGCATGTCGATCGCCTCCCCGGCCCGCACCTCGCCGACCACGATGCGATCGGGGCGCATCCGCAGGGCGTTGCGGACGAGGTCGCGCACCCGGACCGCACCGGTGCCCTCCGTACCCGCAGGTCGGGCTTCCAGACGCACCACATGCGCACCGGGCAGTCGCAGTTCGGCGGCGTCCTCGACGGTGATGACACGTTCGTCGGCGTCGATCTCGGCGGCGAGGGCGTTGAGCAACGTGGTCTTCCCGGCGCCGGCCCCACCACAGACGAGGATGTTGAGCCGGGCCCGCACCGCCCAGCGCAGCAGGGCTGCTGCGCCCGGGGTGGCCACGGTGTCGAGCTCGATACGACGGGCACCGAAACGACGGATGGTGAGACAGGGCCCGTCCACGGCGAGCGGGCGGACCACCGCGTTCACCCGGGATCCGTCGGGGAGGCGGGCGTCGACGATCGGTGACACCCGATCGATCGAGAGACCGAGCGGTCCGACGATGCGCTCGATCAGCTGCAGCACAGTGGGTTCATCCACCGAGAGCTCGGTGCGTGCGAGCCGACCATCCCGCTCGATCCAGACCGCGCCGCCACCGTTGACCATGACCTCGCTCACCGAGGCATCGGCCAGCAGGGGTTCGAGCACACCCAGCCCGCTCATGCGGGCCTGCAGCTGCTCCACCACGGCAGTGACCTCCTGCTCGGGCAGCAACGGGTCGTCGGCCCGGGCCAGTTCATGGATCGTGGCGGCGGAGGTGTCGGCGGGTGCACCTCCCGCCCCGAGCAGCTGCTGATGCAGGCGGTCGACGAGGGACTCGGCCGGGCCGCGACGACCCCCACCCTCAGGCCGCATGACGCAGCGACCGTTCGAGTCCGCGGGGCATGCGCATGCCCAGGGTGCCAGCATCGACCGCCCGGGCGACGGAGGAGTCGAGCGGGACCTCGGCGATCACCGGGACACCCAGGATGTCCTCGACCTCGCGGCGGCCGAGCGCCCGACCGTCCTCGGTGACCAGCACGATCCCGGTGGGCCGCACAGGGGAGGCCAGCGCCCGACGCAGCGACAGGAAGCAGGGTCGGGTGACGAGCAGCGACTGATCGGCCGCGGTGGCGAGCGGCAGGAGGGACCCGGCGACCGCGCCGGAGGGGTCGATGATGCGACCCAGGTCGAGCACGGTGTCGCGGGGATCGAGGGCGAGCTGCTCGAGCAGCTGCTCGGCACGCGTCGGATCCGTGACTCCCTCAGGACGTGCATGTCCGAGCGGGAGGAGCGAGACGTCGACCGACACCTCGACCTCGAGGCGACGCAGGGCGTCGGCGGGCACCTCAGCACCGGCGGCCAGCCAGTCCGAGACCCCGGGCCCGTTCGGTTCCGGCACACCCATCGCACTCGGACAGTCACCGGCGAGATCCACCAGCAGAGCTCCACCGTCCTGCGACTCCCGCCCGCGCATGGTGGCCAGTGCGATGGCCACCACCGTCGTTCCCGAACCACCCTTGGCCGACCAGCATGCGATCGTGGCCATCTGCCCTCCCATCACGACGGAACCCGACGGTTCGTCGCATCGATCACGACACCGATGATCAGCGGGACGCTGCTCGGTCCGTGGACTCGTCACCCGGGGAAGGCGCAGGCACCCTAGGAGCCCGGAGCGGACCCGCCAATGGGCGCGGTGGCCCCTTCTCGCACGACCCGTATGCTCGTCGCGGTGGTGGAAGCGGCGTTCTTCGATCTCGACAAGACCGTGATCGCGCATGGTGCGCTCGTGGCCTTCGGAGGTCCCTTCCGTCGCGCCGGCATGGTCAACCGACGGGTCCTGGCGCGCACCATCTGGAACGGTCTGGTCTTCCGCACCTTCGGTGCCGACGAGGAGCGGATGCGTCGGTTCCGGGAGTCCACGCTGCAGATCACGCGGGGCTGGGATCACGCCACGGTCACGTCCATCGTGCATCGAACGCTGGCCGAGGTCATCGACCCGATCGTGTACGACGAGGCGATCGTGCTCATCGAGGGGCACCGCGCCGCAGGCCGTCTCGTCTATCTGGTCTCGGCCTCACCCGAGGAGATCGTCGCCCCGCTCGCCGAACATCTCGGCCTCGACGGGATCATCGCCAGCCGTGCGCTCCTCGACGCCGACGGCCGCTACACCGGCGAGGTCGGGTTCTACTGCTACGGCGAGCAGAAGGTGGAGGCCATCACCGAACTGGCGGCGGCCGCATCGATCGACCTCACCCGCAGCTACGCCTACTCCGATTCCGCCACCGACCTCCCGATGCTCGAGGCGGTCGGTCATCCGATCGCGGTGAACCCCGACCGGGAGCTCACCAGAGCGGCCCTTCGCAACGGCTGGCCGATCGTGGAGTTCGTCCGGGGCGTCCCGCTGCGGGATCGGATCTCGTTGCCCACGACTGCCCGGGCGCGGCTCATCACCACAGCCGCTGCGGTGGTGACGGTGTCGTCGATCCTCGCCGTGGTGCTGCTGGCCCGCCGCCGGGCCGATGCGACCGGGAGACTCAGGCGTCCTGCAGTTTCTTGACGGCGAATGCTGCGAGGGCGAGGACCACGATGACGACGAGGAGCTTCTTCATGCGGAGCAGTGTAGGGGGGCACCCCCACTGATTCCATTGCCGGGGCCACGGAAATCCCACGCATGGGGCAGCCCGGAGCTCACCTCCGCTCAGGAGGGCGGAGGTGTCCCTGTGTCCCACCGATCGATGCTCACGATGCGACAGGTGAACACGACATCGGGGCGGGAGGGCACCGAGGTCGACCAGTTGCTGGTGCGATGCGGAGCCACATCGGCGATGGTGAGCGAGGTCGAGCCGAACTCGGTGCCGTCCTCGTCGTTGCGGAACGACACCACCACCCGGTAGTCGCTGGGCTGGGAGGTCCAGTTGGTGATCGTGCCGGCGGCCCGGACACCGGACTGGCTGTCGGATTCGCAGGTGCCGATGCGGATGTCGCGCTGCGGCGGATGATCGACATCGGGCGTGATGGTCTGGATCCCGGTCTGGTCGACGATCTCCTTGTCGATGGTCGGGTCCGAGGCGCTGGCGCTGCCGAACGCCGACCTGGCGATCACGAGGACGACGAGCAGCAGGAGCACCGCGACGAGCAGACCCACACCGGCCACCCACAGGGGGATGAGCCGACGGGTCGGCGCAGCGGCGGGAGTGCTGGGGTCGTCAGTCATCGCCGATGGACGGACGGGCGATGTGGGTCAGACAGCGAGGAGATCGCGGGCGCCGGTGTCGGAGGAGGGATGGCGGAGCTTCGACATGGCCCGCGCCTCGATCTGACGGATGCGCTCCCGGGTGAGGTTGAAGTGCTCGCCGACCTCTTCGAGGGTGCGGGGCTCGCCGCGGTCGAGACCGAAGCGGAGCTTGAGGATCTCGCGCTCGCGCTCGTCGAGCGGGGAGAGCAGGCGGGTGATCTCCTCGGGGAGCAGTGCGGTGGCGGCCACCTCGAAGGGCGACTCGGCGGAGCGATCCTCGACGACATCGCCGAGTTCGGCGTCGCCGTCCTCACGGAGGGGCTCGGAGAGCGAGAGCGGTTCGGCGGCGAATCGGAGCGCCTCGGTGACCTTGTCCTCGGGCATCTCGACCTCGGCCGAGAGTTCGGCGAGGGTGGCCGGGCGACCGAACTTGAGCTCGAGGCGGGCGCGGGCCTTCTGGAGTCGGGCCAGGGTGTCGCCGGCGTGGACGGGGAGGCGGATGGTGCGGCCGGTGTTGGCGATGCCGCGGGTGATGGCCTGACGGATCCACCAGGTGGCATAGGTGGAGAACTTGAAGCCCTTGCGCCAGTCGAACTTCTCGACGGCGTGCATGAGGCCGAGGTTGCCCTCCTGGATGAGATCGAGCAGCGGCAGACCCGAGGCCTGGTACTTCTTCGCGATGGAGACCACGAGGCGCAGGTTGGACTGCACGAAGGTGCGCTCGGCGTCGTCGCCGACCTTGATGGCGCGCTTCAGTTCACGCTTGCGGGCCGGGGTGATGGTGCCACCGGCATCCATCTCGGCGCGGGCGGCCACGCCACCCTCGATGGCCTGGGCGAGACGGACTTCGTCGTCCTTGGTGAGCAGTGGGTACTGCCCGATGTCGGTGAGATACAGACGGACGAGATCCTCTTCGTCCCGTTCCACGCGCTCCTTGGCCACAACTCCACCTCGACTAGCTCTACTGCAGCGACTGCGGTCGGCGGGATCATCGGATGATGACCACGCCGGGACAGCGACGCAGGGGACGTGGAGGTCACCGGCGCAACTGGGCCCCCTGCTGCGGAATGGGGTTCCGACAACGATACCGGTCCGGTGCGACCATCATGCACGGCGGGCCGGATTCGTTCAGGCTGAGGTCAGAACATCCAAGGGGGACAGGGCCTCGAACGCCGCACGACGGATGCCGAGGCGGTCGACGGCAGCCTGATCCAGCTGCCCCTGCGAGGCCTGCAGCACCGCCCGGCACCCGACGAGATCGCCGGCCAGATCGGTCCGGGCGATCTCGGCGATGCGATGCAGCGCCGGCTCGGCGACCAGGGTGGTCCGATCGAGATGATCGGCCACCACGCGATCGATCATCGACAGCAGCGCCTCGGCGGAGATGAACACCTCGAGCGGATGCACGTCGTCGTCCGGCGACGGAAGCACCTGCAGCACCGCCTCCAGCAGCGGGGATCCGACCACGAGTGCATCGGCACCGGGCGGGGCGGTGGGCAGCAGCTCGTACCAGCGCTGGGCGCGCCAGGCCGCGTGATCACCCAGTTCCAGCATCGTGAGCTTGGCGACGGGATCGGCGATGGAGGTGACCCATCCGCCGGCCCAGGCGAACGCCTGCTGCTCGAGCCAGCAGTACGCGCCCACGCGACGAGCGGACTCCGGGGCGGACAGCGGCACGGTCATGGACGCAGGCTAGGTCGTCGGCGATTCAGCGTCGGTACCGATTGACGATGGGGAGGCGACGGTCCTTGCCGAACCCCTTGGAGGTGACCCGCGGGCCCGGGGGCGACTGTCGGCGCTTGTACTCGGCGAGATCGACGAGACGCACGATGCGCTCGACCACTGCGGGGTCATGACCGGCGGCGATGATCTCCTCGGCCGACTGATCGCCCTCGACATAGAGGGCGAGGATGGGATCGAGTTCCTCATAGGGAGGCAGGCTCTGATCGTCGCGCTGATCGGGTCGCAGCTCGGCCGAGGGCGGCTTGGTGAGCACCGTCTCGGGGATGATCTCACGCCCCGCCATGTCGTTGCGGAGGCGACACAGTCGGTACACGAGCAGCTTCGAGACATCCTTGATCACGGCGTACCCGCCGGCGCTGTCGCCGTAGAGCGTGGAGTAGCCGACGGAGGATTCGCTCTTGTTGCCGGTGTTCAGCAGCATCCAGCCGAACGCGTTGGACAGCCCCATGAGGATCACGGCGCGGATGCGGCTCTGCAGGTTCTCCTCGGCCAGGCCGATGGCATGGCCGGCATAGGAGGGTTCGAGCATGCCCATGAGGGCGGCATGCGCCGGCTCGATGGGGATGGTGCGATGGTCGATGCCGAGGTTGTCGGCCAGCGCGATCGCATCGGAGATCGAGTGGTCGCTCGAATAACGAGATGGCATCAGCACGCCATGCACATGCTCCGGTCCCAGCGCCTCCGCCGCCACTGCCGCCACCAGCGCCGAATCGATGCCGCCGGACAGGCCGATGACCACATCGACGAACCCGTTCTTGCGCACGAAATCGCGGGTGCCGAGGACCAGTGCCTCCCAGACCTCGGCCTCGATGCTGAGCCGGGGCGCGATGCCGAGGGGTTCGAGGCCCGGCCGCGGCCGAGCGGAGAGATCCGCTGGAGCCGGCGGCGACACCTCCGGCGACGAGCAGTCGAGCAGTTCGAGGCGCGGATCGCCCACCGCGGCGGGGAGCTCGAGGTCGAGGACGTGGAGTCCCTCACGGAACTGCGGCGCCCGGGCGATGACTGCGCCATCGGGATCGACCACCATCGAGTCACCGTCGAAGATGAGTTCGTCCTGTCCGCCCACCTGGTTCACGTAGACGATCGTGGCGTCGGCCTCGCGGGCGCGGACGGCGAGCACCCGGGCACGGGACTCCGCCTTGCCGGCGTTGTAGGGCGAGGCGTTGATGTTGACGATGAGCGAGGCACCGGCCCGACCGAGCTCGGCGATGGGCCCGGCGGCCGACCATGCGTCCTCGCAGATCGAGATGCCGAAGATCGCATCGCCGATGGCGAACAGCGGGAGCGGATCGGTGCCCGGCACGAAGTACCGCTGCTCGTCGAAGACGGAGTAGTTGGGCAGGGCCCGCTTGCGGTGGACGCCGATGAGCCGACCCCCAGCGCATACGGCGGCGCTGTTGTGCAGCGTGGTGATCGGGGCATGCGCATCGCCGCCCTCGGCCTCACCATGATGGGTGGAGCGATGCGCACCGGCATCGGTCGCCTCGGGGAAGCCGACCACGACGACCGTGCGACGCGTGGACTCGACCACGCGCTCGAGGGCGGCTCTCGCGTCGCGCAGGAAGCTCGGTCGGAGGAGGAGATCCTCGGGCGGGTACCCGGTGATCGCGAGCTCGGGGAGTGCGAGGAGATCACAGCCCAGTGCCTCGGCCTGATCGATGGCAGCACGGATCAGCTCGACGTTCCCATCGAGATCCCCGACGACCGGATTGATCTGGGCCAGCCCCACTCGGATCACAGGCACGGGGGAACACTACGGCCTCGCGTCGGAGCACCAATAGCCTCGGCCTCGTGAACGGACGCCGCGCCACCGACGATCTCGAGGGTCGTCTCGAACGGAGCGCCGATCCGAACGCGGTGCGCGGCGTCCTCGATGCACTCGAAGCAGCGGCTCCCGGTTCCGCGCCACGAATCGGGGAGGCGCCGGTCGCCGCCGGCGTCGTGGCGCTCGCAGGGGCCAGCCGGTCGATCAGCCGATTCATGGTCACCCATCCCGAGCGAAGCCTCGACGTGCTCGCGGCGCTCGACACCCGTCCCGACCCGCCCGTCATGGGAACCGGGAGCGACCCCCTCGAACGCAGCGTCGCCATCGATGCGCTGGTCGAATGGCGTGGGCTCGAGTTCCTCCGCATCGCGGCCCGCGATCTCCTCGGCATCGACGCCCTCGAGGCGGTGGGGGCGTCGCTCGCCGAACTGGGTCGCGACGTGCTCGCAGCAGCATGTGCGCTCACCGCGACGGAGCTCGACGAGGCCGGGGAACTCGCCGTGATCGGCATGGGGAAGATGGGTGGCGACGAGCTGAACTACTCGAGCGACATCGATGTGATGTTCGTGGGTGATGGTGAGGCGCGGGCACTCGAACGAGCCGCTCGTTCCGTGCTCGAGATCGCCGGCCGCTGCTTCCGGGTCGATGCGGATCTCCGACCCGAGGGTCGCAGCGGTCCCCTCGTTCGCTCGGTGGAATCCTTCGAGGCCTACTGGGATCGATGGGCCGAGCCCTGGGAGTTCCAGGCTCTGCTGAAAGCGGTGCCGGCCGCCGGTTCCGCACCGCTCGGCGATCGCTGGCGACGCGCCGCCGGCGCCGCACTGTGGTCCCGTCCGTTCGATGCCGAGGCTCTGCGTTCCATCCGCCGGATGAAGGCGCGGACCGAGGACGAGGTGATCCGCCGGGGGCTGGCGCAGCGCGAACTCAAGCGCGGTCCCGGCGGGATCCGTGACATCGAGTTCACGGTGCAGCTGCTGCAGCTGGTGCACGGTCAGCTCGACGAGGGACTGCGCAGCCCCACCACACTCACCACCCTCGCCACCCTGGGCTCGACCGGGTACATCGACGAGGCCGACGCGGAGGACCTGACCGACGCGTATCGGCTCCTGCGCACCGTCGAGCACCGCCTGCAGCTCGTCGACGAACTGCAGGTCCACGCCCTCCCCGAGGCGCCGGCGGCGATGGAGCACCTGGCGCGGGTGATGGGGCACACCGATGAGCCCGGCGGCACGGCCGGCGAGCAGCTCGCCCGCGGCATCACGCACACCCGGGCCGTGGTCAGGTCCATCCACGAGCGCGTGTACTTCCGACCACTGCTCGAGGCGTTCGCCACCCTCACCCCGGGGATGGCCAGCACCGCCACCGATACCGACACCGAGGACACCGGTCTCCACGCCGACGCGATCAGCGCCCGACTCACCGCCTTCGGATTCACCGATGCGCTGCGCACCCGGGCGGCGGTCCGAGATCTCACCCGCGGACTCAGTCGTTCCAGTCGGCTGATGCAGCAGATGCTCCCGCTGCTCCTCGACTGGATCTCGACCTCACCCGATCCGGATCTCGCACTGCTCATCGTCCGCAACCTGCTGAGCGGACCGCAGCAGATGCGCCAGCTCGTCGATGTGTTCCGTGACTCACCCGCCGCCGCACAGGGTCTGTGCCGACTCGCCGGCACGAGTCGCCTGCTCGGCGACATCCTCTCCCACAATCCGGATCTGATCGCCCGACTCCCCGATCCAGACGAGCTCATGCGCATCGATCGTGACGAGCTCGCCGACCGCGCCACCGCCGTGCTCGATCTCCGTCATGATCCGATCGATCAGCAGGCCGCCCTGCACCGATGGAAGCAGCGGAACCTTCTGGGCATCGCCGCACTCGACGTGTTCGGGATGATCGACACCCGGAGGGTCGGGCGGGGTCTCACCGCACTCGCCGATGCATGTGTCCATGCGGCACTGCAGATCCTGCGTCCCGAGATCCCGATCGCCGTGTTCGCCCTCGGTCGATCCGGCGGTGGAGAGATGGGCTACGCGAGCGACCTCGATCTCATGTTCGTGCATGCCGGAGAGGGTGCGGCCGCCGACGAGGAGGCCCGACGCGTCGCCGAGGGTCTGCTGCACATCATCAGGGGAACCACGCCCGCGATGCGCATCTTCGAGGTCGATGCCGATCTGCGACCCGAGGGCCGCAACGGTGCGCTGTCGAGAACCGTCGGGATGTTCGATGCGTACTGGCGCTCCAGCGCCGAGACCTGGGAGCGGCAGGCGATGTCGCGGGCCCGGTTCATGGCGGGCGACGAGGAGCTCGGCGATGACCTGCGGCGGTCGCTCGATGCGTTCGTGCTCGGCGTCGATCGGCTGGACCTCGACGACGACCCATCGGCGCGTCGGGCCGGTGGACTCTCTGAAGCGCAACGGCGCGAGATCCGACGCATGAAGGCGCGCATCGAGGCCGAACGCATCCCTGTCGGAGAGGACCCGGACTTCCATCTCAAGCTCGGCCGCGGGTCGCTCTCGGACATCGAGTTCACCGCGCAGCTGCTGCAGCTCGAACACGGCGTACTCGCTCCGGGGACCATCGATGGTCTGGAGGCCCTCACCCGGCTCGGGGCGATCGACCCCGTCGACGCCGACACGCTGATCGAGTCGTTCCAGTTCTGCCAGCGTGTCCGTGATCGCTGGTTCCTCGTCAACAGCGCTCCCGGCGATTCGCTGCCCACCCGGCCCGAGCCGATGCTGTGGCTCTCCCGATCGCTCGACACCACACCCGTGGAGCTGCGCAGCGAGTACCGCAGGGTCACCCGCCGGGCGCGTGCCGTGGTCGATCGCCTGTTCTACGGTCTCCCCGGTCGGGGCTGACGCCACGACGACTCGGATCCGAGGGGGACCCATGGACACTGCATCGATCCGGGCCGAGCTGGACCATCCGGTGATCGACGCCGACGGGCACATCATCGAGTTCATCCCGCTGCTCGCCGATCTGATCGGGGACGAGGCGGGCGGTGCGGTGGCCGATCGGTTCACGGCGCTCGTCGGTTCGTCGGCGCTGCGTCGTTCCCTCGACGTCGAGACCCGTCGTCGGCTCTGCCTCGCCCGCACCGGCTGGTGGGGCGTGCCGAGCCGCAACACCCGCGATCGCGCCACGGCGATGCTGCCCCGTCTCCTCCATGAGCGACTCCCCGAGATCGGCATCGACGTGGCGGTGCTGTACCCGACGGTCGGGCTCTCGATCATGGCCATCGATGACGGCGAGCTGCGTCGGGCCCTCGCCCGGGCCTGCAACCGCTATTACGCCGAGGCCTACGGTCCGTATGCCGATCGACTCCGCCCGGTGGGTGTCGTCCCCACCTACGACCCCGAGGAGGCGATCGCCGAGCTCGAGTTCGCCACTGGTGAGCTCGGCCTGCGCGGGTTCCTGTTCGGCGGGCTGGTGCTGCGTGAGGCTCCCGGACACGAGGGCGACCGTGCCGCCCGATGGGTCGACGGCCTCGGACTCGACAGTGCCCACGACTACGACCCGCTGTGGCAGCGCTGCACCGAGCTGGGTGTGTCGCCGACGTTCCACTCCACCGGCATCGGGTTCGGCAGCCGGACCTCACCCACCAACTATGTGGCCAACCACATCGGGAACTTCGCCGCCGGGACGGAGGCGGTGTGCCGATCGCTGCTCTTCGGGGGCGTGATGCAGCGATTCCCCGATCTGCGCTTCGCGTTCCTCGAGGGCGGCGTGGCCTGGGCCTGCACCCTGCTGGCCGACACCATCGGACACTTCGAGAAGCGCAGCATCGACGCCATCGGCCACTACGACCCCGCCGAACTCGACCGCGACCTCCTGACATCGCTGTTCGAGCAGTTCGCCGACGACCCGTTCCGGTCGCGTCGGGACCGGCTGGATGAGACTCTCGGCTTCCTGTCCGATCCGGACGAGGACCGCGCCGGCCTCGACGAATGGGCGGCCAGCGGCGTGCGGTCCACCGATGATCTCGTGCGCATCTTCACCGAGCAGTGCTTCTTCGGATGCGAGGCCGACGACCCCATGAACGCGCTCGCGTTCGATGGTCGGATCAACCCCGACGGTGCGCTGCTGCCGGCGATGTTCGCATCCGACATCGGTCACTGGGACGTCCCCGACTTCGACGGCGTGCTCCCCGAGGCCTGGGAACTCGTCGAGGATGGACTGGTGACCCGGGAGCAGTTCGGGGCGTTCATGTTCGGGAACGTGACGAAGCTGTTCTGCGGCACGAACCCGGCCTTCTTCGACGGTTCGGTCGTGGAGGCACAGGTCCGGGCGCTGGACCGGAGCTGACCGGGCGCTGACCCGGGACCGCTACTCGCAGGCCACGCCGTCCTTGTCGCCGTCGAGCGCGGTGCGATACCCCGGCTGGCCGACACGGATCGGCGCCGCGCCGGCGGCGCGCGCCGCGGTGCAGTTGGCGTAGTAGACGTCGCCGCCGCTCGACCCGGGAGCTGACGGAGGTGCGGCCACCGGTGCATCGGCGGAACCGCTCGGCGTGCCGCCACCGCTCACCGCGGCGCCGGTCCCCGGCCACACCGGACCGGCCGGGCCACAGGTGTCGAGCATCTGGCCGAGTGCATCGCGTTCCTCGGTGGTGGCGCTCAGCCCCCATGCGACCTTCACGTCGACCCAGCCGGTGGCATACGCGCACCAGGAATCGCGGTTCGGCGGACGCCACTGGTTCGGCGGATCCGAACCCTTCGTGCGGTTCGAGGTGGCCGAGGCGACCACCAGCTCACTCGGATCATTGGCGAAGGCCCGACGGCGGGCGACGTCCCAGCGCCAGCCCCCCGAACGGAACGCGTTCTCGAGGGGGACGAGATGGTCAACGTCGAAATCCCCCGGTGCCGAGGTGGTGATGCCGTCGTACGGGGACACCCAGGATCCGGTGATGACCCGGCAGGTTCCCGCCCGGTTCACCGTGGCCGGCACCACCGACCAGGCGATGAGGGCATCCTGGCGGGCGTCGCAACCATTGCCCTCGACATCAGCCCAATGGGGCCAGTCATCTCGTACATAGGGTCGGTCCGGCGCTGAGCGATCATCGATCTGCAGGGCGGCCAGTTCGGCATGCGGTGTCGTGCCCGGCACACCCCGACCCACGGGTGGCTGCGTGACGGGCGGCGCGGTGGTGGGAGTCGCCCCGGTCGTCGAGGGCGCCGCGCTGGTGGTGGTGGTCGCTGATCCCGCCGAGGTGCCGGATCCGCCGCATGCGGTGCCGGCGAGGGCGAGCGCGATGACTGCGACGAGCATCGGGGCGATCGATGCGGCCCGCGCAGATCGGCCACCGGATCGGAGTGCACCTCGCCGTGGGCCGCCGCTGCGACCGATGTCCATGACCACCACCGCCGAGGCTAGGCGCTCGACGACGACGAAGGCCGACCCCGGAGGGTCGGCCTTCGCATGCGATGGGTCCACCCGGAGGTGGCGCAGTGACGCAGTCGTGCTCGACTGCGATGCTCCGAGATCAGCAGTCGTAGTAGAGGCTGAACTCGTAGGGGTGCGGACGCAGGCGGATGGCGTCGACCTCGTTCTTGCGCTTGTAGGCGATCCAGGTGTCGATGAGATCGTCGGTGAACACGCCACCGCGCTTGAGGAACTCGTTGTCGGCCTCGAGGGCGTCGAGGGCGGCCTCGAGCGTGGCGGGCACCTGCGGAACCTTGGCGAGCTCCTCCGGCGGAAGGTCGTAGAGATCCTTGTCGACGGGTGCCGGCGGCTCGATCTTGTTCACGATGCCGTCCAGGCCGGCCATCATCATGGCGGCGAAGGCGAGGTACGGGTTCGAGGTCGAGTCGGGGCAGCGGAACTCGATGCGCTTGGCCTTCGGGCTCGGCGAGGCGAGCGGGATGCGGCAGGAGGCCGAGCGGTTGCGCTGGCTGTACACCAGGTTCACTGGGGCTTCGTAGCCCGGCACCAGACGCTTGAACGAGTTGGTGGTCGGGTTGGTGAAGGCGATCACGGCGTGGGCGTGGTGCAGCAGGCCACCGATGTACCAGCGGGCGATGTCGGAGAGTCCGGCGTAGCCGTTGGCGTCGTAGAACAGCGGCTCGCCGTTGTTCCAGAGCGACTGGTGGGTGTGCATGCCCGAGCCGTTGTCCTCGAAGATCGGCTTCGGCATGAAGGTCAGCGACTTGCCATTCTGCCAGGCGACGTTCTTGAGCACGTACTTGAAGGTCATGAGCTGATCGGCCATCTTCAGCAGCGTGTTGAACTTGATGCCGATCTCGCCCTGACCACCCGAGGCAACCTCATGGTGATGCAGTTCGGTCTCGATGCCGACCTTGTGCAGCTCGAGGGTCATGTCGCCACGGAGGTCCTGATAGTGATCCATCGGCGGCACGGGGAAGTAGCCCTGCTTGGTGCGGGGCTTGTAGGCCAGGTTCGGGCCCTCCTCGGTGCCGGTGTTCCACTGACCCTCGACCGAGTCGACCATGTAGAACGAGCCGTTGGCCTGGGTGTCGAAACGCACGTCGTCGAACACGAAGAACTCGGCCTCGGGACCGAAGAAGGCGGTGTCGGCGATGCCCGTGGTCTTCAGATAGGCCTCGGCCTTCTGGGCGACATAACGCGGGTCGCGGGAGTAGCTCTCATGGGTGATCGGGTCGGCCACGTAGCAGTGGATGACCGCGGTCTTGTGCTTCATGAAGGGGTCGATGTAGCAGGTGTTCGGATCGGTGATCAGCACCATGTCCGATTCCTGGATCTCCTGGAAACCACGGATCGACGAGCCATCGAAACCATGACCCTCGCTGAAGTGGTCGAGCGAGAGCACATGGGCGGGGATGGTGACGTGCTGCATGATGCCGGGAAGATCGATGAATCGAAGATCGACGAACTCGCAGCCTTCGGCCTTGACGAAGGCCAGAACTTCTTCGGGGGTGCGTTCCTGCACGGTTCCTCCTGTATGGGGTGCGACCGTAGGAACCGCTCCCGGGCCGCATGACGTGGTGGACACTATCGCCGGACGCGCAGTCCTTCGAAGGTGAACGGGGGCAACCCTCGCAGGGTGGCTTTTCCCCCATGTTGCCCTTTTGTGAACGGATGATGAACGAGCCGCTCCCGACTGCGGGGACGTTGGGGCCCCGGAGGGCCCATGTGGGAGGATTCTCGGATGGAACGCCAGCAGGATTACGTCCTCCGCACCGCCGAGGAGCGGGGGGTCCGCCTCATCAGACTCTGGTTCACCGATGTGCTCGGTCAGCTCAAGTCGGTGGCCATCTCCCCGAACGAGCTCGAGAACGCCTTCGAGGAGGGCATGCACTTCGACGGCTCCGCCATCAACGGCTTCAGCCGGGTGCAGGAGAGCGATGTGCTCGCCAGGCCCGACCCCAACACCTTCGAGCTGCTGCCCTGGGGCGACGACAGCGACGTCACCGCCCGGATGTTCTGCGACATCATGAATCCCGATCTCTCCCCGTTCGAGGGCGACCCCCGGCAGGTGCTCAAGCGCAACCTCGATCGCGCCCATCAGCTGGGCTACTCGTTCTACGTCGCACCGGAGATGGAGTTCTTCTACTTCCGCAACGGTGATGCCACGAAGCCCCTCGAACCGCTCGACCAGGGCTCGTACTTCGATCTCACCACCGCCGATGTGGCCAGCGATCTTCGCAAGCGCACCCTGCTCGTGCTCGAGAACATGGGCATCCCGGTCGAGTACTCCTTCCATGAGGACGCCCCCAGCCAGCACGAGATCGATCTCCGCTACACCGACGCCCTCACCATGGCCGACAACGTCATGACCTTCCGGCTCGTGGTGCGCGAGATCGCGATGGAGCAGGGAGCCTTCGCCACGTTCATGCCCAAGCCGATGGCCGGCGTGCAGGGTTCGGGCATGCACACCCACATGTCGCTGTTCGAGGGCGACGAGAACGCCTTCCACGACGCCGGGGATCCGTACGGACTCTCGACGGTCGGTCGGCAGTTCATCGCCGGCCTGCTGCGTCATGCCCCGGAGATCACCGCGGTCACCAACCAGCTGGTCAACTCCTACAAGCGTCTGGTCGCCGGGTACGAGGCACCGGTGTACGTCACCTGGGCCCGCAACAACCAGTCGGCCCTCGTGCGCCTCCCGGTCACCAAGCGCGGCAAGTCCTCCTCCACCCGCATCGAGTACCGGGCCCCCGATCCGGCCTGCAACCCCTATCTCGCCTACTCCGTCATGCTGGCCGCCGGCCTGAAGGGCATCGAGGAGGGCTACGACCTCCCGCCCGAGGCATCGGCCAACGTGTTCGCCATGACCGACGAGGAGCGCGCGGCCGAGGGCATGCGCCCGCTGCCCCAGTCGCTCTCCGATGCGCTCGACGTCATGGAGGGTTCGGAGCTGGTCGCCGAGGCGCTCGGTGAGCACATCTTCGAATGGTTCCTGCGCAACAAGCGTGCCGAATGGCAGGACTACAAGGCGCAGGTCACGCAGTTCGAACTCGACCGCTACCTCCCCGCCTGGTAGCCGCCATGGAACCGATCCTCGTCTTCCCCGATCCCGCGCCCCCGGAACTCGCCCAGGTCCTCGACCTCGGCGGCTATCCGTGGAAGGCCGTCAACGACGACATCACCGCCCAGCGCATGGCCCCGAACGCCGGCTGGTCCGGTGCGGTCATCTGCGCCTACGCCGACCCCGAACGGGCGTTCGCGCTGTGCCGCTCCCTGCGCCGCAGCGACAACCAGCTCGAGCCGCTCATGATCCTCGTGAACGGGACCCAGCTGGCCGAACTCGAGCAGCGCGACGAGCTCTTCGAGGACTTCTGCCTCTCGCCCTTCCATCCCCGTGAGCTCGAGGCCCGGCTCAAGCACCTGTTCTGGCGATCCGGCGGCGTCACCGATGCCCGGCCCGAACTCGTCGAGTACGCCGATCTGGTACTCAACCTCGAGACCTACCAGGCCGCGGTGGGGGGCAAGCCGCTCGACCTCACGTTCATGGAGTACGAACTGCTCAAGTTCCTGTCCTCGAACCCCGGCAAGGTGTTCACCCGGGAGACCCTCCTCAGCCGGGTGTGGGGCTACGAGTACTACGGCGGAGCCCGCACGGTCGACGTCCATATCCGTCGTCTCCGCGCCAAGCTCGGCGAGCACCATGCCGGTCTGATCCAGACCGTTCGCAGTGTCGGCTACCGGTTCGGTCAGTCCCGCTGGGGCATCTCCGGCGAATGACCCGCGATCGCCGACCCTGATGGCCGGGTCCGGCACGATGGGCGACTCCGGCCCGACCGGAACCATCCCCACCGCCGTCGCCGGGACGATCTCCCGTCTTCCGGGGCAGATCGCACTGCGACAGGGTGGCCGCGCGCTGACCTACGCGCAGCTCGGTCACGCAGTGGCGGCGGCTGTGGCCGCCCTGATCGACCTCGGCGTCACGAGCCGGGAGATCGACACGGTGGCCGGAACCCGTGTGCGTACCGACATCACCACCGCCGCACCGCCGGTCGTGGTGATCGCTCCGATCGGCCTCGAGGGCACCGTGCTGCAGCTCGCCGTGCTGTTCAGCGGACGGGTCTGCACCCCGCTCGAGCCCACCCTCGGTCCCGATGCGCTGCTGTCGATCATCGGCTCCACCGGTGGGCCCGTCGTGTGTCTCGACCCCGACCTCCTCGCCACGCTCGGTGCTGCCGGCGCTCCCTGTGCGGACCCGTCGAACCTCCAGCTCTCCGTCCTGCTCGACGCTCCCGCTCACGACCTGCACGCCCCCGACGGCCATCCCGATGATGCCGCGCTGCTGTGCTTCACCTCCGGCACCACCGGCACGCCCAAGGGGGTGCTCGTCCCGCATTCGATGCTCATCGAGGCCGCCCGATTCGCCCGCACCGACGAGACCGACGTGGTCGCCATCACCAGCCCACCGTCGTTCTTCGCCTCGATGCTGCAGACGCTGCTGGCCATCGCCGTGGGCGGGACTGGCATCTACCTCGACCTCACCACCAACACCCCCGCACAGCTGCATCGGATCGCCGTCGACCACGGGCTCGACCACGTCACCGGCACCACCACACATCTCCGAGAGCTGGCCGGGGCATCGATCGACGAACCGATCACCTCGCTGTGGGGCATCGACCTCGGTGGCGAACCCATCACGAGCGCCGATGTCGAACTGTTCCGCCGCTCGTTCCCGGCGGCCAGGATCCGCAACATCTACGGCAGTGCCGAGAGCGGCCGCGTCACCAGCCTGGACGTGGCACCGGGCGATGACCTCCCGCCGCCGGGGCCGCTGACGGCCGGCGGACCGAGCACCGGGCGGATGGTCGCCGTGTTCGATGACGATGACCGACCAGCGTCCGATGGCGAAACCGGCCACATCGCGCTCCATCGACCCGAACCGTTCCTCGGCTACTGGCGCGATCCCGCACGCACCGCCTCCCGCATCCTGCACACCCCCGACGGTCGGGTCTGGATCCTCACCGGCGACCTCGGACGACTCGACGAGAAGGGGATCCTCACCGTGCTCGGTCGCACCGACGACCAGGTCAAGATCCGTGGTCGCTTCGTGAACCCGCGCGACATCGACAGCCTCCTGCTCGCCGATCCCCGCATCCGCGCGGCGATCACCATTCCCTTCCCGGCCGACGCCCCCACCCATCTGCGCACGACCATCGTCCCCGCCGCACCGGACCCCACCCTCACCCAGCCGGCGCTGCGCCACAGCCTCGCCCAGTCACTGCCGATCCACGCCCTGCCGCGACACATCATCCTCGTCGACCGCATCCCCACCACCACCCGCGGCAAGCCCGACATCGCGGCGCTGCATCGGATCGAACCGCCACCGCCCGATCGCCCGGTGGGCGCCGACGACAGCGCACCAGAGCGCACGGACGGCACGGTGCTGGAGGATTCGCTCCTGCACTCGATCCGGGAACTGCTCGGGATCGAGCTCGGTTCCACCGACGACATCTTCGCCATGGGGGCCGACTCCCTGATGGCGGTGGAACTCATCGAGATGCTCGCCGAGGACTTCGGGGCCCGGATCAGCCCTGCCCAGCTGGTCGCCCATCCCACTGCAGCGGCACTCGCCGTGCTGCTGCGCAACGGCATCGACGACGACACCCATCCCGGCCTCACCACGTTGTTCGACAACGATCATCCCACCACCGCGTTCTGGATCCTCGGGGCCGACGAGAGCTTCGGACCGGCCCGGCTCGCCCGGCGCACTGCACCGATCCGCTCGTTCTGCACCAGGGTCATCGGCACCCGACCACATGAGCGACCCCTTCCCTCGATCCCCGCCATCGGCGCCACCAACGCCGAGAACATCGACCGTGTCCGCAGCGCCACGACGGTCATCATCGGCTATTCGGTCGGCACAGTCATCGCGCTCGAGACCGCGTGTGCGCTGGCCCGACGTGGCACCCCCGCCGATCTGCTCATCCTCATCGACCCGCCCTCGGTCGAGACCGTCGAAGGGTTCCGGCGGTCCAACGCGCTGCCCTCACCACTCCGCGATCCGCGCTGGTTCCTGCAGCTGCTGCGCAAACGGAACACCGAACTGCACCACCCGTTCGACACCTCCGATCCGCTCGAACTCGTGACCCGGATGGTGAACCGTCACACCCGACTGCTGCTCGATCACACGATGTCGTCCCATGACGGACCGACCGAGCTGATCCTGTCGCAGGAGTTCGTCGATGCCGGCGGCACCCCCGTGACCGACGCCGGTCTGCTCCGCCCGCCGGCGCCCCGATCGATCGGAGGCACCCATCATGAGGTGCTCGTGGAACCGGCCGAGGTCACCAGCCTCATCCTGCGCCTGCTCGCCGAGCACGGACTCCCGCACTGAACCTGTCGTCACCGGGAGCGACTGCGGACGGGAACGAGAAGGGCCGCTCCGAGGAGCGGCCCTTGACGACTTGTGCGAGAGGAATCTCAGACGGGACGGACGTCCTGTGCCTGATCACCCTTCGGGCCCGAGGTGACCTCGAACTCGACGGCCTGGCCCTCTTCGAGCGAGCGGTAACCCGAGCCGCTGATCGCGCTGTAATGCACGAACACGTCGGGGCCCCCCTCGCGTGAGATGAAGCCGAAGCCCTTTTCTGCGTTGAACCACTTAACGGTACCGGAAGCCATTTCCGACTGCCCTTTCTGTCCTGCGGGGTCGGAACACCTTCCCAGCACTACGTAACGGGGGAGACGCTAGCGGTAAACCAGCAGGAAAGCGATAGGGGCATCGATGATGAGCCGATCGGACCGGCCCATCGTGGATGCTGGATCAGTTCGCAGCGGCCTCGGGATGGGCCAGCGCGTAGTCCTCGGTGCCGACGTAGGCGTCGTCGACGGCGGCGCCGACCGTCCAGCCGAGCAGGGCGGCGACGAGGGTCATGGTCATGAGGAAGCCGACCGGGATGGCGATCAGCAGGACGATGAGGATGATGATGACTCCGGGCACGTCAGAACCTTATCGGCCCATCGGTGCGTGGGCCCATGCTTCGATCTCCACCAGCGCCACCCGGGGGAGCTCCGCCACGGCGAACGCACTGCGGGCCGGTCGGTGATCCCCGAACGCCGCCACATAGGCCGCGTTCATGATCTCGAAGTCGCGCATATGACGCAGGAACACGGTGGTCTTGATGACATCGCGCATCGAGGCACCCTCGCCCGCCAGCAGCGCCTCGAGGTTGGCCAGCGCCTGGGTGGTCTCGGCCTCGACGCCGCCGCTCACCATCTCACCGTCACGAAGACCGAGCTGCCCCGAGACCACGAGGAGGTCACCGGCTCGGACGATGGGTGTGTAGGGACCGATCGGAGTGCTCATGGCGTCATGGTTGCACAGCCCGACCGGTGCACACCCACCGACATCCACCGACATCCGCTGACATCCACCGGGTGCCGCGGTCAGCCCTCCGCACGCACGGTGCCGCCGATCGGCCATTGCGGCGGGCACCCCCTGGAGATCCAGACCGCAGCGGCCACGGCGGCGAACACCGCATCGGAGCCGTTCACCGGCTCGGTGTCCTCATCCAGGAGCGTGACCTCGACCGGCGGCATCTCGGAGGCGCGCAGCACACCGAACGAACGGATGGTGAGATCCCCGATCACGCCGTCGGCGTCGACGGCGAGACCCTCCTGGAGCACCCAGCCCAGCGCCATATGCGCAGCGCCGATCACATAGGAGCGCAGCACGATCGCATCGAGCACCTGACCGCAGCGGAGCGTGACCCGCACCACCCCATCGGGACCGATCGCCGCAGAGGCCTCGGCGCCATCGGGGGAGACGATCCGCACGGTGCCGGCCGACGACCCCGGCGCAGTGCTCGCGTCGGTGCCGGCCGCCGCCCGGGCGTCGAGGGCTGCTCGGAGCACGGCGGCCTCCACCCAGCCGCCGCCGCGGATCGACAGTGACGTGGATGGTCCCGGGAGATCCACCTCCTCGACCGTGACGAGCGGGAGCACCGCGGCGATCGCCGCCGCCACTCCGGGGGTCCGGGCGACACGGATGATCCCCGAGCCATCGGCCCGCAGTCCCGCCGCCATGGGAGGACGCTTCGGCCCGAGACGCACGACATCCTCACGGGACAGCACCGCCCGCACCGGCCGCCCGTTCGCATCGGCCAGCTGCCGGGCTATCCCGCCGACGATCGAGGTGAGCTTCCCGCCGAAGGCCCCGCCATTGGCCAGTGCGGTGCTCGGCTCACCACCGGGTTCGCACCACGCGGCGTCGGTCTCGAGATAGGCGGGTTCGACCCAGCTGGTGCGAAGGGTGAGCTCCCATGGGCCCTCGGGTGCATCGATCGGCGGCGCAGGATCCACCGTGCCATGGCGGCCCTGGATCTTGCCGGCCAGTGCCCGGGCCTCGGGCACCGAGGGAGCAACCGCCCAGTCGTCGATGTCATCGGGCCAGCCGCTGTCGGCCCGGGGCATGGCCACCAGCGCGTCCGCCGGCGCCGTGTCCTCGGCGAACCCGCCCTGACCGAGCGCGACATCGGCACCGACCCGCTGTGGACTCCGACCCTCGATGGTGGCCCGGCGCGAGGCCGCGGCGAGATCCCGCTGAACCGGTTCCGGCAGTGGTCCATCGCCGGCCACGCGGGACCAGGCCTCCTCGATCGTCTGCCATCCGGTGCAGCGACACAGATGGGCGGCGAGGGCCCGGTCCACCGCGGCCAGATCCTCCGCCCCAGTGCCCTTCGACCGGAGGCCCTCGAGGCGACAGATGATCCCGGGGGTGCAGAAGCCGCACTGGCTGCCCCCGGTGGCGAGGAGGGCGTCGGCCCACCGCTCCCGATCCGCCTCGGGAAGTCCCTCGGCCGTGGTGATGACCCGGCCGGCGACCCGCCGCGCCGGGGTGACGCACGCGACCCTCGGCGATCCGTCGACCAGCACCGTGCAGCACCCGCACTGGCCCTGCGGATTGCATCCGGCCTTCGGCGAGCGGACACCGAGCTGCGCCCGCAGTGCGGCGAGGAGCGAGAACCCGGTGTCGACCACCTCGACCTGCTGTCCATCCACCACGAACTGGATCATCGGGGTATCGGGGGCGGGGCGGTCGGACATCGGACCCACGATAGGTTCGGGTCCGATGATTCCCGAAACCCCCCTCGACCGCCGCTCGTTCCTCCGCACCGCCGGCATCGTCGGTGGCGGGGCCGCGCTCCTGGCCGCAGCTCCCACCCTGCTCAGCGCGTGCGGCGGGTCCTCATCGACACCGGCGGGAACCGTGTCGTTGTCGGGGGATGCCAGCGCCCGCAATCTGGTCGGGCTCTTCAACTACAGCGGCGACTATCTCGTGAGCACCATCTCCCAGCGGCTGCCGTTCGCCATCGCCACCCCCGAAGGACCCCCGGCGACCGATGGTCCGCCCACGCTCACCGTGCAGCTGCATCGCGATGATCAGCCCGTCGGCGACCCCATCGTCCTCGAACGCCACGCCGACGGGACCCCGATCCCGTACTACCCGCTGGTGACCACGTTCGCCGACACCGGTGTCTGGCGCATCACCACCGACCTCGATGGTCAGGAGTCCTCCCAGAGCTTCATGGTGCAGGCGCCGGACACGGTCACGCTGCGGCAGGTCGGCCAGCGCATGGTGCCGGTGGATTCACCCACGGTCACCGACGCTCGTGGCGTCGATCCCATCTGCACCAGCGTGCCGCCGTGTCCGCTGCACACCGAGACCCTCGCGGCAGCACTCGCCACCCACGAACCCGTGGCCCTGCTCATCAGCACCCCGCAGTTCTGCCAGACAGGCGTCTGCGGGCCGGTGCTCGACATGCTGCTCGGCCTGATGCCGGAGTTCCCGATGCTGCGCTTCGTGCACACCGAGGTCTACAACCGTCCGAACAACGGTGCCGACCCGGCCACCGACGGCGTGACCGCCACCGTGAACGCCTATGGGCTCTCGTTCGAGCCGAGCCTCTTCGTGGCCGACGCCGACGGTGTCATCCGCACGCGACTGGACAACATCTTCGACCGGGGCGAACTGCGGACCGCCCTCGCCGGGGTCAGCCGGGGCTGACGGCGACGGGGCTGGTCGGGTTCAGCTGAACGACTGACCGCAGCCGCAGGTCTTCTGCGCGCTGGGGTTGTCGATGGCGAAACCGGCGCCCTGCAGGCCGTCCTTGTAGTCGAGGGTGGCGCCCACGAGCATCTGTGCGCTCGAGGGATCGACGACGACTGCCACACCGAGCTGCTCGACGACCATGTCCTCGGCATCCTTCTCGGAGTCGAAGAACATCTCGTAGCTGTAGCCGCTGCAGCCACCGGGGCGCACTGCGACGCGCAGCATGAGGCCATCCTGACCCTCTTGATCGATGAGTTCCTTGACCTTGACTGACGCCGGTTCGGTGAGCGTGATCATGAGTCCTCCAGAGACGACGGAATGCGCCAAGGCTAGCGGTCAACCACGGGGACGCAACAGCCCGCCGCCGCCGGGCTCACTCGTGGGGCCGAAACCAGCACCGATAGCATCGTGTCCATGTCCGAGCTGCCCACCGAAGCTGATGTGCTCGCCGCCCTGCGCGGGGTGATCGATCCCGAGCTCGGCGCCGACATCGTCGAGCTCGGCATGGCCCAGCGGGCGACCATCGCCCCCGACGGCCGGGTGGTCGTCACCGTGGCCCTCACCACCGCCGGCTGTCCGCTCAAGGCCCAGCTGCGCCGGGAGATCGAGACCCGCATCGAGGGTCTGCCCGGCGTCACCTCGGTGAAGATCGACTGGGCCGAGATGACCCAGCAGCAGAAGGCGCACGCCATGGATGCCGCCCGTCTGCATGCGCAGTCCACCGCCGGTCCCAACCGGGTGCCGGCCGGCGCCCGGGTGCTCGCCATCGCCTCGGGCAAGGGTGGGGTCGGCAAGTCCTCGGTCACCACCAACATCGCCGCCGCCCTCGCAATGCGCGGATTCGCCGTGGGCGTCATCGACGCCGACATCTGGGGTTTCTCGATCCCTCGCATGCTCGGGATCGAAGGGCGTCTCGAAGCCAGGGTCGATGCAGCAGGTGAGCGGCGCATCATCCCGCATCCGCTCCCGATGGGTGCCGGACGACTCGACGTCGTCTCCATGGGTCTGCTCGTCGACGACGAGACCGATGCGCTGATGTGGCGCGGACTCGTCCTCAACCGTGCGGTGCAGCATTTCCTCGAGGATGTCGCCTGGTCACCGGACCTCGACTACGTGGTCGTCGACATGCCCCCCGGCACCGGCGACGTGCAGATGGGTCTGGCCCGCATGCTCCCGCAGTCGGAGATGATCGTGGTCACCACGCCGGCGATCGGCGCCCAGCGGGTGGCCACCCGAGCCGTCACCATGGCCCGCAAGAGCCATCTCCATGTGCTCGGCGTGGTCGAGAACATGAGCGCCTTCATCTGCGCCCACGGCGAGAGCCATCCGCTGTTCGGATCCGGTGGTGGAGCCGCCCTCGCCACGGAGGCCGGCGTGCCGCTCATCGGATCGATCCCGCTCGAGCCCGCCGTGTCCGAGGGTGGCGACACCGGAGCGCCCATCGCCCTCGGTCAGGGTCCCGCAGCCGACGCCTTCGGTCAGATCGTCGACCGACTCGTCAACGAGCTCGCACCGCCGGTCGCCATGGCCGGCTGCTCCGCTCGTATGCTCGACGCCGCCGTCGCCGCGCTCGACGCCCTCGACGCCTGAGACTCCGATCAGTGCAGCGGCTCGAAGCCGGCACTGAGATGCGGCACCGACCCGTCGGCCGACCACAGGGTGAGTCGGGTCGACCGGTCCTGCACGACTGACAGGATCGGCAGCGCCGCACCGGACTCGACGACGTCACGGCCGATGGCGTCGCGGAACTCGATGGCGGCGCGGAAGGCATCGGCCCGGGGATCACCGGCGGAGCCGGGACGGAACCCGGTCGTCGCCAGCCGGGTGGCCAGCACCTGCTCGACCACCGCCCACCCGACGGCGTTGTTCACATGGTCGAGGATGTCGATGTCGGTCGCCCGGGGGTGCCACTGCTGGGTCGTCACCGAGGGATCGGTGGGGAGCACGGGTTCGATCACCTGACGAGCGGTGACCTCACGCCCGGCGGCCGCCGCCGCATAGTCGGTGCGGAAGCGGGATGGCAGCAGCTTGGGGCGCCCGGAACCCGCATCGAGATGCACCCACAGCGAGACCGCATCGATGCGGGCGCCGCGATCACCGGTGATGATGATCCTGCGCTCGGCCCACCGGCTGCCCAACCCCGAGCAGAACGTGGCCAGCTCCAGCGACTCTCCCTGTTCGGCCGACCGCTGCTGCTCGATGAGCGTGCGCCGCACCACCCAGGCCTCCTCCTCACCGGTTGCCGCAGTCGCGGCGAGGTCCGCCGAGTCGTCGGTGGCGATGTCCTGCAGCAGACGGGCGATGGCGTCGAGGCGCAGACGACCGCCGCTGTCGACATCGGCCCAGCGCACGAGTCGGGTCCTGCGGAACACACGGCCCGCCGCCGGGATCGGCAGCAGCTCCTCGGCACCGTTGGGTCGGCGGATCGGGGACTCGGCGGATGTCACGCCGACGACGCTACCGGTCGCCGTTCCGTCGGCTCCCCCACGACTCGATCAGGTCCCCACTGATATTCCCTTGACAGCGCCGGAGGTCGCGTGGTTCCGTGGAAGCCATGTTCACGTCTTGTGCCGCCGACGCAGTGATGACCCTTCTGGGTCTCCGCGCGTCGAACCGCGTCACCACCGACGTGACCTCCACCACCACCTGGTATGCGCCGACCGCCACCGTCTTCAACGGTTCCGGTCACAAGCACGCCGCCCGGCGAACTCTGAGCTGACGCCCACAAGCGCAACTCCATGAGGCCGCCGGGATCCCACCGGCGGCCTTCTTGCTGTTCGCCCCACCACGTTCCACCGCACGAACTGCACCACCGCACCACCCGCACCACCCGCATCATCCGCACCACCCTCCACCCCGCATCACCGAACGAAAGGACGTCCGATGCTCGCCGAGACGATCGACGACATCTCACCGGCTGTCAGGGCCGAAGCCGCCTGCAACGACCTCAACGGGTCGCTCACCGGCGTCTTCTTCTCCGAGGAGCTCCAGGACATCGCCGCCGCCAAGCGCATCTGCGCCACCTGCCCGGTGATGCTCGAGTGTCTCGAGGGTGCGGTCGCCCGCCATGAGCCCTGGGGCGTCTGGGGTGGGCAGATGTTCATGAACGGCCGGATCCTGGAGAGCCGACGCCGCCGTGGTCGCCCGCCGAAGGTGGCCCGACCGGAGGACCAGCTCCCTGATCTTCCCGTGCCCGCCCATCTCCTCGGTCTCGTTCGCTCCGCCTGAGACCGCCCACCCATCTCCGGGACATCTCGTCCCCCGACCCTCGGCCGCACCCCGGGAGGAACCGCAGCGCATTGGCGCCGGTTCCTCCTGCCGGGTCGGTCGGAACGGCGATACCGATGCATCTGCGTCGGTGATTGGGAGCGGCGTGGTCGCAGGGGTACCGTCGCATCGCCCGACGGGCCTCTCGATCCATGGAAACCACGCCGCCCCCACCCGACACCACACCGGCCGCCTCCCCGGCTGACCCAGGGCCCGAATCACGGCCCCCGGCCCGGCGCCGAACGGTGTCGCGCACCACGATCGCGCTGGTCGCGGCGGTTTCGGTCCTGCTGGCCATCGGCATCGTGCTCACCTTCCGACCCGCGTCGCCGGGCTCCGATGTCATCAAACTCGACCCCGATGCCACCGAACCGTTCAACGGCCTCACCGGCGGTACCGATGTGGTCGGACAATCGGTGCACGGGGTCACGTATCTCACCTTCGATGGCGATCAGGCGGCCCTGCATCCCGGTGACTCACCGGTGCTCATCAACTTCTGGTCATCGACCTGTGCGCCATGCATCAAGGAGATGCCCGACCTCGAAGCCGCCCAGCAGGCCCATGTCGGCGAGCTCACGATCATCGGCATCGATCATCTCGAAGTTCCCGAACTCGGCCTCGACATGATCCGTCGAACCGGCGTGACCTACTCCGTCGGGCGCGATCCCCGCGGAACGCTGCTGCGTTCGATCGGGGGTAACGCGCTGCCCTACAGCGTGCTTGTCGGGTCTGATGGCACCATCCTCGCCACCCATGCCGGACAGCTCGATGCCGCCGGTATCGAAGCATTCATCGCTCCTGCTCTGGTGAACTAGCACGATGAACGGTTCGCTGGCCTATGCCTTCGGGGTCGGCATGGTCGCCACATTCAACCCCTGTGGATTCGCCATGCTGCCGGCGTATCTGTCCTACTTCCTCGGTCTTGAGGGGGAACAGCCGGAAGGCACGAATACGCCCGACGCCAGCATCCTGCGAGCCCTCGCCGTCGGTGCATCGATGACCGCCGGATTCCTCGTGGTGTTCGGTGTGCTGGGGCTCGTGCTCGAACCGGCGCTCACCACCATCAACCGTCGACTCCCGTGGGTCACGATCCTGCTGGGCCTCGTCCTCGTGGCGCTCGGGGTGGCCATGCTCGCCGGTCGCACCATCTCGGTGCGGCTTCCGAAGTTCGGCCGCGGCCCCGAATCGAGGGAACTCTCCTCGGTGTTCCTGTTCGGCATCTCCTATGCGCTGGTTTCGCTCAGCTGCACGCTGTCGTTGTTCACCGCCGCGATCTCCACCACGGTGCAGGACGAGAACGTGATCATCGGAATGCTCGCGTTCCTCGCCTATGGCCTCGGCATGGGCCTGGTGCTCATGGTGATCACCCTGGCAATCGCACTGGCCCGCCAGTCACTCGTGAAGAACCTTCGCAAGGTGCTGCCCTACGTCAACCGTGTGTCGGGCGGACTGCTTGTTCTCGCCGGGCTCTATGTCGTCTATTACGGCTGGTACGAGCTGCGGGTGTTCAACGGCACCACCAGCGGCGGCGGTGTGGCGCAATGGGCCTTTGACATCAACTCCTCGATCAGCCGATGGATCAACGAGGTCGGCGCCACCCGACTGGGCCTCATCCTCGGACTGGTCATCGCTCTCGCCGTGCTCGTCGCGCTGGCAACCCGTCGACGAGCAGAGGACCGATAGCCTCGGCGCATGGAACTGCGCGTTTTCGTCGAGCCCCAACAAGGGGCCTCCTATATGCAACAGCTGCACGTGGCCCAGGCCGCCGAGCAGCTCGGATTCGATGCGTTCTTCCGATCCGATCACTATCTGCGCATGGGCCCGGGCGATGCGTCCCCCGG
>CANFHM010000029.1 GCA_947446975.1 Microthrixaceae bacterium
GTGTTCGGTGTCGAGACCGAGGAGCGAGCATGCGGGTGACCTCGCTGTCAGCTGAGCATTCCCGGGGTGCCTCCCGCGAGCTCTCCCGATAGGTTCGGGCCATGACAACCGAGATCGAGGTCTTCGCAGATATCTGGTGCCCGTTCGCCCATGTGGGGCTCCGGTGCGCCCGCGATCGACGGGACGCCACCGGCCGTGACGACGTCATCATCCGGGTGCGGCCCTGGCCGCTCGAGTTGGTGAACTCGGCCCCGATGGATCCGGCGAGGACGGCGTCGCATGTCGAGCATCTGCGTCATCAGGTGGACGACTCGCTCTTCGCCGGTTTCGACGCGTCGAACTTCCCGACCTCGACACTCGAGGCACTCGCACTGATCGAGCACGCCTACCGGTCCGACGCCCGCATCGGCGAGATGGCGACGTTCGCGGTGCGCGATGCACTGTTCGAGCAGGGACTCGACATCTCCGATCCTGCGGTGCTGTCGGCGATCGCTGCGGAGCTCGGGATCGGGCCGGTCGACGACACCGATCGTGCGGCGGTCACCGAGTCATGGCACGCCGGTCAGATCCGCGGGGTCAAGGGTTCCCCGCATTTCTTCTCCGGGGACGCCGAGGTCTTCTGCCCGTCGCTCGACATCGCTCGCAGCGATTCGGGGGAGGTCTCCATCGCCCTGAACATCGAGCGACTCGACGCCTTCCTCGACCGCTGCCTCGGCTGACCTCGGCCCCGCTCCTCCACCCGGCGCGACCCCCGGCGCCGCCTCCGCGTCTCGCCGTCGTCGGGTGGTTTCTGACGGTCCGTCATGTAAGGATGACCGAGCCCCCATCTCTCCCCTGAGGTTCGCAATGAGCAACGAAGATTCCGCCGAGACCATCGCCGCCCTCGAAGCGGCCAAGGCCAAGTACGCCGAGGAGCGGGCCAAGCGTCTCCGGGCCGATGGCGCCTCGCAGTGGCAGGACTTCAGTGGTGAGTACAAGGACTTCGACCGCGACCCCTATGTGGAGCCGGGATTCACCCGCGATCCGCTCACCGAAGAGGTCGAGGTCGTCATCGTCGGTGCCGGATTCGGCGGCATGCTCGCTGCGGCCCAGCTCCGCCAGCAGGGCATCGACAGCTTCCGCATCATCGACAAGGCCGGTGATTTCGGCGGCACCTGGTACTGGAACCGGTACCCGGGGGCCATGTGCGATGTGGAGTCGTACTGCTATCTCCCCATGCTCGAGGAGACCGGCTACATGCCGACCCAGAAGTACGCCCAGGCGCCCGAGATCTTCGCCTACTGCCAGTTGTTCGGTCGCCACTTCGGCATCTACGACAACGCCCTGTTCCAGACCGAGGTCAGCGGCATGGAGTGGCAGGAGGACACCCAGCGCTGGGTCACCACCACCAGCCGCGGCGACACCATCACCTCCAAGTTCACCGTCATCGTCGGCGGTGTGCTGCACAAGGCGAAGCTGCCGGCCATCCCCGGCATCAAGGACTTCAAGGGTGAGGGTTTCCACACCAGCCGATGGGACTACGAGTACACCGGCGGCGACGCCTACGGCGGCATGACCAATCTGGCCGACAAGCGCGTCGGTGTCATCGGCACCGGGGCCACCGCCGTGCAGGTCGTGCCGAAGCTGGCCGCCGACTGCAAGGAACTCTTCGTGTTCCAGCGCACCCCGGCCGCCGTCGGCGTGCGCAACCAGGGCGACACCGACGTCGAGTGGTTCAAGTCGCTCGAGCCGGGCTGGCAGATCGAACGCATCCGCAACTTCACCGAGGCCGTCAGCGGCAAGCAGCCCGAGGTCAATCTCGTCGGTGATTCCTGGACCGAGATGTACTGGACCGACACCAAGCAGCTCGGTGCCACCCCCGAGGAGCAGCTGGCGCTCGAGGAGCTCGACTTCCAGAACATGGAGAAGATCCGTCAGCGGATCGCCGACATCATCGAGGACCCCGACACCGCCGAGCGCATGAAGCCCTGGTACGGCCAGTTCTGCAAGCGTCTCTGCTTCCACGACGACTACCTGCCGGCGTTCAACCGGCCCAATGTGCATCTCGTCGACACCGAGGGTCGTGGTGTGGATCGCATCACCGAGAACGCCGTCGTCGTCGATGGTGTCGAGTACCCCGTCGATCTCCTCATCTACGCCTCCGGTTTCGAGGTCACCTCGGACTACCACCACCGACTCGGGTTCGATCCCAAGGGTCGTGGCGGCGTGTCGCTCTCCGAGGCCTGGGGCGAGGGCCCCTACACGCTCCATGGCGTGCTCACCGATGGCTTCCCCAACATGCTGATGATCAGCACATTGCAGGGCGGGTTCGGCACCAACTTCGTGCACTACCTCACCGAGACCTCGAAGCATGTCGTGTACATCATCAAGATGTGCCTCGACGAGGGCATCGCCGAGATCGAACCCACCCGCGATGCCGAGGAGGGCTGGTTCATGGAGCTGCTCTCCCATGTCATGGGCATGGCCAACTACAACACCACCTGCACCCCCGGGTACATGAACCGTGAGGGCGAGGCCGGCGACATGAAGGCTGCTCGTGGACTGTCCTACATGGGCAGTGTGGGCGACTACGCCAAGCATCTCGAGCGCTGGCGCGAAGAGGGTCAGCTCACCGGCGTCGAGGTGGTCCGCTCCAAGTGATGCCCACGCCGGGGGTGACAGCACGCGTGTCACGCGATCCTGTCGCCCTCGCGCTCGGGCTGTTCATCACGGTGGCGGGCGTCGCCCATTTCGCGAGCCCGGGATTCTTCGACGCCATCGTTCCGCCATGGCTCCCGCCGGGTGAACGGTTCTGGACCTACGCCAGCGGTGTCGCCGAACTCATCGTGGGGCCGATGCTGCTGTCACGGCGCTTCCGCCACACCGGTGCACTGGCCGCCATCGTCCTGCTCATCGCCGTCTACCCCGCCAATCTCTACATGACCTGGGACTACCGGGATCATTCGGTGGGGGAGCAGATCATCTCGTGGGTGCGGCTGCCCTTCCAGTTCCTGTTCATCTGGCTGGCCTGGCGGGTGGCGGTCCGCAACCGTCCGGCATCGCAGTGGCCGGGTCATCCCTGACAGGATCTCCCGGTGCCCACCGCCGATGAACTGCGAGCCCGATACCGAGCGGAGCGCGACAAGCGCCTTCGCCTCGATGGAGATCAGCAGTACGTCGAGCCCACCGGTCGGTTCGCGCACTTCGTCGACGACATCTGGACACCCCGGGTCGATCGCGATCCCGTGATCGAGGATGTCGAGGTGGCGGTCATCGGGGCCGGCTTCGCCGGTCTCGTCACCGGGGCGCGTCTCAAGCAGGCGGGCATCGATGATGTCCGCCTCATCGACGGTGCCGGCGACGTCGGCGGAGTCTGGTACTGGAACCGCTATCCGGGAGCCATGTGCGACACCGCGGCGATGATCTACCTGCCGTTGCTCGAGGAGACCGGCCACATGCCATCGCAGAAGTACACGATGGCGCCGGAGATCTTCGGTCACGCACAACGGATCGCCACCACCTTCGGCCTCCGCGAGGGAGCCCTGTTCTCCACCTCGATCACGGCACTCGACTGGGATGCCGACCTCGCCCGCTGGATCGTGCGCACCGATCGAGGTGATGAACTCCGAGCGAGGTTCGTCACGATGGGCACCGGTCCGTTGCACCGACCGAAGCTCCCGGGAGTTCCCGGGATCGCGACCTTCGAGGGCCATTCCTTCCACACCAGTCGGTGGGACTACGCCTACACCGGCGGTGCGCCCGACGACGGCCGGCTCACGGGTCTGGCCGACAAGCGCGTGGGCATCATCGGCACGGGGGCCACTGCGGTGCAGTGCATCCCGCATCTGGCCCGCAGCGCGAAGGAACTGCTGGTGCTGCAGCGCACGCCGTCATCGGTCGATGCGCGCGGCAACCATCCGATCGATCCCGAGTGGTTCGCCTCACTGCCTCCGGGTTGGCAGGACGACTGGAGGATGAACTTCACGATCCTCCAGACCGGCGGGTTCACCGACGTGGATCTCGTGCAGGATGGCTGGACCGACATCTCCCAGCGGATCCGGGATCGCATCGTCACCGAGATGGAGGCGGGTCGCATCACCGACCTCGGTCCGGAGGCGTTCCGGCAGGCCTATGAGGTCAGCGATGACGAGAAGATGGAGGAGATCCGGGCGCGCATCGAGGCGCTGGTGGATGATCCCGACACCGCCGAAGCGCTGAAGCCATGGTACCGACAGCTGTGCAAGCGGCCCTGCTTCCATGACGAGTACCTCCAGTCGTTCAACCTCCCCGGGGTCCGTCTCGTCGACACCGATGGTCGTGGGGTGGATCGCATCGATGCCACGGGGGTGTGGGTCGGCGATGAGCATCTCGAACTCGACTGCCTGATCTTCGCCTCCGGGTTCGAGGTGGGGACCGAGCATGCCCGCCGGGCCGGGTTCGAGACCACCGGCCGCGGCGGGGTGACCCTCACCGATCGTTGGGCCGACGGCATGCAGTCGCTGCACGGGATCCATGTGCGGGAGTTCCCCAACCTCTTCATCGTGGGACCCACCCAGGGCGCCAATCTCATCTCGAACATCACGCACAACCTCGTCGAGGCGGCGACCACCATCGCCACCACGATCGCCCATGGCGTGTCGGTCGGGGCCACCGAGATCGAGGTCTCCGCAGAGGCCGAAGCGGCCTGGGTGGCACTCATCGACACCCATCCGGGCTCGATCTTCGGCGACACCGAGTGCACCCCGGGGTACTACAACGGCGAGGGCCGGGAGGCCACACGGCGCGACCGTCGCAACTCGAGCGGCCATCCGCTCGGTGCGGTGGCCTACTTCGAGCACATCGATCGTTGGCGCAGCGACGGCGCCTTCGCCGGCCTCGAGTTCCGCGGCTGAGCTCAGCCCCATCAGCCGCCGAGGGGCCCCGGTATCGGGTGCCCCATGTCGGGTTCAGCTGGCCGGTTCGTAGCAGTTGAACATCCAGCGGATGCCGAAGCGGTCGAGGCAGCTGCCCCAGTAGGCACCCCACGGCATGTCGGCGAGCGGCGCGAACTGCTCGCTGTCGACGCTGAGCGCGGCATAGAGACGGTCGGTCTCGGCCCGGGTGTCGGGCTCGAGGTTGATGGTCACGTTGTTGCCGACGTGCAGTTCATGACCCATGGATTCGAGGAAGTCGGTGCCCATGAGCACATGCCCGGCGAGGATCGGCAACTCCACGTGCATGACGGCGTCGAGATCGGCCTGCGACAACTGCGGAGCGCCCTCCGGCATCGGCATGTCGCCGATGCGCTGGATCGGGGCGAGGTACTCGGTGCCGAACACCTCCTTGTAGAACTCGAACGCTTCGCGCGTGTTGCCCAGGAAGTTCAGGTAGGTGCTCACTCGACTCATGCGCTGTTTCTAGCGCATCGTGCGCAGCGCCGGCCGCGGCTCAGACGGCGAGCCCCACGATGCGGGCGACGAACACGAGCAGGATCGCCAGCGAGAGGATGGTCTGGTACATCATCAGCGCCTTGACCCGCCGGCTCACGACCGACTCCGAGGTCGGACCGAAGGTGGAGTTCGTGTTGAACGCGATGAACAGGTAGTCGACGACATTGGGTCGATGGTCAGTGGTGTCCGGGCGGATCGGGAACAGGAACGCACCTCCGTCGATCACCCGGTCGCACCACCAGTACCAGCCGGTGAACACGGCGACGATCAGCAGATACGCAGCGCCGAGATCCCAGAGTCCCCACAGCAGGGAATCGTTGCGGGTGGTGCCGGCGGTGACCATGAGCGCCACGTTGAGACTCACCTGGATCGTGGCCATGCACAGGTAGACGAAGGCGAACCGGTTGATCGATGCATCCTCGGCTCGGACCGTCGACACGACCAGCAGGATGGCCATGACGATGAACACGCCGGTGGTGATGGCGTCGACGGCGAAGAGGACATCGCCCGTGGTGCGCGTGAAGATCTCGCCGGTGTGGATCTGCCAGGAGGCCGCGATGTCCAGCGCCTGCACCACGAGGAGACCGAGGGCCAGTTCGAGTCCCCGGAGTCGGGCGGTTCGAGCCATCGCCCGAATCTAGTTGTGCATCGGATCGGGGGAGCGTGGGTGCCGACCCCCGGGAGGATCAGTCGGAGATGAGCGTGACGCGGATGGCGGCGTCGGCGGCACCATGCGGCCGGAACTTCGACTGCACCCAGCCGCTGAACCGCACGAGGGAGAACATGAATCCGTACTTGCGGGCCACGGCTCGTTCGATCTCGGCGAACCCGGGATCGTCGCCGGTGAGAGCGATCGCCGTGCCCTCGTGGGCTGCTGCGTCGGGCTTCACCACGCCCCGGACGTTGCTGGCCCGCACGACCACCCTCGGGTCGTTGCGGAGTCGCTTCACCTTCCAGGAGTCGCCGCCGGTGGTGAAGCCGAAGCTGCCGTCGGGGAGGGCGGCGAACCACACAGCCACCGACACGGGATCACCGTTGCGCCGGTACGTGGTGAACGACACGTACTTCTCGTCGGCGAGAGGGTGTGGGGACGAGGTCATAGGGTGAGGCTACCGACGCGACCATGGTCGGTCGTCGTCATCACGAGTCGGGAGTGCCATGAGTCGGTTGGACGAGGTCGGGGATCACGATGGCTGGCGATGCTGGTTGTGTGATGAACCCGTCGATCCCGGGATGTCGGTGAACGATCCGCGCGGACCCTCCATCGACTCGCTCACCACGAAGTCGAGGTCGAAGGGCCGGGGCGACGCCACCGGATTCGGCGAGGAGCGTCTCGCCCATCGGGCCTGCAACACCAAGAAGGGAGCCATCGCCCCCGTCGTGGCCTGGGACCCCGAGCTGTTCGTCGTGGATCCGGCACCGATCGTCGCCGTGGTCGAGCGTCTCCAGCGCAAGGGCGGACGGGAGATCATCGCCCGGTGCCCCACCGAGGCCGATGGCGAGGCCGCAGCATCCTGGTTCGTCGATCGTCTCAGCCGGTTGGTCCCTGCCCTGTCGGTGTCCACCTCGGTGGAGCCGGGGGGCGGGCAGTGGATGGTCGCCGTCATGACCGGTCGCCGTTGACTACTGTCAGATCGACTGCCATTTCATCGGGCGTCATCCCGCTGCGCTGAACGGCTCGGCACGCACCCCTCTGGAGGAACCACTGATGGAGATCACGCTGCTCGGCACCGGAAGCCCCATCCCCGACCCGAACCGGGCCGGCCCCTCCACGCTGGTGCGCGCCGGCGAGGCGATCGTGCTCGCCGACTGCGGTCGGGGCGTGGTGATGCGGTTGGCCGCCGCCGGAGTCATGCCGCCCATGCTGAGCGCCGTGGTCATCACCCACCTGCACAGCGATCACCTCACCGATCTCAACGATGTGATCACCACCCGTTGGGTCATGAGCCCGATGCCGAACCCGATCACGGTGTTCGGCCCCCTCGGGACCGCTGAGGTCGTCGAGGGCATGATGGCCATGCTCGCTCCGGACATCCGCTACCGCATCGCCCACCATGAGGACATCACCGAACCCCCCGCCGTGACGGTGGTCGAGGTGCAGCAGGGTGACGAGTTCATGATCGGCGAGGTCACGGTGAGCGTGGCCGCCACGGATCACCGCCCCGTCGAGCCCACGGTCGCGTTCCGGCTCGAGCAGGGTGGCCTGTCCACGGTGCTCGGCGGCGACGGCGTGCCCTGCGACACCCTCGAGGCGCTGTGCGCCGGTGCCGACGCCTACGTGCAGACCGTGCTGCGCGAGGACATCGTCCGGCTCGTCCCGATGCAGCGGTTCACCGACATCCTCGACTACCACTCGACGGTCGAGCAGGCGGCCCAGGTGGCCACCCGCGCCGGAGTGCGCACGCTGGTGCTCACCCACTATGTCCCGGCCATCCAGCCCGGGCAGGAGGACGAATGGCGGGCCCTCGCCGCTGCGCATTTCACCGGTGAGATCGTGCTCGGCCCCGACCTCACCTCGGTGACGATCGCCTGATCGGCCCCGCACCCCGGCCGGGGCGGGCAGAATCTCGCCATGACTGAACCACGTGCCGAGACCATCGAGCTGTTCACCCCTGACGGCCCCATGCGCACCTATCTGTCCCATCCGGCGGGCGACCCGATCGGTGGCGTGGTCGTGGTGCAGGAGGCGTTCGGTCTCACCGGGCACATCGAACGGGTCGCCGATGCGGTCGCCGCTGCCGGATTCGTCGCGGTGGCGCCCTCGCTCTACCACCGCAGCGAGGACCAGGTGTTCGGGTACGACGACTACGAGCGTCTCGGTCCGGTGATCATGCGTCTCACGCCGGAGACCATCACGATGGACATCGACGCCGCACTCGGCGAGCTCACGCGTCTGGGCCATGGCGCGTCATCGCAGGGGATCATCGGGTTCTGTCTGGGAGGGAGCGTCACGCTGGCCACGGCGGCTCGTCTCGAACTCGGGGCTGCGGTCACGTTCTACGGGGGCGGGATCTCCGAGGGTCGGTTCGGGATGGAGTCCGGCCTCACCTCCGGCGCACAGCTGCGCACGCCGTGGCTCGGCCTGTACGGGGACCTCGACGCCCACATCCCCTCCGACGAGGTCGAACAGCTCCGGACCGTCGTGTCGGCCACCGCGGTGCCCACCGAGATCATCCGCTACGCACAGGCCGATCACGGGTTCCACTGTGATGACCGGGCGTCGTTCCATCAGGCCTCGTCGAGCGATGCCTGGGGTCGCACCATCGAGTTCCTGACCGCGAACCTGGCCTGAACGCGCTGACTCCCCCGGCCCGGGGGGAGGGCGGGGGAGTCGCATGGCCTTCGAGATGGGGGAATCTCGAGGGGTTCTGTGGCTCTGACGAGTCGGGGGGAACCCGGAGCCAACGGAGATGACGATAGGGAACGTCACCGCGTCCGTCCACGGAGAACGGCCGGTCAGTCGTCACAGTGACAGCAGCCACAGGTCAGCACCCGTGGCGCTGGGCTGTCACCAGCCCTGATGCAGCGGCCGTCCCTCGGCGAATCCGGAGGCGGTCTGGATGCCGATCACCGCGCGATCGTGGAACTCCTCGATGCTGCGAGCACCGGCATAGGTGAACGAGCTGCGCACCCCGGCGGTGATGGTGTCGAGGAGGTCCTCGACACCCGGACGTTCGGGATCGAGGTACATGCGTCCGGTGGAGATGCCCTCCTCGAACAGCGCCCGTCGAGCGGCGTCGATGGGTGCCTCATGGCTGGCGTTGCGACCGAGCACGGCGCGCGCCGAGGCCATGCCGAAGCTCTCCTTGTAGACGCGCCCGTCGCTGTCGCGCTGGAGATCGCCGGGGGATTCATGGGTGCCGGCGAACCAGGAACCGATCATGACGTTGCTGGCACCGGCGGCGAGTGCCAGGGCGACGTCGCGGGGATGGCGGATGCCGCCGTCGGCCCACACGTGTCGGCCCAGCGCCCGGGCGGCCTGTGCGCACTCATGCACCGCCGAGAACTGCGGACGACCCACGCCCGTCATCATGCGGGTGGTGCACATGGCGCCCGGGCCCACGCCGACCTTGATGATGTCGGCACCGGCATCGCAGAGATCGCGCACACCCTGGGCCGAGACGATGTTGCCGGCGCACAGGGGAACGGGGAGGTCGAGGGCCTTGATGCGACGGATGGCGTCGATCATCTTCTCCTGATGACCGTGCGCGGTGTCGAGCACGAGCACATCGACACCGGCCTCGACGAGCATGGAGGCCTTCGCCGCCACATCGCCGTTGACACCGACCGCCGCTGCGATCCGGAGTCGACCCGAGGCGTCGACGGCGGGTGCGTACAACGTGGAACGCAGGGCACCGGTGCGGGTGAGCACACCGACGAGATCGCCGCGGGCGTCGACGACGGGGGCGACACGACGACGACGTTCGTGCAGCGTGGTGAACGCTGTCTCGGCATCGATGGTGTCGGGGAAGGTGAGCAGATCGGTGGACATCACCTGATCGACGGCGGTGTAGCGGTCGACCCCGCTGAGATCGGCGTCGGTGACGACCCCGACGGGACGATCCCCCTCGACCACGATGACCGCGTTGTGGGCGCGCTTGGCGATGAGGTTGATGGCCTCACCGACGGTGTCGGTGGGGGCCAGGGTGATCGGTGTGTCGTGCACGAGGTGACGACGCTTGACCCAGTCGATGACGTCGGCGACGACCTCGAGCGGGATGTCCTGCGGGATGACTGCGATGCCACCGCGTCGGGCGACGGTCTCGGCCATGCGACGGCCGGCGACGGCGGTCATGTTGGCGACCACGATGGGGATGGTGGTGCCGGTGCCGTCGGAGGTGGTCAGGTCGACATCGAGCCGGGAGGCCACATCGGATCGGGCCGGGACCATGAAGACGTCATCGAACGTGAGGTCCGATTCGGGGAGACGATCGTGAAGGAAGCGCACGAGAGGTGAAGGTTAGGCGACGCGGGGGTCAGTTCGACCGGGAGTCGTCGTCGAGACCGGCGGCGGTGGCGGCCAGCAGGGCGAGCTGGGCGGCCCGTCGGTACACCAGCACGAAGGTGGCCTGTGCGGCTCGTTCGTTGTTGCGCAGGGGAGGATCACCGAGCGAGACCACCATCGCCGCCGGATCCTCGCTGCGGTGCACGAGTGCGGGGTCGTCGAGCAGCCCCTCACCCCAGAACCGTCGGGACGCAGCGCGATCAGCCTCGAGCTTCTTCTGGTTGTTGGCCGGGCGGCGGCGCGAACGGCTCATGCCACGCTCTCCTCGAGGAGGTCATCGTCCTGCTCGGTGAGCAGTTCGTCGGTGCGCAGACCGAGGGCGGCCTGCAGCTGGGTGGGATCGAGATCGCCCAGCGAACTCGACTTCGGCAGTACCAGATCGGCGATATGGCGTTTGCCGGCCACGACCTCCTCGACCCGTTCGTCGACGGTGCCGGGGCACACGAGGCGATGGGCGATCACGGTCTTGGTCTGGCCGATGCGCCAGGCGCGGTCGCGGGCCTGATCCTCGACGGCCGGATTCCACCAGCGGTCGTAGAGGATCACGTGGTTGGCGTTGGTGAGGTTGAGGCCGGTGCCGCCCGCCTTCAACGAGAGCACGAGGGCACCGGGACCCTCGAGGGCCTGGAACTCGGTGACGAGGGCATCGCGGGCGCCCCGGGAGAGACCGCCGTGGTAGCAGCCGACCGGCACCTCGAACCGAGCGGTGAGATGGGCGGCCAGCTTCTGGCCCCATTCGGCGAAGTGGGTGAACACGAGCGCCCGCTCACCGGCGGCGTACACCTGCTCGATGATCTCCTCGAGTCGGGCCAGCTTGCCGGAGCGACCGTCGAGCGGACCGTCGTCGTTGCGGTAGGCGACCGGATGGTTGCAGATCTGCTTGAGGGCGGTGATGGCGGCGAGGATGGCGCCGTTGCGGGAGTCGGTGCCGGCCTCGTTGCCGACACCGGTGACCAGACTGTCGAGCACCGCCTGGTAGAGACCGATCTGCTCCGGGGTCATCGAGCAGCGATCGAGCTCGTCGATGCGATCGGGGAGCTCGGCGGCGATCGCCGGTTCGCTCTTGGTGCGACGGAACACGAGGATGCCGTTGAGGGCCCGCAGCGCACGCTCGCCCTGATCCCGGGCACCCTCGCCGCTGCCCGAGAGCTGGGCGATGAACTGGGGCCGGGGGCCGACGAGACCGGGATTGGTGAAATCCAGGATGGCCCAGAGGTCGCCGAGTCCGTTCTCGATGGGTGTGCCCGTGAGTGCGAGACGGGTGGTGGCGTCGAGTCGACGCAGCTGCTGGGCGGTGTCGTTGGCGGGATTCTTGATGGCCTGGGCCTCGTCGAGGACGATGCGACTCCAGTGGATCTTCTCGAGGGCGGCGATGTCGCGCACGGCGGTCGAGTAGGTGGTGATGATGACGTCGTGGGATGCGGCGAGCGCCGGCAGGCGATCATTCTCGGCACGGGAGGCGCCATGGTGCACGAGCACCTTGAGCGACGGTGTGAAGCGGGCGGCCTCGGCGGCCCAGTTCCCCACGACGGCCGGGGGTGCGATGACGAGCGCCGGTTCTCCGCTGCCGGCTCCGCTGACGAGATGGGCGAGGATCGTCGGGGTCTTGCCCAGACCCATGTCGAGGGCGAGACAACCGCCGAGGCTCGTGGTGTCGAGGAACTGCAGCCAGGCCAGTGCCTCGGCCTGGTAGCTGCGCAGTTCACCGTTGAATCCACGGGGGTTCTGGGCGGGGGCGAGCGAGGCGGTGGACGCCTTGGAAAGCAGATCGGCGGCCCATCCGGACCCCTCGATGGCGATGCCGCCGGCCAGTGAGGTGCCGTCGAGACCGAGTGCCTGACGCAGCATCTCGGCGCCGGTCATCTGGGGCTTCTTCGCCCGTTCGGCGAGGGCCTCGGCAGCAGCGGCGAGATCGGCGTGATCGAGTGCGATCCATCGACCGCCGGAGCGGACGAGCGGGCGGGCCTCCTTGGCCAGTCTGGCGATGTCGGCGGCGGTGAGTTCGATGTCGTCGAACACGGCGGTCCAGCTGACGTTCGCCAGCTGATGGGCGCCGACACTGGTCTCGGTGCCACCCTCGGCCCACAGTCGAAGCGACGGTGTGGGCCGGCGGCGGGACAGGGCCGGCACGCGCACATCGAAGCCGGCATCGGCGAGCACGGGCCCGACGTTCGTCATGAGCTCCCAGGCCTCGGCCTGGCTCAGCACGACCTCGCCGCGACGGAGGCTGCCGGGTCGTTGCAGCTCGGGGAAGAGGCGCTCGAGACGCAGGAGGTTCCCCTCGAGCTCACGTCGGAGATTGCCGGCGTTGACGAGTGCCACCTCGACGGGGATCAGCTGCTGCCCCTTGCCCGGGGCGAACACGGCGAGGTGCCAGGCATCGCCGGAATCGGGCGGGTCGAGCTGCACGATGAGCGGCCGATAGGACTTCGAGGCCACGGGCATGGCCCAGCGTTCGAGGGCGTTGGTGAGCTCGCCGGCGAGGGCCGGTGCCATGTCGAACGGTGTGCCGTCGAGCCGGCTGAGGAAGGTCTCGCCCGCTTCGGAGAGCGACTTCGGATCATCCGGGGCAGCGGGCACGTCGACGCGTCGGGCGGCGTCGTGGCAGAGGACGTCGACGACCTCACCCAGCACCGAGCGCGACATCGTGGCGCCATCGACCGACGGCGAGAGTGCGGCGACCGCTCCGGGCATCGCATCGGCGATGCGCTTGAGATGGTCGGCATCGACGAGGGCCGGTGACCAGGTGACGGCGAAGGCCGTGCGGTTCGGGGAGCGTCGCCCGGCCCGGGAACGACGGATGGTGGGCACCATGGCGCCGCGGGCGACCAGCGAGATGGCAAAGGCTCCGATGATCGAGAGCCAGCGGGCGCTCGGCCCGATCGGTTCCTCGGGCGGATCAGCGGCGAGGGAGAGCAGCCACCCGAGGATGTCTGCGGTGTTGGCCTCGAGGGCGACGACCTTCTCGCCGTTGGGCAGCGGGATCGGTGCCCGACCCGACCACATGTCGGGGGCGTCGCAGGCCTCGAGCGCCGCACGAAGCTGCTCGAGGGTGGCGGCCGGGGCATCGGGTCCGCCGAGCCAGGCCAGGATGCGGCCGGTGACCCACGACAGCTGCAGGACGTTGACGCCGGGGGTGAGCTCACCGGGCTCCGGTTCGATCCCGAGCCGGCGATCGAGTGCGATCTCGAGCATCCGCTGTTCGAGTTCGAGATCAGCGATCACCTGCAGGTCGTCGGGACGCCGCTGGGCCCGGATGCGCTCGAGCGATTCGTCGGTCTCGGTGAGACGGGCGACGAGCTCGCGACGCCAGGCCTCGGCGTTCGCCTCGAGGATCTCGAGATCAGCGGCCGTGGCCTCGCCCCATGCCGCCGCCTCGACCATGGTGGCGAAGCGCGGACCGTCGACATCGATTGTGGGGATGGCGGTGGTGACGTTGTCGTCGTCGGCCTGGTCGAACTGCGGATCGTCTTGGGACACGAGAATCCTTGGTGAGCACGGTCGACTCCGGCGCCTGATGCTGGCGGAGCCGCGTTCGTGATGATGAGCCGGTCCCCGCACCGGGAAGTGCTGCCTGCTGCTGCTCCGATGGGAGGGGGATCACCATCTGGAGGGACGAGTCGACTGCTTCAGTCGGCCCATCGGTGTCGACGAGGTGGGAACCTCACGACGTGAAGACTCTATCGCCGGGTCGGGGGCCAGCGGCAATCCGCCCTCTGCTGCCGATGTTCCCCGATCACAGTCCGCGGAGCAGTTCGCGCACGTACTCCGAGCGCGGCGCAGCGGCGAGCTGCTCGATGCGACCGCGTTGGGTGATCCGCCCGTCCTCGAGCACGAGGATCTCGTCAGCGATCTCCCGGGCGTCGAGGATGTCATGGGTCACGAGCAGCGAGGGCACGGCGAGGTTCCGGAGATGGGTCCGCAGTTCGATGCGAAGCGCCGCCCTCGTCGTGGCGTCGAGCGCCGAGAGCGGCTCGTCGAGCAGCACCAGTGCGGGGTCGATGGCCAGCGCCCGGGCCAGCGCCACCCGTTGGGCCTGACCACCGGAGAGCTGATGGGGGAGTCGGGATCCGAACCCGGCGAGTCCCACCCGCTGCAGCCACTCCTCGGCGATCCGGCGGGCCTCGGGCCGCGGCATCCGGCGGGCCCGGAGACCGAAGGCCACGTTCTCGCCGACGGAGAGTTCCGCGAAGAGACGTTGCCCCTGGAACACCATGCCGATGTCACGCTGTGCCGTGGGGAGGTGCTCGCCGGCCTCCACATCGTCGAGGACCAGCGCACCGAGCGTGACCCGGCCGCTGTCGAGCGGGACCAACCCGGCGAGCGCTCGAAGCAGCGTGGTCTTGCCCGCCCCGTTGGGGCCGACGATCGCCGTCGTCGAACCGGGGGTCAGATGCAGCTCGGCGATGACCGGCAGTGGCCCCACCCGGACCACGAGGTCGGCGTCGAGTCCTGCGCAGGGGGTCGTCTCGCAGGCCGGGACGCTCATGGTCGGGCCTCCGCGGCGGGCGCCAGCCAGCGGTCACGCAGGCCGATGAGCACGGCGAACGACACAGCGATGAGCACGACCGACAGCACGAGTGCCTGATCAGGATGGTTCTCGAGCGCCCGGTACACGGCGAGCGGTGCGGTCTGGGTGGTCCCGGGGAGGTTCCCGGCGAAGGTGATCGTGGCACCGAACTCGCCGAGGGCCCGGGCCCAGGCGAGCACGGCACCGGCGATGAGCGCCGGTCGGATCGCCGGCAGCATCACCCGTCGGAAGGAGTACCAGCTGCCGGCGCCGAGAGTGCGCGCCGCCTCCTCCACCCCCCGATCGAGGCCACGCAGTGCGGCTTCGACGGTGAGCACGAGGAAGGGCATCGCCACGAAGGTCTGGGCGAGCACCACGCCTGCGGTGGAGTAGGGCAGATGCACACCGAACCAGTCGGCGAGCGGGCTCCCCAGCAGACCCCGACGTCCGTAGGCGGAGAACAGCGCGACGCCGGCCACGACCGGTGGGAGCACCAGCGACAGCAGGCACAGGGCGCGCACGACGCGGCGGCCCGGGAAGTCCACACGGGCGAGCACCCATGCGAGGGGCACACCGAGCAGGATCGACAGCGCTGCGGCGAGGACCGAGCACTCGATCGAGAGCCGCAGCGCGGTGAGCGAGTCGGCATCGGTGACGATGCTCCACGCCGACGACCAGGGCACGCGCCACAGCAGACCGAGGAAGGGCAGGGCGAAGAAGGCGACGGCCACGACGGCGACGCCGATGGCCACGATCGGCGGACGGGAGTCGGATCGCCGCCGCCGGCTCATGGGGCGATGAATCCGAAGCGGGTCAGGATCGACTGACCCTCGGGGCCGTTGATGAAGTCGAGCCAGGCCGCCGCCGTGGAGTTGTGTCGGGCGCGATGCAGTCGGGCGATCGGGTACGACGCCATGACGTTCTGCTTCATCGGGATGACGACGCCGCTGGCCCGATCCCCGGCGGCGACGACATCGGTGGTGTACACGATCCCGGCGTCGGCCTCACCGGAGGTGATCTTCGTGACGATGCCCTTGGCGTCGGGTTCGAGACTGCTCGGCGTGACGTCGACACCGGCCCGGGAGAGCACCTCCGCCGAGTACCGCCCGATCGGCACCTCGGGGGCGCAGGTCACGTAGATGAGTCCGGGTCGGGCGAGATCCTCGAGCGTGGTGATGCCCAGGGGATTGTCCCGTTCCACCATGATCTCGAGCGTGTTGGTGGTGAAGGTCATGGCGTGACCGGCGAGTCCACCGCTGGCTTCATCGGCCACCCGCTGCATGGTCTGGTTGTCGGCGGAGGCGAACACATCGATCGGGGCGCCATCGATGATCTGCTGGCCCAGAGCGGAGGAACTGCCGAACGACAGAGTGACCGAGGTGCCCGGATGACCTGCCTCGAAGGCCGCCTTCGCCGCCTCGAAGGCGCCCCCGAGCGAGGAGGCGGCAGCAACGGTGATGGACTTCGAGTCGCCATCGGATCCGCAGCCGGTGAGCAGTGCGCCGAGCAGCAGCGAGGCGAGACCGAGAGCGAGGAACGATCGCAGGGCTGAACGCATGTCCTCACAGTAGTCAGGAGTTGACGACTGGTGGTCAGCGGCTGACAACCGTCCGGGACGATCGGTAGTGTCGACCCATGGGCCGATCGGAGACGTCACTCGCCGAATCGGTGTGTCTGGCGCTCGTCGTCACCGGAGTCGAGTACGGCGGAGCGGTCGCCGATCTGCTCGCTCCGGGCGCGGAGTTCGGTCGCATCTGGACCCTCTCGCGGCCGCTCACGTATCGGGCGATCGACGCGCTCGTGGCCGGTGGTCGTCTCCAGCGATCGGGCACCGCCCCCGGACGCGGCAGGGAACGCACACTGCTGCACCCCACGAGAACGGGTCGGGCGGCCACTCGGAGCTGGATCGCCGAGCCGGTGGAGCATCTCCGCGATGTGCGCACGGTGCTGCTGCTGAAGTTCCAACTCCTCGAGCGCATGGGTGAATCGCTCGTCCCGCTCGCCACACGCCAGCGCGATGCCTTCGCCCCGCTCATCGCCGCCCTCACATCGGTGCCACCCTCCGATGTCGTCGGGACCTGGCGCCTCGAGCATGCGCTCGCCATCGGCCGGTTCCTCGACTCGATCATCGGCGACCGCGCATGACGCACTCTGGCCGGGCCGGCTTCGCCTCACTCGGACATCGCAACTTCCGTCTCTATCTGATCGGACAGGGTGTCTCGCAGACCGGCACCTGGATGCAGACCGTGGCCATGGGATGGTTGGTGCTGCACCTCACCGGTCGCGGTGAGCTCCTCGGTCTGGTCACGGCCGTGCAGTTCATCCCCACGCTGCTGCTCGGCGCATTCGCCGGAGCGCTCGCTGATCGGCTGAGCCGCTGGAGGATCCTGCAGACGACGCAGGTGCTCGCCGGGCTGCTCGCCACGGCACTCGGTGTCATGGTCGTCACCGACACCATCCGGGTCTGGAGCCTGTTCGTGTTCGCCGCGGCGATCGGCACGGTCAACTCCTTCGACACTCCGGTGCGGTCGTCGTTCGTGCACGAGATGGTCGGACCGGATGATCTGACCGGCGCAGTCGGTATCGCCAGTACCACGAACAACGTCTCCCGCATCATCGGTCCTGCGGTCGCCGGTGGGCTCATCGCCCTGTTCGGGCTCTCGTCCTGCTTCTTCGTGAACGGGGCCAGCTATCTGGCCGCGATCACCGCGTTCCTGCTCATGCGGCGCGGCGAGTTCGTCGTCACCCCGTCGAGTCCGCGGGAGAAGGGGCAGGTCCGGGCCGGACTCCGGGTGGTGTGGGCGGATCCGAGACTGCGCACGCCGATGCTGATGACGATCGTGATCGGCGCGCTCGCGTATGAGAACCAGGTGTCCCTTCCGCTGCTGGCGAAGAACACCTTCGGCGGCGATGCGGGCAGCTACGGCTTCCTGTCCTCGGCGATGGGTATCGGATCGGTGCTCGGCGGACTCGCCATCGCCCGTATGGGTCGGGCCACGCATCGCAGGATCGGGTACGCCGCGGCCTTCCTCGGTGTGGCGATGCTCGTGGGAGCGGCCATGCCCTCGATGGCCACCATGGTCATCGCCCTGCTGTTCGTCGGAGCCGGGAGCGTGGCGTTCATCACCAGCAACTCGGCGACCCTCCAGCTCACGGCGCCGCCGCAGATGCGAGGTCGGGTGATGGCGCTGTACGTCACCGCCATCATCGGCACCACTCCGTTCGGAGGCCCGATCATCGGGTTCATCGGCCAGAACCTCGGCGCTCGGGCCACCTATGTCACCGGTGGCCTCGCCTGTCTGCTCACCGCAGCGGTGGGCTGGCGATCGCTCGCCGCCTCCACGGAGGAACCGGTCCCGGACGATGAGGATGCGATCATCGAACGTCGCGCGCTGCTCGAGGGTGAGGAGCTCTCCTCGGGCAAGGGTTCGCTCCCGGGAGGGATTCCGTCGGTCGATGACTGAAACCGTGTCGGCACGAGGCGCATTCGCGTCCAGCCCATGGTTCACTTGGGGAGGCGCATCGGTGCGCCGGAGGGTCTGCTCGGGCCCGTCGCTCTCAGGAAGGGATCGACCATGATCGGACTGATCATCGTGATCGCAGTCATCGCACTGCTCGTGTTCGCCGTCGTCGGTGCGTACAACGGCATCGTCCGCCAGCGCAACCAGGTGGACAACGGCTGGGCCCAGATCGAGGTGCAGCTCAAGCGCCGTGCCGATCTGATCCCCAATCTCGTCGAGACCGTGAAGGGATACGCCGCCCATGAGAGCGGCACGCTCGAGGCGGTCGTGCAGGCTCGTCAGGTCAGTGTGGCGGCCAAGGGGCCGGCCGAGGCCGCTGCTGCGGAGGGGCCGATCACCCAGGCGCTCGGGCGCCTCTTCGCCCTGGCCGAGGCGTACCCGAACCTCAAGGCCGACGCGAACTTCCGTCAACTCCAGGAGGAGATCACCTCCACCGAGGACCGGGTGTCCTATGCGCGGCAGTTCTACAACGACTCGGTCACGAGCTACCACAACCGCATCGACACCTTCCCGGGTGTGATCGTCGCGAAGTTCGGCACCTTCCCGCATCGCGAACTCTTCGAAGCCGCACCCGCCGACCGCGATGTCCCGAAGGTGCAGTTCTGAGATCCGTGACCCCATCGCAGCGGAGCACATCGGATGAGTGACGCCACCGGGTTCATCGCCGAGCAGCGACACAACCGTCGGGCGAGCGTGCTCATCCTCTCCGGCACGTTCGCGCTGCTGTTCATCGTCGCCAATGTCGTCACCGGACTCCTCGGCGGGTACACGAAGGAGACCTGTTCGCCGGCCAAGGTGCTGGCCAACGGCTACGTCGTGCAGCCACAGGTGTGCACCTCCGAGTTCCGTTTCAACCTCGTGGCGCTGCTCGTCACCGTCGTGATCGTCGGCGGCTACCTCCTCATCGCATGGTTCGCCTCGGCCTCCGCTGCCCTCACCATGGTGCAGGCCCGTCCCGCGGATGGCCCGGAGTTCGCCGAGCTGCGCAATCTCGTCGAGCAGATGTCGATCGCCTCGGGCATCCCGGTGCCGCGCACCTATGTCGTCGACGATCCCGCTCCCAATGCGTTCGCCACCGGCCGCGATCCGAAGCATGCGGCGATCACCGTCACCACCGGACTCCTCGCGGTCATGTCCCGCCGCGAACTGCGTGGCGTGCTCGCCCATGAGATGTCGCATATCCGCAACCGCGACATCGCGGTCACGACCCTCGCCGTGCTCGCCGTCGGTGCCATCGCGGTCATCGCCCAGATCGCCCTGCGCGTCGGGATGTTCGGCGGCATGCGTCGTCGCGGCAACAACGACGGCTTCGCACTGTTCCTCCTGCTCTCGCTCGCCATCTATCTGCTGGCCGTTCCCGCCGGTCTGCTGCTGAAGGCCTCGCTCTCACGCAAGCGCGAGAGCCTCGCCGATGCCACTGCGGTGGAGCTCACCCGTGAACCCTCGGGTCTGCGTTCGGCCCTCGAGAAGCTGGAGGCCGATACCACGGTCATCGCTCATCCCTCGGCCGCCACCGCGCATCTCTGGATCGAATCCCCTCTCGAGCGGGGGCACGACGACGGCATGCTCGGCTCCTTCGGGCGCATGATGGACACCCATCCGCCGCTCGCCGAACGCATCGCCAAGCTCCGGATCATCGAGGGTCTCGATCCCGAGGGTCGGGGCCCGAACGATCCCTTCCCGACCGCCATCTGACCAGACGCCGCAAGGGTCGGGAGCCTCCAGAATCTGATCCGTCGGTTCTTTGGCATACTTGGAGGTCCGTTCGGCAAGAAGGAACCCATGGATTTCAAAGTCGGGAACAAGGTCATCTATCCGGCTCACGGCACTGCCGAGGTCACGGGCCGATCGACCAAGGTCGTGGATGGCAAGAAGGTGAAGTACCTCGAACTCTCGGTCGCCGCCGGCGATGAGTCGTGGCGAGGCGGTGCACTGAAGGTCTCGGTGCCCGAGGATCGCGCCGAGGATCTCGGTGTGCGCCCGGCCATCTCCCTCGAGGAGGTGCAGGACGTCCTCGACGTGCTGGCGGTGCGCACGGTGCGCGTCCCCACCAACTGGTCGCGTCGGTTCAAGAACCATCAGGAGAAGATGAAGTCCGGCGACATCTACGAATGCGCCGAGGTCGTCCGCAACCTGGCGCTTCGTGATCGTCAGTCCTCGCTCTCCAGCGCCGAGAAGGCCATGCAGATCCGCGCCCGACGCATCCTCGTCTCCGAGCTCGCCGTCTCCTGGAACGTCACCATGGAGGAGGCCGGCGCTCGCGTCGACAAGGTGCTGGCCGACGACTGATCGTCCGGTCGACGCTCCCATGCCAACGGACGTCGACACCCCGACCACCGGCGGCGCGGCATCGCGAATGATCATGTGGCTCGCTGGTCGTCGCGAACTGCTGCTCGCGCTCGGCGTCGCCCTCGTCGCCCGCATCGGCTACTGGATCCTGATCACGCCGGACTATGTGCCGGAGAGCGACGCCGCCCAGTACCAGGACCTCGCCCGCTACATCCTGCGGGGCGAGGGCTATTCGCAGCTCTTCCCGCAGCTGTATCCGCATCCCACCGCGTTCCGTCCGCCGGGCTATCCGTATCTGCTGGCCGGCACCATCAAGGTGTTCGGCGACAACGTCGTCAGCGGTCGCATCCTGAGCCTCGTGTGCGGCATCGTCACCGTGGCCCTGGTGTACCTGCTCACCCGACATCTCGCTCCGGGCCGGGCGGCGATCGTGGCCGCGCTGGCCGTGGCGCTCTACCCGCCACTCATCGCGAACGACACGATGCTGCTCACCGAGTCGCTCTCGCTCGCCCTCCTCGCCGGGCTCATGCTGGCGCTCGTATGCCGACGCTGGCCCACCGCCGCGCTGCTGTGCGGTCTCCTCATCCTCACCCGGGCCAGTGCGCAGTACCTCGTGGTGCCACTGGCGCTGTGGGTGCTGTGGCGTCTGGGGTGGCGCCGTGCGCTGGGGTTCCTCGCCATCGCCATCGCCGTCGTCAGCCCATGGATCATCCGCAACCAGATCCAGCTCGGGTCACCGATCTATGTCACCTCGAACGGGTTCAACCTCGCCGGCACGTATTCGCCGGCGGCCCGAGAGTCGAAGCGATTCGTCGACCCGGTCATCGACGATCGGTTCGAGCAGTTCCGTCTCGCCCAGTTCGACGAGGCGGACTGGGCCGACCAGCTCCAGGCGTTCGCCCTCCACGACATCCGGACCCATCCCGGCCAGGTGCCGGGCGTGGTGTGGCGCAATGCGCTGCACCTGTTCGAGTTCACACCGAAGTTCAACGAATGGGCCGAGAGCGTCGACGGGCGCAACCTCGATTTCCGCAGCGCCACGCTCTGGCTCTTCTATCCGGTCACAGTCATCGGCGTGTTCGGACTCCTCGTCCGTCGCCGCTCCCCCGATGTGCTCCTCGTCCTCGGCATCGGGGCCTATTTCATCCTCGGGAGCCTGGTGCTGGTGTCGCCCCCGCGTCTGCGCTCGCCGTTCGATCTGTGCTGCTGCATCGGCGTGGGTCTCGCAGTGCAGTGGTGGTTGGAACGTCGTGCGGCGAAGGCATCGACTGATGATGGGCAACTCGCCGCAGTCGTCAGCCCGGCTGGGTCATCGTCGGAGCGAACGCCGGACTCATGACCCCGTCGGGGATCAGCTCGAGACCGGCGAAGACCTCATCGACCCGTGGTCCGATCCGAGCGGCGATCGGCTCCAGTGACGCGAGGTCGAATCCGTAGGTCCGGGCCGCGTTGCCACCGACCATCGCTCGGACCTCGACGGGGTCGACGCCGGCGAATGTGAGGGCGATCGCCTCCTTCGAGAACGGTGGTGTTCCCTCCAGGTGGGGATAGTCGCTCCCCCACATGATGTGGTCCGTGCCGACCTGGGAGCGGATGAGGCAGTCGTCCCGGTGCAGGAAGCTGGCGCCGATCAAGCAGTTGGTCTCCCAGTACTCACTCGGCATCCGCTCGAGCAGGAACGGCTGCACGAACTTCAGCTCGCCGACGTTGCCCGCCGCCAGCTGACCGTAGAAGGAATCCATCGCAGTGAGCGCGGGTCGGACCCATGCCGTCCCCTGTTCGGACATCACGAGACGCAGCGAGGGGAATCGATCGAAGACTCCCGAGAGGATGAAGGCCCAGAGCGGGCGATGCGAGAACCACGCGGTCTCCATGAGCCAGAGCGAGAGTGACGCCGGATACGGGCCGTAGTCGGGCGACGCAGCTCCACCGTGGGCGTTCACCACCAGTCCGCGCTCCTCGCATGCACGCCAGATCGGGTCGTAGATCGGTGCGTGTAACGGCGGGATGGACGAGCCGGGTGGGACGCCGGGGATCAGCACTCCGCCGCGGAGACCATGGTCGGCGATCCAGTGGACGTCGCGCACTGCTTCATCGATGTCGTTGAGGAGGATCTGCCCGATGCCGGCGCGTCGATCTGGGAGTTCGGCGCACCAATCGGCCATCCAGCGGTTGTGGGCCCGGAGCCCGGCGAGTCGGTACGGGTAGTCCTCTGCAGTGGGGCTCGTGGCCACCAGACTCCCGCTCGGATAGAAGGGTGGCACCGTGTTCGGATACACCACCTCGGCCACCACGCCGTCGGCGTCCATCTCCCGTACGCGGCGCGTCGTGTTCCAGTTCCGATCTGCGTCGGGTCGGACGAGATCACCGAACGGGTTGACGAACGCAGCGGCCCAGGCGTCGAACTCCTCGTGCAGTGGACTCTCGAGATACGACCGGTACTCGAGCATGTCGGCACCGGCATGGCAGTCCGATGAGATGACGACGTAGCGATCCATGTGGCCCCCCGGCTCCGGTGTGACGTCGGTCGCGAATCTAGTGGGATGCGATCCCGTCGGCCCTCTGACTCAGGCGCGGTACTGGTCGCGGAGCACCCGCTTGAGCAGCTTGCCGGTGGGCAGGCGGGGCAGTTCGTCGATGAAGTCCACGCTGCGCGGGCACTTGAAGCTCGACAGGCGTTCACGGCTGAACGAGATGATCGCAGCCGCGAGTTCGGGCGACGGCTCGAACCCCGGCGCCAGTTCGACCACTGCCTTCACCGATTCACCCATCTCCTCGTCGGGGACGCCGATGACGGCGACATCGGCGATGGCCGGATGGGCGGCCAGCACGTTCTCGGTCTCCTGTGGATAGATGTTGACGCCGCCGCTGATGATCATGTGCGAGGCACGATCGGTGAGGAACAGCCATCCATCGGCATCGAGGTACCCGACATCGCCGAGGGTGCTCCAGCCGCGGTCGTTGAAGGCCGCAGCGGTCTTCTCGGAATCCTTGTGGTACTCGAACCGGGTCTCGCTCTCGAACCAGACCTCACCGATCTCGCCGGCGGGGAGATCGCTGCCGTCCTCGCCGACGATGTGGACGATGCCGACCAGTGGTCGACCGACCGTGCCGGGATGCTCCAACCACTCCTCCGGTCCGACGGCACAGAACCCGTTGCCCTCGCTGCCGGCGTAGTACTCGTGGACGATCGGGCCGACCCAGTCGAGCATCTGTCGCTTCACGTCCACCGGACACGGTGCCGCCGCGTGGATGACCTTCTGCAGGCTCGAGAGGTCGTAGCGCTCGCGCACCTCGGCGGGCAGGCGCAGCATGCGCACGAAATGGGTGGGGACGAACTGGCCATGGGTGACGCGCGTCGACTCGATCGCGGCGAGGGTGCCCTCGGCGTCGAAGCGTTCCATGACGACGACTGCGGCGCCGAGGCGCTGTGCGGCCAGGGACCACAGCAGTGGGGCGGCGTGGTAGAGCGGAGACGGCGACAGGTACACGCTCGTGGCGTCGACGCCGTAGACGAACTGCAGCAGGGTGACCAGCGCGTTCGGCGTGCCGAACTCGGCGCCGGTGAGCGGGGGCTTGATCCCCTTGGGTCGTCCCGTGGTCCCAGACGAGTAGAGCATCACCGCACCCTCGGTCTCATCGGCGATCGGGGTGGTGGGGTGCTCGGCGATGGCGAGTTCGTAGTCCTCGAACCCATCGATACCGCCGTCGATGGAGAGGCGGATGGTGACGGTGTCGAGGGCGGGACCGAAGCCGGTCACGACCTCGGCGAACCTGCCGGTGGTGATGAGCGCCACGGCGTCGCAGTCGGCGACGATGTACCCGGCCTCGTCGGCGCCGAGATGCCAGTTGATCGGCGTGACGTACAGGCCGGCTCGCAACGCGGCCCAGATGACCTCGAAGTAGTGACTGTCGTTGTCGAGGAACACGGCGACGTGGTCGCCGACGCCGAGACCGCGGGCCCGCAGGAGATGGGCGAGCTGGTTCGATCGTGCCTCGAGCTGCGACCAGGTGACGGTGACCCCGCCCACGGCCATGATGACGGCCGGGTCGTCCGGGCGCTCGGCGGCGTGGATTCCTGGGTGCATGCGTTCCCCCTGCGGTTCGTTCCAGATCGACGTGTCGATGGCGTGGCCACCAGCGGCGTCCCGGTGAGTGCGGAATCGGACCCTAGTTGGCCGCTCCGAACCTACGATGCCCGACATGGCGCTCTCCGATCGTTCCTTCGCCGCTGATCCATCGGCCACTGTCACGCTTCCCGGCGGGCAGATCGCCCATCGCGATCACGTCGCCCAGTCCGAGGTGATCCGGCGCGAGTTCCACGAGGTCACCTCCGGTGTGTGGTGCCTCGTCGGCAACGGTCTCTCCAACCAGACGTTCATCGACGCTCCCGAGGGGATCATCGCCATCGACACCGGCGAGTCCACCGAGGAGATGCGCGAGGCCATCACCGAGCTCCGCACCGTCACCGATCGGCCGATCGTCGCGGTGCTCTACACGCACTTCCATTACGTCTGTGGCACGGAGGCGGTGTTCGAGAGTGGCGCCTCTCCCGACACCCCCATCTGGGCGCATGAGAAGGTGGCCGGCAATCGGGCCCGGGCGGCCTCCGAGATCGCCCCCGCCTACGGGCGCGGCCTGCTCGAGCAGTTCGCCATGGTGCTCCCCGCCGATGGCCCCGATGGTGTGGTGAACGTCGGACTCGGCCACTTCTACCGGAACCCCGCGCACGCTCCCTTCACCAGCGTGTTCGTGCCGCCCACCCACACCTTCGGCGAACGCGCCTCGATCGAGGTCGCCGGCCTGCCCATCGAGGTCACCCACGCCCCCTCGGATGCTGATGACTCCGTCACCTACTGGTTCCCCACCCTCGGTGTGGCGGTGAACAACCTGGTGTGGCCGGTGCTGTTCAACGTGTTCGCCATCCGTGGCGAGGAGTACCGAGATCCCCAGGTGCTGGTCGCCGGGATCGATCATCTCCTGTCACTCGGTGCCGAGCACCTCGTCGCCACCCATGGCCCGCCGATGTCCGGTCGGGACCGCATCACCGAGCGCGTCACCCGCTACCGCGATGCCATCCAGTTCCTCTGGGATCAGGCGGTGCGGCTCACCAACCGCGGCCTGCTCTCCGCCGATCTCGGTCTGGCCGTGCAGCTGCCTCCCGGATGCGATGACGACAATCTCACCGCTGAGCGTTACGGCGTCGCCGAGCACCATCTCCGTCAGATCCGCAGCGGCCTGTTCGGCTGGTTCGACGGCGACGAATCACAGCTGTTCCCGCTGCCCACCGAGGAACGATCGGCACGCCTCATCGCCGGTTTCGGTGGTGCTGCCGAGGTGAGGAAGCAGGCTGATTCGGCGCTCGCGGCAGACGATCTCCGCTGGGCGACAGAGCTGTCCACGTGGTTGGTGCGCACCGGCGACGACGCCGATGATCGTCAGCGACTCGCCACCTGCCTGCGCACGATCGCATACCGCACACCAGCGGCGAACATCCGGAGCTGGTGTCTGACGAGGGCGCTCTTCCTCGACGGGAGCCTCGATCTGTCGCGTCTGTATCGCCATCGGTTCTCCCGTGCCCAGGTCCTCGGTTCACCGCCGGATCGTTCGGTGCACATCCTTCGGGTGCTCGTCGATCCCGAACCCGCCCACGGCATCGATCTGCGACTGGCCTGGCACTTCGCCGACGGAACCCTCACCGGTCTCCACCTTCGCAACAGCATCGCCTGCCCCACTGATGGCACCGATGCTGCGGCCACGGTGGTGTGCACGATCGAGACCTGGGCCGAGCTGCTCACCGGTCGGCTCCGGCTGTCGGCGGCGCTCGCCGAGGGATCGGTGGTGATCGAGGGCGACGCGGATGGCGCAGTGCGAGCTCTCGCCGTGTTCGATGTCGACGGGTTGCGGGCGTGACCTCCCGATTGCCCCGACCGACCCCGGAGTTCACGGGTGATGTGCAGCGGTTGATCACCGACTCCACGCCGTCGCGTCCACGGCAGCAGGGTGCGCCGCCGCATGCGCCCAATGTGCTGCTCATCATGCTCGACGATGTCGGGTTCGGATCCTTCGGCACCTTCGGCGGGCCGGTCCCCACGCCGGGCCTCGATCAGGTGGCAGAGCGCGGGCTCCGTTACAACCAGTTCCACACGACTGCGCTGTGCTCCCCTTCGCGTGCTGCGCTGCTCACCGGTCGCAACCATCATTCGGTGCACATGGGTGGCATCACCGAGATCGCCAACTCCTTCCCCGGCTACGACAGCGCGATCCCGCCCGAGTCGGCCACGGTTGCCGAAGTGCTCCGCCTGTCGGGGTACAGCACGGGGTGTTTCGGCAAATGGCATCTCACCCCGGGGTGGGAGCAGAGCCCCTCGGGACCCTTCGATCGCTGGCCCACCGGCATGGGCTTCGACCGCTTCTACGGGATCATCGGGGCCGAGGCATCGCAGTACGAACCACCGGTCTACGACCAGACCACACCGATCTCGCCGCATCTCGACCGGCCCGGCTACCACCTCACCGAGGATCTCGCCGATCGCGCGATCGAGTGGATCCAGCGGCAGAAGGCCTCGACCCCTGACCGTCCGTTCTTCTGCTACTTCTCCACGCCCGCCGTGCATGCGCCACACCATGTGGCCCGCGAGTGGAGTGATCTCTTCGCCGGTGCGTTCGACGACGGCTGGGATGCGCTGCGGTCGCATATCCACGAACGGCAGCTCGCACTCGGTGTGATCCCCCCGGGCACCGCACTCACCGCCCGGCCCGATGAGATCCCGGCATGGGATGACTATCCGGATCGCTACAAGCCGGTGGCCCGTCGACTCATGGAGGTCTTCGCCGGGTTCCTCGCCCATACCGAAGCGCAGATCCATCGGGTGATCGAGGCCGTCGATCAGCTCGGGCTCACCGACGACACGCTCATCATCTACATCACCGGCGACAACGGGGCCTCCGCCGAAGGGACGGTGCATGGGGCATGGAGCGCCCCGAGCTTCCAGAACGGGGTGCACGAGGATCCCGAATGGCTGCTCGAGCACATCGACGACTTCGGGACCGCACGGTGCGAGAACCATTTCAACGTCGGCTGGGCCTGGGCGCTCGATTCGCCGTTCCAGTGGATGAAGCAGGTCGCATCCCATTTCGGCGGCACACGCAACGCCATGGCGCTCTCGTGGCCGGGTCACATCACCGCGGTCGGCGAGCTCCGCTCCCAGTTCCACCATCTGATCGACATCGCTCCGACGATCTACGCAGCCGCCGGCATCGAGGTGCCCACCCATGTGAACGGCATCGAGCAGATGGAGATGCATGGCACGCCGATGAACTATTCGTTCACCGACGCCGATGCGCCGAGCACGCGCACGTCGCAGTACTTCGAGATCCTCGGGAACCGGGCGATCTACCACGAGGGCTGGATGGCCTCCTGCTTCCACGGGCGTCTGCCCTGGATCCGTCTCGCCGGGTACGAGTTCGACGGCGAGCAGGAGCGTTGGGAGCTCTACAACATCGCCGAGGACTTCTCGCAGGCCGTCGATCTCGCCGACGTCCACCCCGACAGGCTCGCGTCGCTCAAGGAGATCTTCCATGAGCACGCGCTCCGGTACGGCGTGTACCCATTGCGTGATCCGGGCTCACCGCGCAATGGTGACTTCGCGCCCCCTCGCGCGCTCGATGGGATCGAGCGAATGACCTACACCGCGGCACATGTCCGGATGCCCGAATCCTCGGTGCTCAACATCAAGAACTGCTCGTTCGCGATCACGGCTGCGCTGACCAGCCCCGACACCGGCGCGCAGGGCGTTATTGCCTGTCAGGGCGGATCGATGGCCGGTTGGTCGCTCTATCTCGATGGCGAAGGTGTGCCCGCGTATCACTACAACTGGTACGGCCATGAGCACACGATCGTGAGAGGCACAGACCCGTTACGTCCCGGAGACCATGAGGTACAACTTGTGTTCGCCTATGACGGCGGATTCGGTGCCGGAGGTGAGGCGAACCTGCTGGTCGATGGTGTCGTTGTGGCGAGCGGTCGTATCGAACGCACGGTGCCCTTGGTGTTCTCGATGAGTGGTGAAACCTTCGACGTGGGAGTGGACACGGGATCGCCGGTTGGCGACTATCCCCATCAGTTCGAGTGCACGGCCACCATCGGTGGCGTCACCATCGAACGGCTCGA
>CANFHM010000030.1 GCA_947446975.1 Microthrixaceae bacterium
CGGGCCACCCTGCTCAGGCCCTTGCCGACGACTGCGCCGGCCTTCCTTCCGGTGGCCTCGTAGGAATCACCACGGGAGGCCGACGCAGCCTCGCGTGCGCCCTGTTCGAGCGCGTTGCTGGTGTTCAGCCCCAACGAGAGACAGACACGAGCGATGGTGGCTCCGATGAGGAACGCCAGCGCCGCCCAGCCCCACCCGATGACGGTGTGGGGGAGGCCGGCGACCATGAACAGCACTGCACACGCCAGCGCTCCGACGATCGCGGAGATGGCGGCGATGAGCAGTCGGATCACAGGTGCATGCCTAGTCCAGATCGAGACTCAGCATCTTGATGGCGTTGCCCCGGATGATCTTGTGGAGCGACTCGTCATCGAGGTCGGCGGTCATCTCACGGACGAACCGCTCGGTGTCGGGCCAGGTGGAGTCGGAGTGCGGGTAGTCGGTCTCGAACACCACATTGTCGACGCCGATGTCCTGGAGGTTCTTGAGGCCGAAGTCGTCACGGAAGAAGCAGGCGTAGATCTGACGATGGAAGTAGAACGCCGGCTCCTCGGAGATGACAGCGGGATCGAAGGCCCAGCCGCGGAACTGCTCCCACACGCTCTTGGCGCGCTCGAGGGCGTAGGGGATCCAGCCCATCTGCGCCTCGGAGTAGGCCAGCTTGAGGTTGGGATGGCGGGGCAGGATGCCCGAGAAGATCCAGTCGGCCATCGAGGCCATGCCCTGGTTGAACGACAGGGTGGCCTGCACAGCGGCGGGCGCATCAGGTGAGGTGGCCGGCATGCGCGACGACGAACCGATATGCATGTTGATCACGGTGTTGGTCTCCTCGCAGGCGATGAAGAACGGCTCCCAGTGACCGGAGTGGATGGAGGGCAGCCCGAGGAAGTGCGGCACCTCGGAGAAGCACACGGCGTGCACACCGCGGGCGGCGTTGCGGTACACCTCGGCGGCGGCGAGTTCGGCGTCCCAGAGCGGCACGATGATGAGCGGGATGAGGCGGCCCTTGCCGGCGCCGGCGCACCATTCCTCGACCATGAAGTCGTTGTAGGCCTGCACGCACAGCAGTGCGAGTTCCTTGTCCTTGGCCTCGGTGAAGGTCTGGCCGCAGAAGCGGGGGAAGGTGGGGAAGCACAGCGACGCCTCGGTGTGGTTGGCGTCCATGTCGGCGAGGCGAGCGGTCTGGTCCCAGCAGCCCTTGCGCATCTCCTCATAGGTGACCGGGAGCATGGTGCGCTCCTCGGGCTCGAAGCCCACGGCGGTGATGATGCGACGCATCGGGACCTTGAGGTCCTCGTAGCACCAGAAGTCGGCGAACTTGCCGTTCGGGCTGCTGTTGTCGACGATGTCGAAGGAGTAGTTCATGCCGTCGAAGGCGAGGTTGTCGACCCGCAGCCGCTCGAGGCGGGGACCGATGCCCTGGTACTTGGCGGGCAGACGCTTGGTCCAGGTGTCGGCGGGTTCGATTACGTGATCGTCGACGCTCACGATCCGGGGGATGACCCGCTCAGTCGTTGTGGTGGCGGGATCGGGTGCGGTGATGGTCACGCTGGACTCCTCAGTGCCGGCAGGGGCGGTTGCCCCGGTGGGCAGACTCTACGGCAGAACCTGACGACCCGTCAGGTTCTGCCGCGGAGGAGTTCCTGCCGCACCCATCCCGGTGACGTCACCGACGCGACCTACCATCGGATCGATGTCCATCAAGCGTCTGGCTGGCGATGCGATCAGCGCTCCGCAGCTCGCGGCGGTCCTGGGGTTGCGCGCCGAGGTGTTCGTGGTGGAGCAGGGGATTATCGCCAACGATCTGGACCCGGCGATCGACTGTCTTGCCACCACGATGCACTACGCAGTGTTCGCCGAGGATGGTGAGGCGCTCGCCTATCTGCGCACCTATCCCTACGAAGGTGCCCGCAAGATCGGTCGGGTCGTGACGGCGGCGTCGGTGCGTGGCACGGGCATGGGAGTCGCCTTGATGGAAGCAGTCATCTCGGCCGAGCCCGGACTGCTGGTGCTGTCGGGTCAGTTGAGTGTTGAGGGTTTTTACGAGCGGCTCGGATTCATACGGGTGGGCGACCCCTATGTTGAAGAGGGCATCGACCATGTCTGGATGGAACGACTGGGTCATTGATCGGTCTCCCGATGTCAGGTTGCGCTGCTCGGCGCCGGACCTGACGATCCGTCAGGGGGTCGCCTACGATCAGCGCTCCGGGCCGAGTGGCCCCGCGACCCAGCCCCCTGACGGAGTCGACCATGGACATGCGATTCACCGAGGCCGAGGAGGCCTTCCGCGCCGAGGCACGAGCTTGGCTCGAAGCCAACGTGCCCCACGGACTGCCGTCGGGCGACACCCACGAGGGGTTCGCGCTCCATGTGGAGTGGGAGAAGAAGTTGTTCGCCGATCGGTGGTCGGTGGTGTCCTGGCCCGAGGAGTACGGCGGTCGCGGCGCATCGCTGTGGGAGTGGCTGATCTTCGAGGAGGAGTACTACCGCGCTGGTGGGCCCCAGCGGGTCACCCAGAACGGCATCTTCCTGCTCGCCCCCACCATCTTCGAGTTCGGCACCGAGGAGCAGAAGGCCCGCTTCCTGCCCCGCATGGCCGCCGCCGAGGATCTCTGGTGCCAGGGCTGGTCGGAGCCCGACGCCGGTTCCGATCTCGCCGGCATCAAGAGCCGGGCTGCACGCGATGACGCCGCCGGCGGCTGGGTCATCAATGGACAGAAGACATGGACCACCCGTGGTGCCTTCTGCAACTGGGTGTTCGGCCTGTTCCGCACCGATCCGGAGGCCGCCCGCCATTCGGGCATGACCTATCTCATGGTGCCCCTCGACGCCCCCGGTGTGACCGTGCGCGGCGTCGAGCGACTCGACGGCGACGAAGGATTCGCCGAGGTCTTCTTCGACGACGTGTTCGTCTCCGACGAGCTCGTGCTCGGAGGTGTGAACAACGGCTGGGGTGTGGCCATGGCCACCACATCGTCGGAGCGCGGGCTCACGCTGCGCTCGCCGGGTCGCTTCTGCGCCGCGGCCGACCGCCTGGTCGAGCTGCATCGCCGTCTCGCCGCCACCGGCGAACATCCCGAGCGCGTGGCCTCGTTGCGCGAGGCCGTCGCCCAGGCCTGGATGGAGGCCGAGGCCTACCGGCTGGCCACCCTCGCCGATGTGTCCGGCCTGGTCGAGGGCGTCTCGCAGGGCGCTCGCTCCAGCCTCACCAAGATCTTCTGGTCCGAGCTCGACGTCAACCTCAACGAGACCGCCCTGCGGCTGCTCGGCCCCACTGCCGAACTCATCGAGGGTTCGGCTGGTGCCATCGACGATGGCGCATGGATGAAGGCCTTCGAGTTCTCCCTCTCCGGGCCGATCTACGCCGGCACCAACGAGATCCAACGCAACGTCGTCGCCGAGCGCGTGCTCGGCCTGCCCCGGAAGTAGGTCGGAACCATGCGCTTCGCATTCACCGATGATCAGTTGATGTTCCGCGACGCCGTCGCCGACCTCCTCGCCAACGAGTGCCCGCCCGAGAAGGTGCGCTGGTCCTGGTCCGACGACAACGGTCGCGATCCGCAGCTGTGGTCGGCGCTGGCCGCCATGGGTGTCATCGGGCTCACCGCGCCCGAGGCCGGCGGAGGGCTCGGCATGAACGAGGTCGATCTGCTCCCGATCCTCACCGAGGCTGGTCGGGCTGCACTTCCCGCCCCGCTTCTCGAGACCACTGCGGTGGTCGTCCCACTGCTTGCCGAGTCGGCGCCTGACGCGCTGGCTGCGACATGGCTGCCTGACCTTTCGGACGGTTCGGCCATCGCCACCATTTCGCTTGAGGGTCAGCCCTTCGTCGTCGATGCCCATATCGCCGATCTGCTCGTGGCTGAGCGCAACGGTTCGCTGTTCGCTGTTCCCGGGGCCAACCTGCGACTCACGCCGCAGGCCTCGGTCGATGGTGCTCGTCGCCTCTTCACTGCGGAATGGGACGAGGCCGACGCCGAACTCATCGCCTCGGGTGATGCCGCGGCGGCTGCCGTGGCCCTCGCCTTCAACCGTGGTGCTGTTGCCGCTGCCGCCGAACTCATCGGCATGGCCGAGCGCATGATCGCCATGACCGTCGAGTACGTCGTGGCCCGCCAGCAGTTCGGTGTTCCGATCGGCAGTTTTCAGGCGGTCAAGCACCATCTGGCCGATGCTGAACTGAAGGTCTCGTTCGCCCGCCCGATGGTGTGGAACGCGGCCTACGCGCTGGCCAACGGCGAGCCCGGTCTCGATCGAAGTGTGTCGATGGCGAAGTGCTTCGCATCGGATGCTGCCGAGGTGGTTGCCCGCAAGGCGCTGCAGTGCCACGGCGCTATCGGCTACACCACTGAGCACGACCTTCACTTCTGGCTCAAGCGCTCCTGGGCACTCGCCGCTTCGTGGGGCGATGCCGGATGGCACCGTCGTCGCGTGGCGGCACTGCTGCTCGACTGATTACCTCAAGCGCTTCGGGGGAATCCGATGCGGTTCAGCGTCCGACGCTCTCGTCGATCAGTTCGCGGATGATGTCGGCGTGTCCCGCGTGTCGGGCCAGTTCACCGATGAGATGCGTGAGGATCCAACGCATCGAGACCGCTTCGTTGCCGGTGTCGCCTGCGCTCATGGTGTCGAAGTCCGACGTGCGGTCGATCACGTCATCAACCCGCTGGCCGACTGTCGCGTAGTTCTCGAGCGCCTGCTGCAGCGTGTTGCTCGGGATGAATGGTGGAATCTCACCCTCGCCGAGGAATCGGTTCACGAACCAGATGCTCTCAACGAACGCCATGTGATCGATCAGCCACAGGATCGAGGTTCCACTGGCCACGGGGGACCAGCGGGCGGTTTCATCGTCGAGTCCTACAGCCTTGCGAAGGAGCGATTCGCGCAGATATCGCAACGTCGACGGAAGGATCGTTGTCTCGGGCCCGCCGGTTCGGGGGGTATCGATATCGGCCATGGACCGTGATCGTACGTGGCCGGTGATCGTACGTGGCCTGTGGCGGGTGCTCCCGGGACGCGAAGAGGGCCGACCCGGTGGGTCGGCCCTCTCCCGTACAACTGGTGTAGCGGTGGTGGGTGGAACTAGCCGCCGATCGGCAGATCGATGCCGCCGGGCAGCGAGATGGTCTTGCACTCGCAGAAGGCGTCGATGCCCTCGGGGCCGAGCTCACGGCCGACGCCGGAGTTCTTGAAGCCACCGAACGGACCGTTGAAGTCCATGCCCTGCGTGGTGTTGACACCGAAGGTTCCGGTGCGCACCTTGCGGGCCACGTTGATGCCCTTCTCGAGATCGGCGGTGTAGCACGCGCCGGCCAGGCCGTAGTCGTTGTCGTTGGCGATGGCGATGGCCTCGTCGAGAGTGTCGTACTTGAGCAGCGACAGCACCGGACCGAAGATCTCCTCACGGGCGATGGTCATGTCGTTGGTGACATCGGCGAAGAGGGTGGGGGACACGAAGTGGCCCTTGGCCTCATCGGGACGACCGCCACCGACGACGACGGTTGCGCCCTCTTCACGGCCCTTGGCGATGTAGCCCTCCACGCGCTCGCGCTGACGCTCGGCGATGAGCGGTCCGCAGAGGTTCTCGGGGTTGGCGGGATCGCCGGTGACCTGGGCGCCGACGGCGGCGGCGAGGGCATCACGGATCTCGTCGTAGCGGCTGGCCGGGGCGAGCACGCGGGTGAGCGCCACGCAGGCCTGCCCGTTGTTCATGAGACCGCCACCGATGATGTGGGGGATGGCCTCATCGAGGTTGGCGTCGTCGCAGATGATGGCGGCGGACTTGCCACCGAGCTCGAGGGTGCAGCGCTTGAGCTGCTCGCCACAGATGGCGCCGATCTTGCGTCCGGCGGCGGTGGAGCCGGTGAAGCTGACCTTGTCGACGTCGGCGTGACGGACGAGGTACTCGCCCACCTCACGGTCTGCGGCGACGATGTTGACCACACCGGCCGGGACGCCGGCCTCCATGAGGACCTCGGCGAAGAGGTTGGCGTCGAGCGGGGTCTCCGGGGCGGGCTTGATGACGATCGTGGAGCCCGAGGCGAGCGTGGGGCCGACCTTGAGGGTGGTGATGAACAGCGGCACGTTCCACGGGATGATGCCGGCGCAGACGCCGACCGGCTCGCGGCGCACGATGATCTGACCACCGAGGGCGCCGTCGCGACGCTCCTCGAACGGGAAGTTCAGGGTGTGCTGGGCGAAGGAGTTCAGCACCATGGTGGACGACAGCACCTGGCCGAACATCGAGAAGTAGTAGGGGGCGCCGACCTCGCTGGTGATGAGGTTGGTGAACTCCTCCTGGCGGGCGGTGAGGATCTCGGCCACCTTGGCGAGCAGGGCGGAGCGCTGCTGCGGGGTGTAGTCGGCCCATTCGCCGGTGAGAGCGGCCTTGGCGGCGGCCACGGCACGGTCCATGTCGGCGGGCGTGGCGACCGGCACGGAGCCGATGACCTCTTCGGTGGTGGGCGACAGGACCTTGAGGGTCTCGGTGCCAGCGGGCTCGACCCACTCGCCCCCGATGAAGAACTTGTCGTACGTAAGCATGGTTCCCCTTGTGTGTTGGGAGTCGCGAGATGTTCGGACTCTCGTTCGGGCAGTGGCCCGGGTCGGTGTGTCCGCCCCGGAATCACACCGAACGGATCAGCGAAGCGTGAATCTATCGCCGTCCGGACCGGTCGTCAGCCTGAGGGTCGATCCCGGACCGCCGCAGCGGATCAGCCGACGCCGTTCAGCTCGTCGACCACCCGCAGCAGGTCGCCCTTGTCATAGAAGTTCACGCCGATGATGTTCGGGAACCGACCCCGCTGGGTCATGCAGTCGCGCACCCTCGGCATCAGGACGTCGTAGGCGTTGATGACCTTCGCCTGCGCCGCGGTGGCCGCCTCGCCCGATGGCGTGACCCAGTGGTTGATCTGGAACAGCGATGAGGCGGGCGTGCCCCGGTTGGGGGCGCAGCTCGGCAGGCCCGACCAGTCGGCCGGGGGCACGAACGACACCGCCCCGGGGTCGGCGGGGGTCGGTGTGGCGATCGTGTCGGGCACGGGTCCGTCGACCACGGCGTCGCCGGTGTAGCCCGGCGCACCGGGGGTGAGCAGCTCGGCGGGGGTGCGGAATGTGAACGGGGTGTCCTGGAAGGCCCCGTAGGCGGCGGAGTTCCACGGTGGCTGGTCCTCCCCGAACTCGGCGAACATCACCAGATTGCGGCGGGCGTCGATCATCTGGCGCAGCGTGGGCCACTCGGCGGCGTTCTCGGCGTTCCACAAGCGGTCGAAGAGCTTGGCGTCACGGAACGCCTGCTCCGTGTCGGCATCGGAGACGTAGTTCCCGACGACCAGCATGATGACCTCGTCGGGATGCGCATCGAGGAACTGGCGGATGTAACGCAGGGCATCGGTGAACTTCGTGGCGCCGAGCTCGCAGTTCACATGGCACAGATAGACATCTCGCAGGGCGGGATCCACCTTCGCCGACGTGGCGATGGCGGCGGCCTGTCGCCGCTGCTCCTCGGTGAGCAGGGAGCTCTGCTCGGGCGTCGATGTGGAGAGCTCGGCGCCCTGATCGGTGACGACGAGCGTCGCGCCGGTGAGGTTCAGGCCGGAGGGGATGCCGTAATGGGTCTTGACCAGCAGGGCCCGGATGCCGAAGGTGAGCTGGGCGGGGATGCCCTGATCCTGTTCGGCGAACAACCAGCCCGGATCGCGTCGGGCCGACATGGAGTTGTGGGAGGCGGCGAACGCCACCTCGTCGAGTCGTCGATCGCACAGCTCCACATGGCCGTTGCAGCGCTGTTCGGTGTCGGCCCCGGCGCGCCCACCCGGGCGCAGTGCGAACCCGACCCCTGCGACGACGACGATGAGGACGAGCGCAGCACCGAGGATTCGATGGGAGCGGACCCGCACCACCTGCTGATGGGCATGTTCGGAGACGATCGAGTGCACGCTGCGATGATCGGACCGACCCACCACGCTCAGCAGTTCGATGGCGCCGAGGTACACGACATAGGCGCCGACGAGGAATGCGGCGATGGGTGCGACGACATCGCGGTGGAGGATGAGGTTGTAGCCCACCGTCATGATGACGAGCGCCCGCACCACATGACCGGCGGGGGAGCGGGGCGACCATCGGCCGGCCCCGGCCCTGATGAACGCCCAGAGCTCGGCCGGCGTCACCGGCGGCCGATCGGGTCGGGTGGCGATGCTGAACGCGCACACGATGATCCCGATCGCGGCGATGTCGATCGCCAGCGTGATGAGGCTCCCGACGAAGATCTGGGTGCCGTCGTGGAGGGCCCGCTCGATGGTCGGTGTGGAGCCGAAGGAGGCGGCGATGATGGGGGCGGCCACGGCGAGGGCGAACAGCGCCGCTCCGGCGACGGCGATGGCGACGCCGACCTTCAGGACGCCGCGTCGCCGTTCGGTCTCGAGCAGGATGATCGCTCCGGCGATGACCAGCACCTCGACCAGCGAGCGCAGCAGCCCGTCGCCCGCCGAGGTGGCGAACTTCCATGGTTTGGCGCTGCGGAGGGTGGAGCTCACGTTCACGAGGAAGTCATCGGTGCCCGTCGGGATCGAGTTCGCGAGGTCCGGGTTGCTGACCTGGAGACTGCCGCTCAGCACGCCGAGCGCCGAGCTCAGGTTGATGGCCGCCTCGTTGCCATCCTCTGTGAGGATCGCGTTCTGGGCGCTGATGATCGCCGAGCGGAAGATGGATCGGAAGACATCGGTGCCCAGGAGCTGCTCGATCGCCGGATGCAGCACCGTCTGGAACGAGGCCAGCCGCGATGGTCCGGTCTCGACCAGCCTCTCGGTGATCGCATCGGCCAGGGCGTTGCGCACCGCGCTGGACTCGAGCAGGCGGACCGAGTTGTCGGCGAACCGGGTGCGGTCGAGCATGGTGTCCTGCGCCCAGAACCCGACGCCTCCGAGGAGGATCACGAGCGTGAGGAGGGCGCCGAGCGCCGTGGCGAGGTGACTGCGGCGGCGGGCACGTCGGCTGGGTCGGGCTCCTCGCCCGACGTCGGTCCCGTCGGTGGTCCCGGTCCCGGTCCCGGCTCCGGTCCCGATCTCGCTCTCGTGGTCAGTCATGGCGTCCCCGGTCCGGCATCGGCGAATCGTGTCACAACGATCACCGATGACGAGGGTCGTTCCCATGCTGGCAGCGCAGCGATCGGGTCGGTGGGGCCTCGGGAACTCCGGGGTCCGGTTCTTTGGCACGATGGTGCGGCGCAACGATCGGCGATGCGCGAGCGGAGGGAACCCGGATGCAGCTCGGAATGGTCGGTCTCGGCAGGATGGGCGCCAACATCGTGCGGCGCCTCGTGCGCGATGGGCACACCTGTGTGGTCTTCGATGTCGACGCCGATGCCGTGCGGACACTGGCGGCGGAGAGCGATGCCATCACCGGGGCCACGGATCTCGCCGACTTCGTCGCCAGGCTCGACGTGCCGCGCTCGGCGTGGGTGATGGTGCCGGCTGCGTATGCCGGTGGCACCGTGCAGGATCTCGCCGGACTGATGGCTCCGGGCGATGTGGTCATCGACGGCGGCAACACCTACTACCGCGACGACATCGATCGGGCCGAGACCCTCGCCCCGCTCGGCGTGCACTACGTCGATGTCGGCACGAGCGGCGGGGTGTTCGGCCTCGAGCGCGGGTTCTGTCTGATGATCGGTGGCGAGACCGATGTGGTGGCCCGCCTCGAACCCATCTTCCGTTCGATGGCGCCCGGCGCCGGTGACGCCGAGCGCACCCCCGGCCGCACCGGCGATCTCGCTCCCGAGGAGCAGGGGTACCTCCACTGCGGTCCGGTGGGCAGCGGGCATTTCGTGAAGATGGTCCACAACGGCATCGAGTACGGGATGATGGCCGCCTTCGCCGAGGGCATGAACATCCTCCACCACGCCGATGTCGGGCTGGCCACCCATGAGATCGACGCCGAGACCACGCCGCTGCGCGATCCGAAGTACTACCAGTACGACATCGACACCGCAGCGGTCGCCGAGGTGTGGCGTCGGGGCAGTGTCGTCGCATCCTGGCTGCTGGATCTCACCGCCGCAGCACTCGTCGAGGACCCTGCGCTCGCCGAGTTCGGTGGTCGGGTGAGCGACTCCGGTGAAGGACGCTGGACGAGCCTCGCCGCCATCGACGAGGGCGTGCCTGCCCATGTGCTCACCGCCGCGCTCTACGAACGGTTCAGTTCGCGCGGTGAGGCCACCTACGGAGACAAGCTGCTCTCGGCCATGCGCAAACAGTTCGGCGGACACGACGAGAAGCCCGCGGTCGGCGGATCCTGAGATGTCGGCCGTCGACGTGGTGACCCTCACCGTCGCCGACACCGTGCTCGAGGTGCTGCCCGATGTGGGGATGGTGTGCTCCTCGCTCACCGTGGGTGGTCGAGAGTTCCTGCGGTTCCACAGCGTGCAGGCGGTGCTCGACGGCCATACCTCGGGCATCCCGTTGCTCGCGCCATGGGCGAACCGGTTGCGCGGCCCGGGCTATGCGGTCGGCGGTGTCGAGGTGGATGTCCTCGATGCGCCCGGTGTGCATGTCGACGACGCCGGTCTTCCCATCCACGGCACGATGGTCGGCCGGAAGGGATGGATCGTCGACCCGCCGCTCATCGCCGATGGGTCCGCTCGTCTCTCGGCCCGGTTCGATGCTGCGGCCTGTGCGGAGGTCATGGCCTCATTCCCGTTCCCTCATGCGCTCGGGATCGATCTCCTGCTGGAGCCGGCTCGACTCACCGTCACCACCACCATGCAGGCCACCGGTCCGGTGGCGGTGCCGGTCAGCTTCGGCTGGCATCCATACTTCTGGCTGCCCGACTCCGGACGGGAGCGCTGGTCGATCGAGCTCCCCGACCGGCACCATCTCGAACTCGACGATCTCCACCTGCCCACCGGGGCCGAGCAGTTCGAACCGGCGGCATCGATCCCCCTCGACGGCCGGACGTTCGACGACGGATACCGACTCGGGGCGCAGCGGCTCATGGCGCTCACCGATGGTTCCGATCGGATCGAACTGCGATCCGACGATGGCTATGCATTCGCGCAGGTGTACGCGCCGGTAGCGTCGAACCTCGTGGCGCTCGAACCGATGACTGCGGCGACCGATGCACTCACACACGGCCTGACCACCATGATCGAGCCCGGCGGGACCATGCGGGCCAGCTTCTCGATCTCGATCACCAGGGAGACGGACTGAATGGCGGAGATCCCCATCTCCATCGATCGCGCACCGCAGTGGTGGGCGCTGGCGGCGCATCAGGCTGAGATCGCCGATGTGCACCTTCGTGAGCTCTTCGACGCCGACCCCACCCGCGGCGCTCGCATGGTGCTCGCCGTCGGTGATCTCCATGTCGACTACGCCAAGCACCGCATCGACGACACGACGCTGTCACTGCTGTTCGATCTGGCCCGGGCCGCCGGGGTCGAGGAACTGCGTGATGCGATGTTCGCCGGGGCGCGGATCAATGTCACCGAGGATCGCTCGGTGCTGCACACGGCGCTGCGCGCATCGCGTGGCACATCGCTCGAGGTGGATGGCCATGATGTCGTCGCCGAGGTGCACGAGGTGCTCGATCGCATGGCGGCGTTCAGTCGGCGGATCCGCTCGGGGGAGTGGGTGGGTCACACGGGTCGACCGATCCGCACCGTGATCAACGTGGGCATCGGTGGCAGCGATCTGGGCCCGCATATGGCCCACGACGCCCTGAAGCCGTTCGTCGATCCCTCCATCCAGTTCCGGTTCCTGTCGAACGTGGATGGCGACGAGTTCTTCGAGCTCACCCATGATCTCGACCCGGCCGAGACCCTCTTCGTCATCGCCTCGAAGACCTTCACCACCCTCGAGACCATGACCAACGCCAACTCGGCCCGGGCCTGGGTGCTCGATGATCTGGGCGACGACGCCGCCATCGCCCGACATTTCGTGGCGGTGTCCACCAACGCCGCCGAGGTCGCGGCGTTCGGCATCGACACCGACAACATGTTCGGGTTCTGGGACTGGGTCGGTGGCCGCTACAGCGTGGACTCCGCCATCGGACTCTCACTCATGATCGCCATCGGCCCGGAGGGGTTCGACGACTTCCTGGGCGGGTTCCGCCTCATCGACGAGCATTTCCGCACGGCCCCGCTCGAGCGCAACCTGCCGGCCATCCTCGGACTCATCAGCGTCTGGTACAACAACTTCTTCGGCGCCCAGACACTCGCCGTGCTGCCCTACAGCCACTATCTCGGGCGCCTCACGCCGTACCTGCAGCAGCTGGCCATGGAGAGCAACGGCAAGTCGGTGGATCGCTGGGGTCGTCCCGTGGCGACGCAGACCGGCGAGATCGTGTGGGGCCAACCGGGCACCAACGGGCAGCACGCCTTCTACCAACTCATCCATCAGGGCACGAAGCTCATCCCGGCCGATTTCATCGGTGTGGCCCGACCCGCCCACGAGGTCGACGTCCATCACGACATCTTCATGGCGAACTTCCTCGCCCAGCCCGAGGCCCTGGCCTTCGGACGCACCGCCGAGCAGGTGGTGGCCGACGGCGTGGCCCCGGAGCAGGTGAGCGCCCGCACCTTCGCCGGCAACCACCCCACCACCTCGATCCTCGTGCCCGAACTCACGCCGTCGGTGCTCGGACAGCTCATCGCCCTCTACGAGCACCGCACCTTCGTGCAGGGCGCGGTGTGGGGGATCGACAGCTTCGATCAGTGGGGTGTGGAGCTGGGCAAGAAACTCGCGCAGGCGATCATCCCCGAACTCACCGCCGTCGATGAACCGACCCTCGACCACGACAGCTCCACCGCCGAGCTGATCCGCACCTATCGGAGACTGCGCTCGCCGGACTGAGCGGTGGCCGGGGTGCGAGCAGCCGCTGTGATCAGCGGGTGTGGAGCTCCGGCGGCAGATGGCTGAGATCGGAGAACCGGAACAGGCTGAACGAGTGTCGGCCGGCGATGTCCATCGGCCGCACCACGCTGACCGAGGCGTGGAACGCCACGAAGCGCTCCCATTCCCAGGGCACCGGCTCGATGCCGAGCAGATGTCCGAGGCACACGGCATCGGTGCCCGAATGGGCCACGACGATGATGCGGGGCCCCGGGTCCTCGAGCTGCCACAGCGGTGGGAAGCCGTTGAAGCGGTAGCAGCCGATGCCGCTGAGGAACTCGATGAGACCGGTGGTGACGCGATCGTGGAACTCGTGGAAGGTCTCGCCGCCGGGGATGCCGAGCCACTGCTCCTCGAGGGGACGCAGGCGGCTGCTGGCGAACACCTCGGCCACGACCTCGGTGGGTGTGCCCTGCCAGGCCGGCGCCGTGATCTCGGCCAGCCAGTCGTGGGTCTCGGGTTCGATGCCGAGGGCCTCGATGATGGGCGCGGCGGTCTGCTGGGCGCGGATGAGCGGGGAGACGAGGATGCGATCGGCGTGCTGGCCGGCGAAGGCCCGACCCAGCAGCTCGGCCTGCTGGTGTCCGAGTTCGGTGAGCACGGGGTCGTCGATGCTGCGACCGTCGCGATCCCATTCGGGCTGGCCATGGCGGATGAACACGAGTTCCATCCCTCCATCCTGCTCGCGGTCGGTGACACTGCGCCCAGCGGCGGGGTCGACCCGGCGAGGGCTGCGTCTAGCTCCGGCGCCCGGGACGTCGACGATCGCGGGCGGCCCAGCACCCTCGGTGCCAGTGGCGACGCAGATCAGGGGCATCGATCGGCACCGCCACGAGATGTCCCTCGCCCGGCCGGATGTCGCGGTTGCAGCCCGGGCAGACGTAGGTCTTCGTCGCCTCATAGGGCTGGACCCGCCGCACCTCGACGGCCAGACCCATCGGGTCGAGTTCGTGGTCGGCGGCCATGGGGATCAGCCGAACAGGGCCCAGACGACCAGTCCGACGCAGGTGATGAGCGCGGCCGCGACCATCACGTAGTCGAGCGGGCTGCGGCGATGCTGGCGATGCGGATTGAATCCCACGGGGCCAGTATCGCCGCTCGTCGCCGCCGGTCCTGCACCGACGGGCCGCTGGTAGCGTTCGCTGCCATGTCGATGCTTCGCCCCGGACGCGTCCTTCTCGTCAGCTGTGCACTCATGGGGGCGGCCACCATGTTCGCCGCATGTGCCTCCGGCGGTTCCTCGGCTGCGGTTCCCAGCGACCCGGTGCTCGCCCAGGGTCAGCAGATCTACGTGCAGAACTGCGCCTCCTGTCATGGTCAGGCGGGCGGCGGTGGGATCGGACCCAAGCTCGCCGGCCTCGTGGAGAAGCGGTATCCGAACATCGCCGATCAGGAGGCTGTGATCGCCAACGGTCGCAGTTCGATGCCGAAGTTCTCGAGTCGTCTGAGCGCCGCCGAGATCAACGCCGTGGCCCGCTACGAACGCGAGGCGCTCGGGGTCAAGTAGTCGCGGCGATGTGCGGGTGGCGGGTCCGATCGGGCGCACCGTCCAGATCGAGCGTCCGGGTCGAGCGTCCGGCGCTGATCGGCCCCATCGGCCCATGCGCATCGTGATCCTGACCTCCTAGGGTCGGTGCCCTTCGGGAGCGATGGCTTCCCCTCGTCGTCCCGTCGGCATCAGGTGCCCGACGGCGAACCCCCGGAGGCCCGATGCTCGCCACTGTTCCATCCGCAACCCTGTTCGGGGTCGACGGCGTGGGAGTCACCGTCGAGGTCCATGTCGCCCGGGGCCTGCCCGGGTTCACCGTGGTGGGCCTCCCCGACACCTCATGTCGGGAGTCCCGCGATCGTGTCCGTGCAGCGCTGCTCACATCAGGGTTCTCCTGGCCCGACAGCCGCACCACGGTGAATCTCGCCCCGACCACGGTGCGCAAGATCGGCTCGGCCCTCGATCTCGCCATCGCCATCGGCGTGCTCGTGGCCAGCGAGCAGCTCTCCCCGTCCGCCATCGAGGGTCGGGCGTTCCTCGGTGAGCTCGGCCTCGACGGCACCCTCCGGCATGTCGCCGGGGTCCTTCCCATCATCGAGGCCATCGATGCTCCCGAGATCATCGTGCCGCCCGGTTCGGTGCATGAGGCCTCGCTCGTCGGGGATCGCCCCATCCGCTGCGCACCTGATCTGCGCTCGCTCATCGATGCGCTCACCGCCGAGTCGCCCTGGCCGCGGCCGCCGGAGGATCCTGCCGAACCGCTCGTCGCCGCCGTGCCGGAGCTGGCCGAGGTGCGGGGGCATCAGGTGGCCCGCACGGCGCTCGAGATCGCGGCGGCCGGCGGACACAACCTGCTCATGGTCGGCCCGCCGGGTGCCGGCAAGACGATGCTCGCCCATCGGCTCAGCGGGCTGCTGCCCGAACTCGACGACGCACTGGCGCTCGAAGCCACCCGGGTGCATTCCGCCGCCGGGGTGCTCCCGCCGGGAGGTCTCATCCGCCGCCCACCGTGGCGCGCCCCGCACCACGGCACCAGCGCGGTGGCGATGGTGGGCGGGGGCAGTCAGCGACTCCGGCCCGGAGAGATCTCGCTCGCCCATGGCGGGGTCCTGTTCCTCGATGAACTCGGTGAGTTCAGTGCAGTCGTCCTCGATGCACTGCGCCAGCCCCTCGAGGAGGGCGTCATCCGCATCGCCCGGGCCGAGACCCGCGTGGAGGTCCCGGCCGATTTCCTGCTCGTGGCCGCCATGAACCCGTGTCCCTGTGGCGAGGGTGTCACTGCTGGCGCCTGTCGATGCACCGATCGTGCGCTCGATCGCTACCGCCGTCGGGTCTCCGGTCCGCTCCTCGACCGCTTCGATCTCCGTCTCGACGTGCACCGACCCGATCCCCGGGCGCTGCTCCACGGTGATGCCGCCGAATGCACCGCCGTGGTCGCCGCCCGGGTGCGGTCGGTGCGGGCGAGGGCCCGTGCCCGGGGGGTGGCCACCAACGCCGCGCTCACCGGATCGGCACTCGAGCGTCTGGCGCCGCTGTCGGCAGGGGCGAGCGCACTGCTGGAACGGGCCCTCGAGTCGGGCAGCCTCACCGCCCGTGGGCTCCGCCGCATCTGGCGGGTGGCCCTCACGATCGCCGACCTCGCCGACCATGACGGACCCCTCACCGCCGAGCATGTGGCCTCGGCGTTCCACCTCCGGGCGGAACCCGCCTTCCTCCGCAGTTCCATGGCGCCATGAGCTCATCCGGTCTTCCCTCCGACGCATTCGTCGTGGCGCTCGCCCGACTCCCGCAGGTCGGTCCGGCCCGTCTGCGCGCCCTGCTGCGCGCGGGAGAACCGGAGCAGGTGTGGGCGGCGCTGTGTGGTGGCTCGAACCCGGGCACCCCGGCAGCGGCGGCATCCCGACACGGCGGTGCCGTGCTCGACGCACTCATCGCCGACCCGGCTGATCGCCGCTCGCCCGAGCAGCGGCTGGCGCTCATCGAGTCCTGGGGACGGGCGGCGCGGGCGCTCGACGTCGCCACCTTCTGGCGCGCCCATCTCGATGCCGGCGTCGGTGTCACCGTCCTCGGTGCACCCTCCTTCCCGCCGGTGTTCGCCGCCGACGACGATCCACCGGTGGTGTTGTTCTGGAAGGGCGAGCTCGATCACCTCGCCGGGGTCCGGGTGGCCATCGTGGGCACCCGCCGGGCCACCCGGTACGGCAGGGATCTCGCCTTCGAGCTCGGCCGCGACCTCGCCACCGACGGAGTGGCGGTGGTCTCCGGTCTGGCGCTCGGCATCGACGGAGCGGCCCACGGCGGGGCACTCGATGCCGCTGGTGCGCCCCCGATCGCCGTGGTGGGCAGCGGTCTCGACCGCATCTATCCGCGTGCACATGCCGCCCTGTGGCGCCGCGTGGCCGAGACCGGCGTCATCATCAGCGAGTACCCGCTCGGGGCACCGGCGGCGGCCTGGCAGTTCCCCGCCCGCAACCGTCTCATCGCCACGCTCGCCGATGCGCTCGTCGTGGTCGAGTCGCAGCACACGGGTGGTGCCATGGGCACGGCGGTCGAGGCCACCCGTCGGGGCAGGGTCGTGATGGCGCTCCCCGGTCCGGTCACCTCCGCCGCCTCCGATGGGACGAACCAGCTGCTCGTCGACGGCTGTGCCCCGGTGCGCGATGCCACTGATGTGCTCGTCGCCCTCGGTCGCGACGCCGTGCCGCGCCGAAGGGCTGCGGAGACCCGTCGACCACCCTCGGCGCAGGGCGCTGCAGTGCTCGATCACATCGCCTGGCAGGCCGCCCCCATCGAACAGCTGCTGCTCGCCACCGGACTCGATCTCGGCGCACTCGCCCTGCGGCTCGACGAGCTCGAGGCCGATGGCTGGATCTCCCAGCGGGCCGGTTGGGTGGAACGGGTCGGGCGGTCCCGCTCATGATCCGGGCCGGATCCACGGCGGTGCACAGGTACAGTTCGCGTCGTGGCATCCGACTCCGATCCGTGGTCACTCGATGCGTTCTGCTCGTCGCTCACCTCGGTGTCCGCGGCCACGGTCCGGGCCTATCGCTCCGATCTCGACGCCTTCGTCGTCTGGTGCGAGCGAGCCGAACTCGCCGCTCCCGGCGGGGTCGCCCGCACCACGCTGCGGCGCTACGTCGGTTCCCTGGCCACCCGCCAGTACGCCCGTCGGACCATCGCCCGCAAGGCATCGGCGCTGCGTCGGTACTTCGGGTGGCTCACGCGCACCGGCGTGCTCACCGTCGATCCCTCCACCGGACTGAGCGCGCCGGGTGGCAGCGGCCGACTCCCACGTGTCCTGCGCGATGACGAACTCACTGCGGTGCTCGACGATCCCCCCGGCACCACGGCCGACGACTCGCCGGCCATCCGGTCCCGCGATGACGCCGTGCTCGAACTGCTCTACGGCAGCGGGCTGCGGGTGTCGGAGCTGTGCGGTCTGCGCCCCGAGGATCTCGACATCGCCCGTCGCCGGGTCGTGGTGTGGGGCAAGGGTTCCAAGCAACGGATCGTGCCGTTGAGCGAGCCCGCCTGCGACTCGCTGCGCCAGTGGCTCGAGCACGGCCGCCGCGTCATCGCCACAGCCGATTCGCCGGCCGATGCCGTGTTCCTCAACCGGACCGGCCGCCGTCTCGGCCCCCGTGATGTGCGCCGACTGCTCGACCGACGGGCACCGTCGCCCACCCATCCGCATGCACTGCGCCACACCTTCGCCACCCATCTCCTCGACGGCGGGGCCGATCTCCGGGCCGTCCAGGAACTGCTCGGACACGCTGATCTCTCCACCACCCAGCACTACACCCATGTGAGCAAGCAGCGACTCCGCAGCGTGCTCGATGCCACCCATCCGCGCGCCTGACCCACCGACTTCCCCCTCGATTCCCGATCCCCGAGGGGGACCATGTCCCGCGTCCGTGTCGTCCCGAGCGTCGGCTCCGTGCTGTCCATCACCATCTCGATCACCGCAGCGCTGGTCGCGTTCGCGGCGGTCGATCCCGTCGGCGCCTCCGCTGCGCCCGTCCCGCATGTCGTCCCGGTTCGGGCCGGTCGGGCCACCACCGATGCGTCGGGGCCGTCGGGGACGGTGACCTACGCGGCGCCCACCGACGCCCCGGTGGTCGATGGCTTCCGCCCACCGAAGGGGGAGTGGGGTCCCGGAAACCGAGGGGTGGACTACGGCACCGCCGTCGGTTCCCCGGTGCGAGCGGTGGCCGATGGCGTGGTGGTCTTCTCCGGGGAGGTCGGCGGTGCCTCGCATGTCACGGTCGAGCACGCCGACGGCCTGCGCAGCTCCTACTCGTTCCTCGCCGACATCGCGGTGGCCCGCGGCGACCATGTCCGTCGCGGGCAGCACGTCGGGACGACCGCCGGACCCTTCCATCTCGGCTTCCGCACACCCGATGGCACCTATCTCGATCCGCTGGCGGTGCTCTCGGGCTCCATCCGGCCCACCACACATCTGGTGCCGGGTGCCGATGAGGGACTCGATCCACTCTCGGCCGGCGAACGGCGATCGCTGATGCAGCTGCTGTTCGACACCGGAACCGCGGCCGTCGCCCATCTCGCCAGGACCGGGATCGACCTCGCCGATCTGGCGATCCATGAGGTGGCGACCCGATCGGCCTTCGCCGTCGAGATGCGCGCCACCGCCGCGTTCATCCGATGGGGTCGGCAGCGCATGCACTGCACCGATGTCGCCGTCGCCGCCCCGGTCCCCGACCACCGCAGGATCGTGATCGAGGTGAGTGGACTCGGCACGGCGAGTGGCAGCAATTCGGCGTGGGAGTTCGACACCGATCACCTCGGCTACGCCCCCGATGATGTCGTCCGGTTCTCCTACAACGGTGGCCGGGTGCCACCCGGCGGGGGAGCGGGACCACTGATCGACGCGTCGGGTCCGGGATGGAGCGAGTTCGACGGCGTCGATTCACAGCAGCCCGTCGGGGTGTCGGCCGACCGACTGGCCGACCTCATCGCCGCCACCGCCCGAGACGATCCGGGTGTTCCCATCGATGTGTTCGCCCATTCCCAGGGCGGTGTCGTGGCCCGACTCGCCATCGAACGGTCGTCGCAGGCCGGAGATCTGCCCTCATCGGTCTCCACGCTCGTCACCGTCGGATCGCCCCACGGCGGCGCCCCTCTGGCCACCGGGGTCACGACCGTCGGGGTCACCCCGTCGGGTCGGGAGCTGCTCGGCGCAGTGCGCACCAGCGGACTGGCAGAGGGGCTCGATGATCGTCTGCCCGCGATCGCCGACCTGGCCGAGACCTCACCGGTGATCGAGGAACTGCACAGGACGCCGATGCCCGAACAGGTCCGGTTCGTGTCTCTGGGAGGTGCCGGCGATCTCGTCGTGCCCGGTGTGGCCACGACAGATCAGGCCGCCGACGACCAGCGGATCCTCCCCACCGGGTTCGATCCCGACGCCCACAGCCATCTCCCGTCCGACCCACGGGTCACCCGCGAGCTCGGACTGGCCATCGCCGGACTCCCGCTCACCTGCCAGAGCCTCGCTGACGCGGCGGGCGCATTCCTGACCTCCGAGGCGATCGCCGGGGCGGAATCGATGGCCGGCCTCGGTCTCGCCCTCGGGGCCTCCGGCGCACCGCCGGCCCTGGTGGCGCAGAGCGTGATGTCGGGCGCAGGGTCGGGCGCACGGTCGGGCGCAGGGTCGGCCGCAGGGTCCGGAGGGGACTGACCTGACCGGTTGGCCGCCGGGTCGGGTCGTCCCATACACTCGGCGACCGGTCAGGCGCCTGCCTGACCCCTTCCGCAGGTCAGGTCGACCCGCACACACCCCGGCCAGTGCGCCCCACGGTCGATCCCGCCATCGGGTTCGCCTGCACGACGCCGGATTCCCCGACTTCCAACCGATGGGTGAGGAACAACCATGGCTCCAGTCGTAACGATGCGCCAGCTGCTCGAGGCAGGTGTCCACTTCGGACATCAGACCCGGCGCTGGAACCCCAAGATGAAGCGCTTCATCCACGGTGAGCGCAACGGCATCTACATCATCGATCTCCAGCAGACGCTCGGACGCATCGAGACCTCCTACAGCTTCGTCCGCGATCTCGTCGCCGACGGCGGCACGATCCTGTTCGTCGGCACCAAGAAGCAGGCCCAGGATCCCGTCCGCAGCTACGCCGAGTCCTGCGGCATGCCCTATGTGAACGAGCGTTGGCTCGGCGGCATGCTCACGAACTTCCAGACCATGTCGAAGCGCGTGGCGAAGATGAAGGAGTACCAGCGCATGCGCGACTCCGGCGAGTTCGAGGCCATGCCCAAGAAGGAAGCACTCCTCATCAGCCGCGAGCTCGAGAAGCTCGAGCGCAACCTCGGCGGCATCCGCAACATGGAGCGCACCCCGAGCGCCATCTTCGTGCTCGACACGAAGAAGGAGGACATCGCGGTGACCGAGGCCAACAAGCTCGGTCTTCCGATCGTCGCCGTGGTCGACACCAACTGCGACCCCGACATCATCCAGTACGTCATCCCCGGCAACGACGACGCCATCCGTTCGGCCAACCTCATGTGCCGCGTGATCGCCGATGCCGTCACCGAGGGCCGGTTCATCGCCTCCCGCAAGCGTGGCGCCGTGGCCCCCGAGGGCCCCGCTGTCGTCGAGCGCACCGCCGAGGAGATCGCCGAGCATGAGGCCGCCCAGGCCGAGGCCCGTCGTCAGGCCGCCGAGGCCGCCACAGCTCGTGAGGCTCGCATCGCTGCCGAACGCGCCGCTGCCGAGGCCGCTGCTGACGCCGCCGCCGAGGCACCCGCCGAGGCACCTGCCGCTGAGGCCCCCGCAACCGACACCGCGACCGAGGAGGCCTGAACCGATGGCTGAATTCTCCGCCAAGGATGTCCAGAACCTGCGTCAGATCACCGGCGCCGGGATGATGGACGCCAAGAAGGCGCTGCAGGAGAACGACGGCGATTTCGAGGCCGCCAAGCAGTGGCTGCGCGAGAAGGGTCTCGCCAAGGTCGCCAAGCTCGGCGACCGCGAGAACACCCAGGGTTCGGTCTGCGCCGTCGTCGACGGTCAGGTCGGCGCCATCGTGCAGCTCAAGAGCGAGACCGACTTCTCGGCCAAGGCTGATGACTTCACCTCGCTCGTGCAGGCTCTCACCGACATCGTCGTCGCCAAGGGTGCCGACGCCGTCTCCGAGCTGAACGAAGAGCTCGACGCCCTCAAGATCGCCAAGAAGGAGAACATCGAGCTCGGCTCGGTGGTCCGCTTCGACGCCGCCGAGGGCAATGTGCTCGATTCCTACCTGCATCTCCAGGACGGCCGCGGCGTCAACGCCGTGCTCGTGGAGCTCGCCGGCGGCACTCGTGAGCTCGCCCACGACATCGCTGTGCACATCGCCTTCGCCAAGCCGCTCTACCAGAGCCGTGAGCAGGTCCCCGAGGCCGACATCGAGCGCGAGCGTCAGGCGCTGCTCGACATCACCAAGGCGGAGGGCAAGCCCGAAGCGGCATGGCCCAAGATCGTCGACGGTCGACTCAACGGCTGGTTCAAGGAGCAGGTGCTGCTCGAGCAGGGCTTCGTCCGCGACGACAAGCAGACGATCACTCAGATGCTCGGCGACGCCACGCTCGTCCGCTTCGCCCAGGTCTACATCGGCGGCTGATGTCGACCCCCGCATCCCGCTGGTCGCGCGTCCTGCTGAAGGTCTCGGGAGAGGCCTTCGCAGGCGACGCCGGTTACGGCATCGATGGCGCAGTCGTCCAGCGCATCGCCCGTGAGATCTACGAGGTCCGTTCGGAGCTCGAGGTCGAGATGGCCATCGTCGTCGGCGGTGGCAACATCTGGCGCGGCATGTCCGGTGCCGGTGCGGGCATGGATCGCGCCCAGGCCGATTACATGGGCATGCTGGCCACGGTCATCAATGCCCTGGCACTGCAGGACACCCTCGAGCAGCTCGGTCAGCCCACGCGTGTGCAGTCGGCCATCCAGATGGCGCAGGTCGCCGAGCCGTACATCCGCCGCCGGGCCACCCGCCATCTCGAGAAGGGTCGGGTCGTCATCTTCGCCGGCGGCACCGGGAACCCGTTCTTCACCACAGACACCACTGCCGCGCTGCGGGCCGTCGAGATCGAGGCCGAGGTGCTGCTCAAGGGCACCCATTCCGGCACCGACGGCATGTACAGCGATGACCCTCGCACCAACCCCGACGCCGTGAAGCTCGATGAGGTCTCGTACCTCGACGTGCTGAACCAGGGTCTGCGGGCCATGGATTCCACGGCGATCACGCTGTGCATGGACAACGATCTGCCGATCGTCATGTTCGATCTCACCGGCGAGGGCAATGTGCGCTCGCTGCTCACCGGCGGTTCGATCGGTACGCTCGTCCGCTGACCCGGTCCTGTCGGATCCGCACCACGTTCAGGAGAGCGCAATGAGCACCGAAATGGCCGACATGCTGCTGACGGAATGTGGCGAGAAGATGGCGAGGGCCGTGGCGCATGCCCGCAGCGACTTCGCCACCATCCGCACCGGGCGAGCCGCCCCGGCGCTGGTCGAGAAGATCACCGTCGAGTACTTCGGGGCCGAGGTGCCGCTGCAGCAGCTCGCCGGGTTCAGCGTCCCGGAGGCCCGTCAGCTGCTCATCACCCCGTATGACAAGAGCGCCATCGGGCCGATCGAGCGGGCCCTGCAGATGTCCGACCTCGGGCTGAACCCCAGCAACGACGGCGTCTCCATCCGCCTCACCTTCCCCCCGCTCACCCAGGAGCGTCGCAAGGAACTGGTGAAGGTCGTGAAGAACATGGCCGAGGAGAACCGGATCGTGCTGCGCAACCAGCGCCGCGACACCCGCAAGGATCTCGAGGGTCTCGAGAAGGATGGCGAGCTCTCCAAGGACGAGCTCGAGCGTGCGGAGAAGGAGCTCGACAAGCTCATCCACGCACAGGAGGCGCTCATCGACGAGGCGCTCGCCGCCAAAGAGCGGGAACTGCTGGAGGACTGATGGGCAGCGAGGAACGCCCGGGCACCGGGGACGCCGAGACCATTCGGTTCGTCACCGCTGACGAGCTCGCCGCCGACACCGCCGGTGCGCCCACTCCGATCATCGACCTGGGGGCGCCCTCCGGTGAGGTGCAGCTCCCGCACTGGACCGCGCCGGCCACCGGTCAGGTCCCCCAGGTGGTGCTCGGTGCCGGCGTGGATCCCGATCTCGCAGCTCCTGCCGATTCCGTGCGCTGGCGCGATGAACTCGACGCCTCCGACGATCTCGACTTCCTCCGTGATCTCGGTGGCCTCGATCCCGATGCGCCCGTCGTCGAGCGTCTCGGTGCGCTCGACACCAGCGATCGCACCTCCGATTCGGACTATCTCAACTTCGACGATGTCGAGCTCGACCCCCGGCGACGTGGCCGAGGTCGGACCCGTCGTCCACGTGCGACTCGCACCACTGCGGCCAGCGCTGCGCCAGCGGAGACCGGCGCCGACTCCGGCACCTCACCCGCCGCCGATGGTTCGGCCCGACCCGGCGGACGCAACGTCCCGATGGCGGCCGCCGTCGGTGCCGCCATGGCCGCCGTCGCCCTGCTCGCCTTCAGCATCGGCCCTGTTGGGGCCCTGCTCATCATCGAGCTCGTCATCGCCGCTGCCGGTCTGGAGTTCCTCACCGCCCTGCAGCGCAACGGCTTCCGTCCCGCAACCCTCGTCGGCGTCGTCGCCATCGCCGTGTTCCCGCTGGCCGTCCACTGGAAGGGCGAGGCGGCCTTCCCGCTGGTGCTCGCCCTCACGCTGGTGGCAGGGATCATCTGGTACGTGGCCGGGCTCGGCGGTCGGGCCCGCCCGGTCGCCAACCTCGGCGTCACCATGCTCGCCGTGCTCTGGATCGGCATGTTCGGTGCGTTCGCCGCCCTTCTCGCCGATGTGCCCTCCGAGGGGATCAGCCTCCTGCTGCTCGCCATCGTGGGCACCGTCGGCCACGACGTCGGGGCGTTCTTCATCGGTCGGGCCGCCGGCCGCACGCCCCTGTCGGCACTCTCGCCGAACAAGACCGTCGAGGGCCTCCTCGGTGGCATGGTCGGGTCCATCGTGGCGGTGTTCGTGTTCTCCGTGCTGCTCGGTGTGGGCCCGTTCAGCGCCGGCGGTGCGCTCCTGCTCGGCATCGTGATCGCCGTGATGGCGCCCCTCGGCGACCTCTCGGAATCGCTGTTCAAACGCGATCTCGGCATCAAGGACATGGGCACGCTGCTCCCGCAGCACGGCGGTGTCCTCGACCGCTTCGACGGGATGCTGTTCGTGCTGCCCGCCACCTACTACGTGGCCCGGCTCTGCGGCGTCGCCGGCTGATCGCAGCGGGCTGACTCCCGACCACACCCTCGGGCGGCTCCCTCTCATCCGCTCTGTCCCGCTTGGTGGGAACCGTTGCGCCGCCCTCGTCGGGCGCCCGGCGTCACATCGGTCCGCGGAGATTCCTGAGGGTCCCGTCGGTAGGCTCGGTCCATGCCCCCCGTCCGCGTCGCACTCGCCGGTTCCACAGGTTCGATCGGCACCCAGTCGCTCGATGTCCTCGCCGCCGAGCCCGGGTCCTTCGAACTGGTGGCCATCGGCGCCACCGGACGCGATCCCGGTGTGCTCATCGAGCAGGCCCGCACCCATCGCCCGGCGATCGTCGCAGTCTCCGATCCCGCGGCGGCGGGCCCGATCATCGAGGCGCTCCCGGGTCTCGACATCCGTGTGGGTCCCGGCGCCATGGCGAGCCTCGCCGACGACGCCGATGTCGTGGTCAACGGTGTGGTGGGGTTCGCCGGCCTGTCGGTCACGCTCGCCACGCTCGAGGCCGGTCGTCGTCTCGCCCTCGCCAACAAGGAGTCGCTGATCGCCGCCGGGCCGGTGGTGCAGCGGGCCCGGCGCACGCCCGGGGCCGAACTCGTGCCGGTCGACAGCGAGCACGGTGCCATCCATCAGTGCCTGCGGGCCACCGACAACCGTGCGCGCGTCGCCCGGCTGGTGCTCACCGCCAGCGGCGGCCCGTTCCGGGGTCGCAGCGCCGCCGATCTCGCTCAGGTCACCGTGGCCGAGGCGCTCGCCCATCCCACCTGGAGCATGGGTCCCAAGATCACCGTCGATTCATCCACGTTGATGAACAAGGGCCTCGAGGTCATCGAGGCTCACGAACTGTTCGGCACGCCCGCCGGCGACGCCGGATACGGCATCGGCTTCGACGAGATCGATGTCGTCGTGCATCCGCAGTCGATCGTGCATTCGATGGTCGAGTTCACCGACGCCTCCACCATCGCCCAGCTCTCGATCCCCGATATGCGTCTGCCCATCGGGTACGCCCTCGCCTGGCCCGATCGCATCACCACGCCGTTCGGTCGCATCGACTGGAGCCAGCTGGGTCGGCTCGATTTCGAGGCTCCGGATCACGACACCTTCCCGTGCCTCGGGCTGGCCTACGAGGCCGGTCGAGTCGGCGGCACGGCACCGGCATGGCTGAACGCCGCCAACGAGGTCGCCGTCGAGGCCTTCCTCGGTGGTCGCATCGCCTGGGGCGACATCTCCCGGGTCATCGCCGCCACGCTCGAACGTCACGACGGCGCACCTGCCGCGGACGCCGCCGCCGTCATCGCCGCCGATGCCGAGGCCCGCCGTCTCGCCACCGAGATCCTCATCCAGTTCACCCCACCGGTCGGAGCCCCCGTATGACCGAGATCGCCCCCCAGCCACCCACCGAACATCACGGCTCAGCCCTCGAGCGTCTCACCGGCAGTCGAGGCCTTCGTCTGGCACTGCTCCTCGGTGGTCTCGCCTATCTGGCATCCACCCGGATCTGGCTGTTCGTGCTGATCATCGCCATCGTGCTCTCGGTGTTCCTGCACGAGATGGGCCATTTCCTGATGGCCAAGCGCAACGGCATGCGCGTCACCGAGTTCTTCCTCGGCTTCGGCCCCCGCATCTGGTCGTTCCGCCGCGGGGAGACCGAGTACGGCCTCAAGCTCATCCCCGCCGGCGCCTATGTGCGCATCATCGGCATGCACGGTCTCGAGGAGGTCCGCCCCGAACATGAGGAGCGCACCTACCGGGCGCAGCCGTTCAGCCGTCGGATGCCGGTGGTGCTCGCCGGCCCATTGGTCAACATCGCGCTCGGGTTCCTGCTGCTCGTCGTCGTGTTCGCCGGGTTCGGCCATCCCTCCGACTCCAAGTGGCAGGTGCGGTCCGTGGTGGATGGCTCGGCGGCGGCGCTCGCCGGCATCGAACCCGGGGATCGCATCGTGGAGTTCAACGGCGTCCCCGCGGGCAGCTTCGACGAGGTGTCCTCGCTCATCAGGGCGCACGCCGGCACCTCAGTCGATCTCACCATCGAGCGGGACGGGCAGACCCTCACGCTGCCGGTCCGGATCGGCTGGACCCTCGACGCCGCCGGCGCCAAGCGACTCCCGCCGCTCGAGCAGGGCGACGCCGTGATCATCGTCGACGGGCAGCCGATCACCTTCTACTCGGATCTCGTGGGTGCGCTCCAGCACCACATCGGTCCCGTCGAGATCTCCTTCGTGCGGGGCGGCAACGTGTTCACCACCTCGGTCACCGGCCCGATCGCCATGCCGATCGATGGGTTCAAGGGCTTCCTCGGCGTCGGCCCGCAGTCGGTCCTCGAGCATTCGGGGATCCTCGCCGCCACCGGCCTCGCCGCCACCGCCTTCGGCGACACCATCGTCGGCTCCGTGCAGGGGATGGGCCGGATCTTCTCGCCGTCCGGCCTGGGCAACCTCGCCTCGCAGGTGGCCAACGGGGGCAGCTCCGGCACCGCCTCCGACCAGTCTGGTTCGGGCGGTGGCTCGTCGCTGCCGGGAGCCGGGAGTGCCTCGGCGAACTCCTCGGCCCAGGACCGACCCATGTCGCTGCTCGGCATCGTCAACGTGGGCACCCAGCTCGGTGAGCAGGAGGGCTGGGCCGGTGTGCTGGCCCTGCTGGCCACGGTCAACATCTTCCTCGGTCTCATCAATCTGGTCCCGCTGCTGCCCTTCGACGGCGGGCACATCGCCGTGGCCTGTTACGAGGAGATCCGCAGCCGGATCGCCAAGAAGCCCTACCGGGTGGACATGAGCAAGCTGATGCCGGTCACCTACGTCGTGGTGTTCCTCATGATCGGTCTGTTCATGTCGACGCTGTATCTCGATGCCGTCGACCCCGTGAAGCTGACGCCGTAGCCCTAACCTCCACCCCGTGAGCGAACTCGCCCCCCAGTCCAGGTATCCCCGTCGTCCCACCCGCCAGGTCCGGGTCGGCACCGTGGCCGTCGGCGGGGGAGCCCCCATCTCGGTGCAGTCCATGACCACCACCAAGACCGCCGATGTCGAGGGCACGCTGCAGCAGATCTACGCCCTCGCCGCCGCCGGCTGCGACATCGTGCGCTGCACCTGCAACGAGCCCGAGGCCGCCGAGGGGCTCGC
>CANFHM010000031.1 GCA_947446975.1 Microthrixaceae bacterium
GCAGTCCGGGCTCGGGTTGGGTGATGCGCGCAACCAGGGTCTGGATTCGAGCGATGCCGGCTTCGTGGCGTTCCTCGATGCCGACGATGTCTGGACGCCGGGGTCGCTCCTCGCCCGGGTCCGTCATCTGTTCGAGCACCCCGACACGGACGCCGTCATCGGTGGCTTCGAGGTCTTCGCCCGATCCGGATCGCTCCCGTCGAGGTTCGCGGCACAGGTGGGGCGGAGCATCGACGGGCTCACCCCGGGGGCGATGGTCTGTCGCCGCTCGGTGTTCGATCGCGTCGGTCGATTCTCGACGACCCTGTCGATCGGATGCGACAGCGACTGGTTCTCACGGGCGATCGACGCCGGGCTGCGGATCGATCGCCTCGACGGGGTGGTCCTGCGGAAGGGCATCGGTTCGACGAACCTCTCGCATTCGACGGAGCTGTACCGCTCGGAACTGCTCATGATCGTGCGCGACCACATCCAGCGGAGTCGGTGAGGCTGGCCCCGGTCACCACCCGCTCGCCGGGGAGAGGCATCGTCACCCTGTCGTAGGGTTGTCGCCCGGGCATCCCGCCCATCCACAGTGCGGTCGAGGGGGACCTGATGCATGTCGAACCAACTGCCGGACATCTCGGTGCGGTCGTCACCGGTGTCGATCTGGCGAACCTCTCCGCTGCCGAGATCGATCTGATCAGGGGTCTCATCGCCGAGCATCTCGTGCTGGTGTTCCCCGATCAGGGGCATCTCTCCGATGAGGAGCAGGTGGCCTTCACCCTCAACTTCGGTGACCCCTACTTCCATCCGATCGCCCGGGTGGGGGGCGCCATCGAGTTCCGGGCCGGTCACATCATCGACGATCGTGAGCATCCGCCCTATCAGGACAAGTGGCACACCGATGTCACCTGGGATCCGGAGCCGCCGGCGTTCGGCACGCTGCGCATGCTCCAGCGTCCGCCGCGCGGTGGCGACACCGTTTTCGGTTCCACCTGCGCCGCCTACGACGCGCTGAGTGCGCCGCTGCGCACGATGCTCGACGGTCTCACCGCCGTGCACACGATGGGTTCCACCGAGGCGTTCCGATCCAAGGCGGGCGACGCCATCATCGATGCCACGCTCGAACGATTCCCCGGGGCTGTGCATCCGGTGGTGGCGGTGCATCCCGTCACCGGACGGCGCTACATCAACGTGAACTTCGAGTTCACCGATCACATCGTTGAGCTCTCGGCGGCGGAGAGCCGGGCGATCCTCGATCTGGTCCACGCCCATTGCGCCAACCCGAACTTCCACATGCGTCATCGCTGGACGGTCGGTGATCTCGTGCTGTGGGACGAGCGTCCGACCATCCACTTCGCCGTGGCCGACTACTGGCCCGAGCGGCGCGAGATCGTCCGTGTGAACGTCCGCTGATCCCCGCTCCGGCGGGCTCGTCAGTCGGAGGGCGGACGCTGCATCGCCGGGGTCTGGATGAAGATCCCCTCGGCCCGTGCGGTGACGACACCATCGATGCTGATCGTGCCGTGGGTGAACACCTTGCGACCCTCGACCCGATCGATCCAGCCCTCGAGGTCCAGATCGGTGTCGATGAATGTGGGCTTCTCGTAGCGCACCGACAGCGTGCCGGTGAATCCGCCGAGGCCATGGCACACGTTGGTGGCGCCGAGGAGCTCGTCGAACACGAGGGCGATGATGCCGCCGTGCACCATGCCGGGAGGACCGTTGTAGGTGGCGCCCAGATTCGCGGTGCCGTGGATGCGTTCGCCGTCGAACTCGAACCGGGCCATCGGAGAGATGGCGTTGAGCGGACCGACCACGGGGGAGTAGGGGAAGAACTCGCTGGGCTCGGTGCCGGCGAGACCCTGCGGTCCGCTGTTCATGCGGCTGCGGGCCCCCTGCATCGGCATGCCGTTCTCCCGATAGGGGATGAGCAGATCGGCGGCCTCCGCGGCGAGTGCAGCCGCGCGTCGGAGGATGTTCTCGGGAGCGTTGGCCCGACGGATGCCGGCGATGAGGCCACGGGTGGCATCGGCGAGATCGGCGTGGGCGTCGGGTTCATCGACGACCCAACCGGGCATCTCGGTGAAGTCGAAGGCGCTCATGCGTTGTACGCCGAGGTCGGATCGGGAGCGGCTGCCCCGGGCAGGCCCGGTTCGATGCGCCCGGTGAGCCAGCCGCCGTCGACGACCAGTTCGGTCCCTGTGATGTAGGAGGCGTCGTCGCTGGCGAGGAACGCAACGGCTGCAGCGATCTCGTCCGGATAGCCGATGCGGGCGATGGCCTGTCCCTGGTAGGGCACGGTCTCGAGCGCCGGATGGTTGATCGGGTTGCCCATCACGGTGTTGACGCCGCCGGGATGCACCGAGTTCACCCGGATGCCGAAGCGACCCCATTCCATGGCGGCGGTCTTGGTCATGCCCCGGGTGGCGAACTTCGAGGCGGTGTAGGAGATGAGGCCGTTCTTCGAGGCCATGCCGTCGATCGAGGAGATGTTGACGATGGCACCGCCGCCGCTGTCGCGCATGGCGGGCATCACGGACTTCATACCGAGGAAGCACCCCACCTGATTGATGTTGATGACCGCCATGTACTGCTCGAGCGAGGTGTCCTCGATGGCCGAGGGTCGGATGACGGCGGCGTTGTTGACGAGCACGTCGATCCGGCCTCCGAAGTCGAGCGCGCTCGCCACGAGCGACTCCCAGTCGGACTCGCTGCTCACATCGATGTGCACGTAACGGGCGGCGGCACCGATGTCGGCGGCCACGGCCTCACCCTCGGCGTCGAGCACATCGCCGATGATGACCCTGGCGCCCTCGGAGGCGAACAGGCGGGCCTCGGCCTCACCCTGCCCGCGTGCCGCACCGGTGACGATGACGACCTTCCCGTCGAAACGACCCATGATTCCCCCTTCGGAGCAGTCCGACACCGCCTCCGATGTCCGGGGTGACTCTAGGCGAGGTCGTCGCGGGCACCGTCCGGACGCGACCGGCGCTCAGCCCACTGCGAGCACCACGGCGACGATCACGCCGAAGCTCGCGATCACGGGACGCAGCACGCGGGCGGGCAGGCGCCGGGCCACATGTGAACCGCTCCACCCGCCGAGCAGGCTCATGGGGGCCATCACCGCCGCCATCCACCAGTGCACCGGCCCGAACAGGGCGAAGACCACGAGGGCGATCAGATTGATGACGAGCGAGAGCGCCCCTTTGAGCGCGTTGGTGTGCTGCAGGCTCTTGTCGAGGAACACGCCGAGCACCGCCAGCAGCAGCACGCCGAGACCACCGCCGAAGTAGGCGCCGTACGCCCCGGCGAAGAACGTGCTGATGGCCAGGGCGGTGAAGCTGCGGGCGAACCCGTCGTGGGGGCGGCCGAGCACCCACCGCTGGATCCGTGGTTGCAGCACCAGCAGGACCGACGCCAGCAGCACCAGCAGCGGCACGAGCTGGTCGAAGATCTTCGAGGAGGTGGCCAGCAGCACCGCCGAGCCGGTGGCCGCCCCGAGCATCGCCACCGGTGTGAGTCGTCGCAGTTCCTGCGGTTCCTCGCGCAGCTCGCGCCGGTATCCGAACGTGCCGCCGACATAGCCCGGGAAGATCGACACCGTGTTGGTGACATTGGCGCTCAGCCGGGGCAGTCCGATGGCGATGAGGGCGGGGAACGACACCAATGATCCGCCACCGGCGATGGCGTTGATGCCGCCGGCGAGGAACCCTCCGGCGGCGATGAGCGCGATGTCGGCGGGGTTCGTCATCGGCCGAAGCGTAGTGGTGGCCCCGGGACCGCCCCTGTCCCGCCGGGTCTCCCCATCGGCGTCCTACTGTCTGGGGATGCCCACGATCGACGTCAACGGGATCACCATCCACTACGAGGAGTTCGTGCCGGACTCCGGCCCCGAGGATGGAGCGGCACCGCCGCTGCTGTTCTTCAACGGTTCGTTCTCCACGCTGGCCACGAGTCGACCGCTGGTGCAGGTCTTCGGTTCGCGTCTGCACACCGTGGCTCATGATCAGCGCGGTCTCGGGAGGACCTCGATCCCGCCCGGCCCGTACACGATGGCCGACTACGCCGCCGATGGTCTCGCCGTCATCGACGCCATGGGATGGGACACCTGTCGGGTGGTCGGCATCAGCTTCGGCGGCATGGTGGCCCAGGAGTTCGCCGTCACCCACCCCGATCGCGTGGAGCGTCTCGCGCTGATGTGCACCTCACCGGGGGGCGCCGGTGGTTCGTCCTATCCCATGCACGAACTGCGGGCCATGCCGATCGAGCAGCGGGCGAAGGTCGCCATCGAGATCATGGACACCCGGTTCAGCGACGACTGGTTCGCCGAACATCCCGGCGACCTCGCACTCGTCACCGCCATGGGCGACCGACCCTCGCCGGCCGAGGGGAGCGAGGCGGCCCGCGGTGAGTTCGAACAGGCCGAAGCCCGTCGCCATCACGATGTCTGGGATCGCCTCGGGGCCATCACCTGTCCGACCCTCGTGGCCGCCGGTCGGTACGACGGCATCGCCTCACTCGCGAACAGCGAGGCGATCGTGTCGCGGGTGCCGGATGCGCAGCTGCGGGTGTACGAGGGCGGTCATGCCTTCTTCGCCCAGGATCCGGCGGCGTTCGGCGAGATCCTCGACTTCCTCGCCGAGTAGACGAGCGGGGAACTGCTCGGCCCCGGTGGCTACTCCGCCGGCATCGCCTGGGTCATGAACTGGTTGAGGTCGAAGTACTCGCGCCACTTCGCGATCCTGTCGCCCTCGAACTCGAAGATCCCCATGACCGGCAGCGAGACCTGACCGCCGTCGGGCTTCTCGAAGATGTCGACCCGCTCGGTGATCACGGTCGGTCCGTTCGACAGCATGGTGTCGATGCGGAACTCGAGGATCCTCAGTCCGGCGGTGAAACCGTCGATCATCATGCGGATGGCCTCATGGCCCACCATCGGATCAACGGGGATGTTGTGGTACACGCCATCCTCCGTGAAGAACTCGACGACGCGATCGAAATCAGCATCGGCCCAGGCCTGGCAGAAATCACGGACGAGCTGCTCGTAGTCATACGCGTCGGACATGGGTCCCCCTCGGTTCATGGCGCGGTTCCGCGCTCGCTGACGACATCCTGCCAGTTCCGACGATGGCCCCGCGTCGCTGCCTCTACGGTGTTCCCGGCAGGCCCGGGACGGGCGAGACGCAGGGGGGACACGCATGGCCGACTTCAGCATCGACCCGGAGTTCGAGGCGCAGCTCGAGTGGATCCGCGGGTTCGTGGCCACCGAGATCGAACCGCTCGATCTCGCGTTCGCCGGTGAGGAGATGGTCTACGACAAGTCCAGTCGTCTCTACGCAGAGGTCATCCGACCCCTGCAGCAGGTGGTGAAGGACCGCGGCCTGTGGTCCTGCCATCTCACTCCCGAGTACGGCGGTCAGGGGTTCGGTCAGGTGCGTCTCGCCTACATGAACGAGATCCTCGGCCGCTCGCAGTTCGGTCCCACGGTGTTCGGTTCGCAGGCCCCGGACTCCGGCAACGCCGAGATCCTCGCCCATTACGGCACCCCCCAACAGCGGGCCATCTACCTCGAACCATTGCTCGACGGTCGCATCTCGTCCTGCTACTCGATGACCGAGCCGCAGGGCGGGGCTGATCCGTCGATGTTCACCACCCGTGCGGTGCGCGACGGTGATGAGTGGGTGATCGATGGCGAGAAGTGGTTCTCCTCCTCCATGCGCTTCGCCTCGTTCGTGATCGTCATGGCCATCACCGATCCAGAGGTGTCGGTGTACAAGGGCATGTCGATGTTCCTGGTGCCCACCGGAACCCCCGGTCTCGAGATCGTGCGCAACGTCGGCGTGGGAGGAGAGCCCGAGGGCCATGGCGGTCACGCCTATGTGCGGTACCGCTCGGTGCGCGTGCCCGCCGACAACCTGCTCGGTGGTGAGGGCAATGCGTTCGCGGTGGCCCAGACCCGGCTGGGCGGCGGTCGTCTGCATCACGCCATGCGCACGGTCGGGGCGGTTGGGCGATGCCTCGACATGCTGTGCGAACGAGCGCTCAGCCGGACCACCCAGGGTGAACTGCTGGCCCGCAAGCAGGCCACGCAGGAGAAGATCGCCGATTCATGGATCGAGCTCACCCAGTTCCGTCTGCAGGTGCTTCACGCGGCCTGGCGGGTGGATCAGGTCGGCGGACACGCCGCTCGCAAGGAGATCGCCGGCGTGAAGGTGGCCACGCCGAAGGTGTACCGGGAGGCCGTGCTGCGCACGATGCAGCTCCATGGGGCGCTCGGGGTGTCCAACGAGATGCCCCTCGCCTCGATGCTGATGGCCTCGGTGGTCATGGGCATCGCCGATGGCCCCACCGAGGTGCACAAGGGCACGCTGGCGCGCGAGGTGCTCAAGGATCACCGACCCGCTGACGGGGCATGGCCGAGTGAACATCTGCCCGATCGCCGGGCCGCGGCCCGCGCCGAGTTCGCCGAACTGCTCGAGCACGCCGCCGCCGAGCACTGAGCCCGCACCGACAGGCTCGGTGGATCAGTGGATCAGTACCCGCCGCCGAGCTTGCGGTGGTCCCAGGAGATGACCCGGTCGACGTCGAGCTTCACCACGACACGCTTGTTGAGCATCATGTCGACGGCCGGCTTCATCTCCTCGGTGTACGGGGCGAAGTAGCGGCTGAACACGCTGACACCCAGCTCGAAGACGCGATCGGGATCCTCGACGATCTCGGCCTTGCCGATGAGCGTGACGCCCCGCAGGGTCTCGTAGGTCTCGCCGTCCTCGACGAGCATCGTGAGGTTGGGGTTGCGGCGCAGGTTCATGACCTTCTGGGCCTTGGCCTTGCTCTCGATGGCCACACAGCCCTCGAGGAAGCCGTACCACATGGCGATCGAGTGGATGCTGCCGTCGGCGTTGATGGTGGACATCGTCATGGAGTGACGGCCGAGCAGGAACTCGTCGATCTCCTCCTGCGACATCACGATCTTGCCCCGCTGCTTCACGCCGTCTCGTGTGGTCTCGTCAGCCATTGGTCCCCCTCGGAAGTTGCGAACCTCGGCACCGTACCACCGGCGCTGGAACGGCCCGAGGGGCTGTGGTGCCCCCTCCGACACCATGTCGATCGCTCCCGACATAGTGTTCGGCCGTCCGAGATCGACCCAGGGGAGAACCATGGAAGCAGTGGAAGCGGCGAAGGCGACAGCTCGAGCGATCGGTGAGCTGGGCGGAGCGTTCATGACCGATGGCGGCACCTACGCCCGCGGCGGGGAGCTCGGCTTCTCCGGCATCGACTTCTACGTGCTCGGTCGTGGCGGTGTGCTCGGTGACACCTCCGGCGATGTCGTGGCCGCAGCGTTCTTCTTCTGGAACCCCGAGCAGACCCGCACCCAGTGGGCCTCGGCCCGCAGTGTCATGGCTCCCACCGAGGCGGCAGTCATCTGGGCCGATGTGTGTCACGCCTACGGCGAGGCCAACCTGCCCGACTTCGACGGACTGGCGCGACTCAACGAACTGATGGGCGCCGTATGTGCGGCGACCTCACCGGCCGGTGCCTCGCTGTTCGCCGGCTGGCGCGATCTGCCCCTGCCCGGTGCCGATCAGCCCAAGGCCCTCGCCCAGCATCTGCTCAACTCGCTGCGCGAACTGCGCGGTGGCCTGCACGGTGGGGCCGTGCTCGCCGCCGGGCTCTCGCCGCTCGAGGCGGTGGCGTTCAACTCGCCGTACATGGCACCGATCTTCGGATGGGATCCCGAGAGCCTTCCCGACGGCGCCGCCGTGAAGGATCGATGGAAGGCCGCCGAGGCCGGCACCAACGCCGCCATGGGCGCCGTGCTCTCGGTGCTCTCCGACGCCGAGCGGGTCGAGTTCGTCGAACTGCTCACCGCCCTGCACGCTGCGGTCCAGGCCGCCAAGGAGGCATGACCATGGACATCCGCGAAGCGCTCTACACGACCCGTGCCATGCGACGGGTGAAGCCCGATCCCGTCCCGATGGATATCCAGGAACGCATCATGGACGCTGCGGTGCGCGCCCCCAGTGGCGGCAACACCCAGAACTGGCGTTTCATGCTGGTGGACGACAAGGAGGTCATCGCCGAGATCGGTCCGATCTATCGCACCGCCATGGGGCTGCTGTGGCAGACCCTCTACGCCGAGCGCGTCGCCGCTGCGGCTGACGATCCCGACGCCGAGGAGTCGAAGGCGTTCACGCGGGTCTACAACTCCGCACAGTGGTTGGCCGACAACTTCGAGACGGTGCCGCTCTTCCTGTTCGGCTTCACCCAGAACGACACCAGCGGTTCGTCCATCTACCCGGCACTGTGGAGCGCCCAGCTCGCGGCCCGCGCCGAGGGCATCGGCGCGTCGCTCACCCAGGTGCTGGCGTTCCAGCATGACGATGTGCTGAACATCCTGGGCATCCCCACCGATCAGGGCTGGGGCATGGCCGGCTGTGTGTCGCTCGGCTATCCCACCGGGAAGTGGGGCGTGGCGGCCCGCCAGCAGGCCCATGAGGTGTCGTTCCGCAACCAGTGGGGCGAGCCCGTCGGCTTCGAGACCCCCGAACCCCTCTGGCCCTAGTCGCCCAGCGCTGGATCAGTCGCCGTCGTTGGCCGGCGCCCAGTGGGTGCGCAGATCGGCGAGCCACTCGGGGAAGTCGACCGGCGGATCGGGCAGGGGGGTGACCCCGTGCTCGGCGAGAGCCGCCTCGTGCAGCTCGGGCTGATCGCCCCAGGAGCGCGGGTCGCCCATCATGACCTCGTAGAGCTTGGCGCCCTCCTCGCCGGCCCGGATGGGGCCGAACGCCGCGCCGAAGGGCAGCTCGACATGTGTTCCCTTGGGACACCAGCGGTCGCCGAACCACAGGCCTCCGTCGATGACGAACACGATGTGCGGGCTGTAGTGGCCGTGACGACGCACGATCATGCCCGGGTCGTACTCGGCGTACAGCGACAGGTACTGCGGATCGGGGCTGAACGCGAACCACTTCTCGCGCACGTAGGACTCGGTGCCGTCGGCGTTGCGCTGGGCGCGACACAACTGCCAGGGCATATCGGGATCGTCCATATGCCGGAAGATCACTTCCTTGCCGGGAATGGGCAGGGGGATCGAGGTCGGGTCGACAGCGGGTTCGGTCATCGTGGCTCTGTTCGGATCAGATGCGATCAGATGAAGTCGAACTCGACATGCGCGGATTCGAGACCGCGCACGAACGCATTGGGCATCTCGACCGGTTCGGTGCCGGGCACCAGCTTCCAGCCGCTGGTCCGACGGAGCAGTTCCTCGAAGAACACGCGGATCTCGAGACGGGCCAGCGAGGCACCGAGACAGAAATGCGTGCCGAACCCGAAGGCGATGTGGTTGTTCGGCGTGCGAGTGACGTCGAGCGCCTCGCCGTTGTCGAAGTACTTCTCGTCTCGGTTGGCCGAGGAGTACATGAGCACGACCTGGTTCCCCTTGGGGATGGTGACGCCGTTGACGACGGCATCGTCGGCCGCCACACGGCACATGTTGTGGATGGGCGTGACGTAGCGGATGAACTCCTCGACGGCCACGGTCATGTCGGCACCGGCCCGCAGCTTGGCCAGCTCGGCCGGGTTCTCGATCAGGTTGAGAATGGTGCGGGCGATGACCGTGCGGGTGGTCTCGGCACCGCCGTCGAGCAGCAGCAGGGAGTCGGCGATCGCAGTCTCGGCGTCGAAGGGGCAGCCGTCGATCTCCGCAGTCGTGTAGTGGGTGAGGATGTCGTCGGCCGGGCAGGTCTTCTTGAGCTCGAACAGATCAGCGGCCGCCTGGGCGAAGTCCATCGCCGCGATCATGCCGGCCTCGTTGAAGTACCGGGGGCCGCCGCCGAGGGCGATGGTGGTCTCTGACCAGTACTTGAGCTTCGGCCAGTCGGACTCCTCGAACCCGAGGAGCTTGCCGATCATCATGGCGGGCAGGGGAGCGGCGAGATCGTTGATGATCTCGGCGGTTCCGCCGTTGGCGGCCACATCGTCGAGCAGGCGGGTGACCTTGCCCCGGATGTCGTCCTCCCATGCACTGGCGGCCCGCGGGGTGAACCGGCGTGACACCGTGTTGCGGCGCTTCATGTGCAGGGGATCGTCGAGACCGATGATGGCGTCGTCGGCGGGGAGGTTCGGGCGATAGCCGCCTTTCTCCTTGTCGGAGTTGATGAATTCGCGCTTGCGCTTCTCGATGTCGACGATGTCGTCGTAGCGGGAGATGCCCCACAGTTCGTTCGCGGCGTCCCAGTAGATGGGTTCGTTGGCGCGCATCCAGGCATAGGTGGGATACGGATCGCCGCCGTACAGCTCCGGTGCCAGCAGATCGATCGCGAGCCGTTCCATGACTGCCTCCCCAGGACAAGCGCCCATGCGCACGTGCTCGCCGATCGTAGCCGTGGTGCTGCTGGCGCTCAGCTGCCCTTGGTGGTGGCTGCGGACCTGGCGGTCGAGGAACTCCTCGTCGTCGGGGTGGCGGGTCGGACCGACGTGCTGGCCGATGACCGGGTGGTGCTGCCGGTGGTCGCACCGGAGCCGCTCGACGCCGTGGTGTTCGTGGTGTTCGTGGTGTTCGAGGTGGCGGCTGCGGTCCCGCTCGTGGTGGCACTGCTCGCCGTGGCACTCGTCGGCATGACGGCGTTGATCGCCATCCCGGTGCCGAGGGCGGTGGCCACCCCGATGCTCAGCGAAGCCGCCAGGGCCCGGCCACGGGGGGCGGCGTGCGGGCGGCGGCTCCGCTGAGTCGGGGTGCGGGTGGCTCGGGAGCCGGGGGCAGGCTCCGGGAGCCGGGGGGACCGAGCGGTCTGGGGTGTCTGGGAGGACTCGGGGAACTCGGGGGAGGTCATGGCCTGAACCTACGGATCGAGGGTGAGCCCGAGGTCGGTGGGAGGTGAGAGTCGGGTGAGAACTTCGGCGTCCCGATGTGAACCTCGTCACATCGGGAAACACAACTGTTCCGAAATGGAGGTGTTTCGTTATGCTCCCCGAGCCGCAGCGACGCTGCTGCGTGCAGGAACGATCACGAGGTCACCATGGATGAACAGCAGATCCACGATCGACGATGGGTGGCGCTCGGGGTGCTCGCCGGCTGCGTGCTGGTCATCACCCTCGATAACACGATCCTCAACGTCGCCATCCCGTCGCTGGTGCACGACCTCAAGGCCTCGCTCAGCCAACTGCAGTGGATCATCGACGGCTACACGCTGGTGTTCGCCAGCCTGCTGCTCACCACCGGTGCCCTCGGCGACCGCTTCGGTCGCAAGGGGGCCATGCAGGTCGGTCTCGCCGTGTTCGGCGCCGCCTCGCTCGCCGCCTCGTTGTCGGCCACGCCGATGCAGCTCACGCTCGCCCGTGCGGCCATGGGCATCGGTGGGGCGCTCATCATGCCGGCCACCCTGTCGCTGATGACCAACATCTTCCGTGATCCCAAGGAGCGCGGTCGAGCCATCGGCATCTGGGCGGCGGTGGCGGGTGCCAGTGGCGCACTCGGTCCGGTGGCCGGTGGACTGCTCATCAAGTACTTCTCCTGGCACGCCGTGTTCCTCGTCAACGTGCCGCTGATCATCGTGCTGCTCATCGCCAGTCGCATCCTGCTCCCGTCCTCGAAGGCCGCCGATGCGCCCCGCCTCGATCCCTTCGGTGCGCTGCTGTCCATCATCGGGTTCATGGCCATCCTGTGGGCCATCATCGAAGCGCCGAGCATCGGCTGGTCGAGCCCCCGTGTGGTCATGGCGCTGAGCACCGGTTTCGTGGTGCTGGCGGCCTTCATCGGGTGGGAGCTCCACACCGAGCATCCGATGCTCGACATCCGGTTCTTCCGCGATCGCCGCTTCAGCGCCGCCAACATCGCCATCACGCTCGTGTACTTCGCCATGTTCGGCCAGATGTTCGTGATGAGCCAGTACATGCAGGTCATCCTCGGGTACACGCCGCTGCGTGCCGGTGTGCTGATGATGCCGATGTCGATCGTGATGATGCTCACCGCTCCGCTGGCGCCGCGTCTCGTGGAGCGCATCGGCACCAAGCTCGTCGTGGGCTGCGGTCTGCTCATCGCCTCACTCGGCGTGTTCATCGTCTCCACCGTCCCCACCGCCAATGGCTACCCCCGTCTGCTCGAGGGCGTGGTGCTGCTGGCGATCGGCATGGGCTGCGTCATGGCCCCGGCCACGGAATCCATCATGGGTTCGCTGCCGCCGTCGAAGGCCGGGGTGGGCTCGGCCATGAACGACACCACCCGGCAGATGGGCGGTGCGCTCGGCGTGGCCATCCTCGGCTCGATCCTGGCGTCGGTCTACCAGCCCAACGTGCAGTCGCAGCTCACTGCGCTCGGCGTCACCGACCCGGCGCTGAAGGCGGCGGTGGACTCGGTCGGTGGAGCCGTGCAGGGTGTCGTGCCGGCCATCGCTCCCACCAACCCGGGGCTCGCCGAACAGATCCGCCAGATCGCCGTCAACGAGTACGTCGCCGGGCAGCATCTGGCCATGCGGGTGGGTGCACTCGTGATCCTCCTCGCCGCCGTCATCGTGTTCAAGTGGCTGCCGGCGCGCGCCACCGACGCCCGTGAGGGTCATGCCGATGCGCTCGACGCCTTCGCCTCGCTCACCTACGCCGAGGCCGAGGCCGTGGTCGAGCACGATCAGGCCGAGCTCGACGGCACCATCGACGAGGACGCCGATCCCCGCATCGACGATGCCCGACCCAGCACCGGCGCCGATCGATGACTGCCAGTTCCGCCGGCCGCCCACTCGCGGTGGATGAGGCTCCTGAGCGGGCCCGCCCCGGACGGCAGCGGAGTCGGGCCGCCGACGACTCCATCCTGAGCGCCACACTGGAGGTCCTCGCCGCGGATGGCTACGGCGGGCTCACGATGTCCGCGGTCATCGCCGCCGCCGGTGTGTCCTCGGCCACGCTGTATCGCCGCTGGCCCACCAAGCAGCAGCTCGTGGCCGCCGCACTCGCGTCGCTGCATGCTGCGGTGGTCGACATCGACACCGGTTCGCTCGCCGGTGACATCGCCGAGTTCCTGCGCAGCTCGGCCGACACGATGTCGGTCCGACGGGCCGATCTCGCCGAGGATGTCGCCGTCGAACTTCGTCGCAACCCGGAGTTCCGGGCTGCGGTGAACGAGAAGTTCGTGGTGCCCAGACTCGTGGTGCTCGGACACATCCTCGACCGGGCCCGCAACCGGGGCGAGCTCGGCCCCGGGCTCAGCGCCGAGGTGGCGATGAGCTTCATCAACGGGCCCCTGCACCATCGCGTGTTCGTGATGGGAGGCGCGCCGACGCCGGCGTTCCTGCGGTCCGTCGTGGCCGCCGCGCTCGCGTCGCTGGCGGAGCTGGCCCCGCCGCGCCGCTAGATCCCGGCCGACTCAGCCGGCGGTCATGCCGCGGTCGCTCGAGAGCACGGACCCATGGATGTTCACGCTCTCATCACAGGCGACCAGCGAGAACAACGAGGCGAGTTCCTCGGCCTGGGCCATGCCGCGGAATCCCATGTAGCGACCGAGCAGGTCCATGTCGATGTCGCCGGGCATCTGATAGGTGTTGCTCAGCGTGGTGGCCACGCCGCCGGGGGCGATGGCGTTGATGCGGATCGGCGTCTTCATGAACTCCATGGCCAGGGCCTTGGTGAGCTGGATGACCGCACCCTTCGTCATGCAGTAGCTCACGGTGTAGGCCTGCCCGTTGATGCCGGCGTTGGACGCGATGTTCACGATGTTGCCGCTGGTCTCGAGCAGATGCGGGATGGCCGCCTGACACAGGAAGAAGGGCGCGTCCTGGTTGACCGCCACCATGCGGCGGTAGGCCTCCTCGGACTGCTCGGGCATGTGGTAGCCCGCAGCGATCCCGGCCACGTTGCCGAGCACATCGAGCTTCCCGAACGTGGCGACAGCGGCCTCGACCGCAGCGAAGCATTCGTCGCGGCTGGTGACATCGCCCTGTCGTCCCACCACCGTGCCGCCGGCCTCGGTGATGATGCGCACGGTCTCGGCCAGCGCATCGCCGTTGATCTCATGGGCGAACACCTGGGCGCCCTCGGCGGCGAGACGGACGGCGACGGCCCGGCCTATGCCCGAGCCGGTGCCGGTGATGAGCGCGGTCTTCCCAGCGAAACGATCGGCGACGAACGTGGTCATGATTCCCCCAGAGATGATCGACCCGAACCCTCGGGGACGATGAACAGTGCGCAGATGGTGACACATCGCCGCTGATGCGGTGGTGGGTCCGGTCGCCCGCCGCCGCTGGCCGGGCTTCGGGGCGCTGTGCCCGGCGCGATACGTTGCCGGGGCGTGAATCGGGCCGAACGGGCCCCAAGGGGAGGAACAACGATGGACATCAAGGCCGGAAGCCGACTCGCTTGCCCGGAGTGCAGCACCGAACTCGTGGTGGTCAAGCCCCCGAGCGCGCCGGTCGCGCTCACCTGCAGCGGCGTCGCCATCGTCGAGGCCACCGCTGATCGTCCCGGCGGCGGCCACGCCGATGCCGCCGGTGAGGGCGCCCTGGTGGGCAAGCGCTACGCCGATGAGGAGACCGGTCTCGAGGTGCTGTGCGCCAAGCCCGGTCCGGGCACCCTGGCCGCCGATGGTCGCGTCATCGAGATCAAGGGCGCCAAGCCCCTGCCCTCCTCGGACTGATCACCGGTGAACCTCTCGCTCCTGCTCGAGATGGCGTCGTCGGCCTCCGACGAGCGCATCGCCGTCGTCTCGGGCGATGTCGCCCTGTCCGCCATCGATCTCGATGCCGCCGCCCGTCGGGTGGCGGGTCGGTTCGTCGAACTGGGAGCCACCGGCGTCGTCTACTGCGGCACCAATGATGTGTCGTTCCCGATCGCGCTCTTCGCAGCCGCGTATGCGGGTATCCCGTTCATCCCCCTCAACTACCGCCTCGGTGCTGCGCAGCTGCAGCCGCTCGTCGAGGCCAACGCCGGTGCCGTCGTGGTCGCCGAGGTCATGCCGGTCGTCGGCGCCGACCCCGCCATGACCATCGATCGCCGCGACCTGCTCTCGGAGTCCTTCGCCGCCAGCACCGATGTCGAGCTCCCGGGATTCGTCGATCCCGAGGATGTGGCGGTGCTGCTCTACACCTCGGGCACCTCCGGCACCCCGAAGGCCGCCATCCTGCGCCATCGCCATCTCACCGCCTATGTGATCGGCACCGTGGAGTTCGCCGGTGCCGAGCCCGAGCAGGCTGCCCTCGTCACCGTGCCGCCGTACCACATCGCCGGTATGGCCAATCTGCTCTCGAACCTCTACGCCGGTCGTCGGATCGTCTATCTCGACGCCTTCGACGCCGAGGTCTGGATCGACACCGTGCGCCGCGAGGGCGTGACCCAGGCGATGGTCGTTCCCACGATGCTCGCCCGTGTGGTCACCCATCTCGACGGCCGCCCCGCAGAGGTCCCCACCCTGCGCACGCTCTCCTACGGCGGGGCGCGCATGCCGCTGCCCGTGCTCGAGCAGGCCCTCGAACTGTTCGAGGGCACCGGGTTCGTCAACGCCTACGGCCTCACCGAGACCTCCTCCACCATCGCCCTGCTCGGTCCCGACGACCACGCTGCGGCCTTCGCCGGCGATCCGGTGGCCAAGGTGCGTCTCGGTTCGGTCGGCAGGGTGCTGCCGGGTATCGAGGTCGAGGTCAGGGACGAGGACGGCAACGTGCTGCCCGTCGGTGAGCCCGGTCTGGTGTTCCTGCGCGGCGAGCAGGTGTCGGGTGAGTACGACGCCGGCAGTGTCGTCGACGAAGCCGGCTGGTTCCCCACCCGTGATCGCGGCTGGATCGACGCCGACGACTACCTCTTCATCGAGGGTCGGGCCGACGACACCATCATCCGCGGCGGCGAGAACATCGCCCCCGCCGAGATCGAGGATGTGCTCGTGCGTCATCCGGCCGTCGACTCGGCCTGCGTGGTCGGCCTCCCCGACGACGAATGGGGTCAGAGCATCGCCGCCGCAGTCGTGCTCTCGGCCGGCCGTGAGGTCACCGTCGACGAACTGCAGGCCTACTGCCGTGAGCATCTGCGCGGCTCGAAGACCCCCGAGACCATCGTGTTCCGCGACGAACTCCCGCTTACCCCCACCGGCAAGCTGCTGCGCCGCGAGGTGCTGGCCGATCTGGCCGGCTGATATGGATTTCACATTCGACGACGAGCTGCTCGCCCTGCAGGCGGAGGCCGAGGCGGTGGCCGCCGACGCCGTCGAGCGCTACGGCCGTCGCAACGACTCCTGGCTGTGCGGGTTCTCCCGTGAGTTCTCGCTCGAACTCGGCGCCCGGGGCTGGATCGGCATGACCTGGCCCGCCGAGTTCGGTGGCGGCGGCCGACCCGCCATCGACCGCCTCATCATGAGCGAGGCACTCATCGCCGCCGGTGCGCCGCTGGCCGCCTCATGGTTCGTGGATCGCCAGATGGGTCCGGCACTCATCGCCTTCGGCACCCCCGAGCAGCAGGAGCGGTACCTCCCCGAGATGCTTCGCGGCGAGGTCACCTGGTGCATCGGCATGAGCGAACCCGACAGCGGTTCCGACCTCGCCTCGCTGTCCACCCGCGCTGATCGCGACGGCGACGAGTTCGTCATCAACGGCCGCAAGATCTGGACGAGCTTCGCCCATCAGGCCGAGTACTGCTATCTCATCTGCCGCACCGAGTCCGTCGAGGGTCGACCCCATCTCGGCATCAGCGAGATCATCGTCCCCATGGACACGCCGGGCATCGAGGTGCGCCCCATCCGCGATCTCGTCGACGCCCGCCACTTCAACGAGGTGTGGTTCGACGACGTGCGCGTGCCGGTCGGCAATCTCGTCGGTGTCGAGGGCGCCGCCTTCTCACAGACCATGCGCCAGCTCGAGCATGAGCGCGGCGGCATCGACCGGCTGGTCTCGAACCGGGCGCTGTACCTGCACGCACTCTCGCTGGCCGACACCTCCGACCCGGTGCTGCGTCAGGAGATCGCCGCCCTCGAGATCGGTTACCGGGTGGGCCGCCTGCTCGTCATCCGCAGTGTGCTGGGTCAGACCCCGGCCGGCTTCAGCGCCGCCACCAAATGCGCCTGCACCGAGTACGAGCAGCGGGTCGCCGATTTCGTGGCCCGGGTGCTGGGCCCCGACGCGATGCTCTGGGACCAGGTCTGCCGCGGTGTCGCCTACGCCCCGGCCTACACGATCATGGGCGGCACCTCCGATGTGATGCGCAACATCCTCGGTGAACGGGTGCTGGGCCTTCCCCGCTGAACGGAGAACCGACCATGTCCGACCTCATCTCGCTCGACGTCACCGAGGGCATCGCGCTCCTCACGCTGAACGATCCATCCCGGGCCAATGTCGTGTCGAACGCGCTCAACGACGCGGTCATCAGCGCCATCGATGAACTCGAGGGGCGTGATGATGTCGGTGCGCTCATCGTCACGGGGGCGGGCCGTGCGTTCTGCGCCGGTGCGCATCTCGACGACCTCGCGGCCTGCGACAGCGAGGAGAAGCTCCGCACCATCTACTCGGGCTTCCTTCGACTCGCCGGCACCCCGATCCCCACGATCGCCGCGGTCAACGGCGCTGCCGTCGGTGCCGGTCTGAACATGGCGCTGGCCTGCGATGTCATCCTCGCCGGTGCGTCGGCCCGATTCGACACCCGGTTCCTGCAGATCGGCCTGCATCCCGGTGGTGGCAACACCTGGCGGCTGCGCCGGATCACCGACCTGCAGAGCACCATGGCGCTCGTCGTGTTCGGAGAGGTCGTCGACGGTGCTCGGGCCGCCGAGATCGGTCTGGCCTGGCGCTGTGTGGCCGATGACGAACTGCTGGCCGAGGCCAAGGTGCTCGCCGCTCGCGCGGCTGCGGCGCCGGCCCCGCTGGTGCGTCAGATGAAGTCCACCATCATCGCCATGGATGCCATCACCAACTCCGATGATGCCGTGGACACCGAGATCGGCCCGCAGCTGTGGTCGCTCGGTGAGCCGGCCTTCGAGCAGCTGCTCGCCCGCCTGCGAGCACAGATCGCGGCGAAGTCCTGACATGACCTCCGCCGTCGGTCGCCCGCTGCCCGGGGGTCCGGGGCACGGCGACCACTGGAGTTCGGCGATCGCCCTCGTGGCGTCGGCACTCGATCGGCTGGGACGTGATCGGGCGGATGCCGGAGCGATCCTCACCGAGCGGGGCCGATCGCTCCCGGTGGGTCCGGACCCATCCGCCGGTCAGGCGGTCTCGGCGAACGGTTCGTGTCGGCTGCTGCACTGCGGCGACGGGCTCCTCGCCGTGAACCTTCCCCGCCCTGATGATCTCGAGCTGCTTCCGGCCTGGCTGGGCACCGGGGCAGCGACGGCCGCCATGGCGGTCGGTCCGGCGGACGCAGATGGTGCGGTTCCATGGGGGGTCATCGCATCGGCTCTTGCGGACCTCGGCTTGGCCGATGCGGTCGGACGCGGGCAGGAACTCGGCCTCGCCGTCGCCGCGGTGCCCGCCACCGGGCCTGCAGATGTCGACGAGCAGCTGCGGGCGAGAGCCACCGCTGATCCCCGTCGCCCGTTCCTGCGCTCGCAACTCGGCAGGCCGGCGCCGCCCCGGGACATCAGTGACCTGCTCGTGGTCGACCTCTCCTCGCTGTGGGCCGGGCCGCTGTGCTCGAGACTGTTGGCCGAGGCCGGCGCCGACGTGTGCAAGGTGGAATCCACCACGCGTCCCGATGGTGCCCGCCACGGCGACCCGCTGCTCTTCGAACGGCTGCATGCCGGCAAACGGTTCGTCTCGGTCCCGTTCGCCACTGGTGATGCCGGTGCTGCGCTGCGCTCACTGCTGTCGGAGGCCGATGTGATCATCGAAGGATCCCGGCCGCGGGCCCTCGAACGACTCGGCATCGATCCTGCCGCGGTGGTGGCGGCCCGACCCGGGGTGACCTGGCTGTCCATCACCGCCTACGGCCGCACCGGCCCATGGCGCGACCGCGTCGGGTTCGGCGACGACACCGCTGCAGCGGCCGGTCTGCTCGATGGCCCGGCCGGAGGTCGGCTGCGGTTCGTCGGTGATGCGATCGCCGATCCGATGACCGGTGTGGTCGGCGCCGCGCTCGTGCTCGATGCTGTCGCCGCCGGCGGCGGCGTCATGCTCGACCTGTCGCTGCGCGAGGTCGCCCGCAGCGCAGCGGCCGGTGCCGGGGTGCAGTGGTGAGCGGACGCACCCTGATCCGCGACGCGGAGGTGGACGGTTCGCTCGTCGATGTGCTGCTCGACGGCGGTCGTGTCGCCATGGTGGGCACGGGCCGGCGACCATCAGCGGCGGATCAGGTCATCGATGCCGCCGGGGGAGCGCTGCTGCCGGGCCTGCACGATCATCATGTGCATCTGCTCGCCATGGCGGCCCGGCTCGGCGGCGTGGATCTGGATCCATGCGACACCCCGGCCGCAGCCGATGCCGCCATCACCGCCGCTGCGGCAGTGGCATCGACCGCCGATGCGAGCGAGGGCGGATGGGTCCGTGTTGCGGGGTACGACGAGCACCGACACGGCCCGCTCGATCTCGAGCGGCTGGATCGTCTCTGCGGACCCTGCGCCGTGCGGGTGCAGCACCGCACCGGTCTGTCCTGGCTGCTGTCGACCTTCGCCCAGCGCGAGGTGGGTCTCGATGATGCCCCTCCCTCGATCGTCGAACGCGACCGCACCGGCGGACCGACCGGTTGGGTCCATCGCGGTGATGACTGGCTGGGGGAGCGCATCGGTCACCGTGACCAGTCGCTCGCCGCGGTCTCGCGTGCACTCGCCGCAGTGGGCATCACGGGCGTCACCGATGCCACTGCGGAACTCGGAGCAGGGCGGCTGGCCCAGCTCGAACGGGCTCGTGGCTCCGGTGAGCTCGTCCAGCATGTGACGCTGCTCGGTGTCGATGAGCCGGCGGCGGGTTTCGGATCCGGACCCCGCAAACTGCTGGTGGACGAGCAGCTCGGACTGGATCCCGACGCACTCGCCGGGCGGATCGCCGCGGTGCACCGGACGCATCGGTCGGTGGCGCTCCATGCCGTGACCCGGGCCGAGAACATCACGGCGGTCACGGCCATCCTCGCCGCCGGTCCCCGTCCCGGCGACCGCATCGAGCACGGCGCGATCATGCCGTTCGAGCTCGATGCGCAGCTCGCCGCCGCCGGCATCACCGTCATCATCCAGCCGGCGCTGGTGGGGGAGCGCGGCGATCATCACCTCGCGGTGGTCGATCCCGATGATCTGGCGCTGCTGCATCGGCAAGCCTCGTTCCTCGCCGCCGGAGTTCGACTCGCCGCCGGCAGCGATGCCCCGGTGACCTCCGTGGATCCCTGGCGGGCGATCGCCACGGCCGTGTCGCGGCGCACCCGCTCGGGTGCATCGGTCGGTCCGGCTGAACGCGTCGATGCACGCACGGCGCTCGGCTGGTACCTCACTGATCCGACTGATCCCGGTGGCGCGCTGCGGCGGGTCGAGCCCGGTGCCCCGGCCGATCTCTGCCTGCTCGACGTGCCGCTCGGGGAGATGCTCGCAGCACCGGATGCCGCTCATGTGCATGCGACCTGGATCGATGGTGTGATGGTCCGGCCATGACCGACAGGATCACCATCGACCAGTTCCTCGGGATGATCATCGCCGACGACCACGACGCGCTCGCCGCTCCGGTCATCGTGGTGGATCTCGACGCCTCGCCCGCGCCCGGTCATGACACGCTCGCCATGCTCACCGATGCCGCCGTCGGCGCCCCCCGGGTGCTCATCGGTGTCGCATCGACGGCCCGAGCCCTGCCGGCCGATCCCTTCGACCTGCTGATCTGCGATGAGATCGATCCGCCGCATCCGTGGGTCTCGGCCCACGACATCCACCGTCCGGCCGAAGGGTCGCCCGGGGCTGGTGGCCAGCATGGCGACGCCGATGCACCCGAGCTGCTCGACCGGCTCGTGGCGGAGATCCACGCCTCGCCCGAGGCGGCCATCGGTCTGGTGCAGCTGCTCCGTTCGGGGGAGGCACTCTCGCTGGCCGATGCCGTGGTCGCCGAATCCTGGGTCTACAGCCTGCTGCAGAACGGTCGGCGGTATGCGCAGTGGTTGGGCGAACGGCGCCCCCCGACCCCGCGCCCGGCCCCGACCGGCGATGTCGTCCGGCTCGAGCGTCACGGCGACCTTCTGCGGGTCACCCTCGACCGTCCCGAGGTGCGCAACGCGTTCAGCGCCCGGCTGCGCGATGAACTGGTGGCCGCCCTCCATCTCGTCGCGCTCGATCCTGGCATCGAGCGGGTCGAGCTGCGCGGGAGCGGCCTGGCCTTCTCGAGCGGCGGCGACCTCGGGGAGTTCGGCACGGCGCCCGATCCGCTCACGGCGCATGCGATCCGCACGACCCGGAGTGTCGGGCTGGGACTCGCCCGTCACGCCACCCGCATCACCACCTTCGTGCATGGCACCTGCGTGGGCGCCGGCGTCGAGCTCCCGGCGTTCACCGGCGAGGTCATCGCCCATTCCGGCACAACGTTCCGCCTCCCGGAGGTGGCGATGGGTGTCGTCCCCGGTGCGGGTGGCACGTCATCGATCCCTCGCCGCATCGGCCGGCATCGCACTGCTGCGCTCGCCCTGAGCGGTCTGCTGATCGATGCCACCACGGCGCTGCGATGGGGACTCGTCGATCGCATCGACGACGCCGCGTTCACCGAGTCGCCTCCGCCACGCCACCCCCACCACGCCACCCCCACGATCCAGCATGAGGAACTGACATGAGCGATCAGGATCCCACGAGCGGTTCCGACCAGTGGGCGCAGTGGCGTCAGCGCGTCGACCTCGACGAGTACGAGCAGCGCTGGCGGAAGCTGGCCGAATCGGGCCAGAACCCCCATGGCGAGGCCGACTTCGTGTGTCGCTTCCATCCCACGACCGTGCTCGACGCCGGCTGCGGCATGGGACGCGTCGCCATCGAACTCTCCGCCCGCGGCATCGACACCGTAGGGGTCGATCTCGACCCGGACCTCCTCGGACGCGCACGCACCAACGCGCCGGCTCTGTCGTGGGTGCTGGGGGATCTCGCCACCTTCGACCTCGAGCGGACCTTCGATGTGGTGGTCGCCCCCGGCAACGTGATCGGTTTCGTGGCGCAGCAGGATCGTGAGGCGGCCGTGCGCGGCTGCGCAGCCCATGTCGCGGGCGGCGGTCGACTCATCGTCGGGTACTCACTCACACCGCGCTGGCCATCACTGGATCTCTACGACATGTGGTGCGCCGCCGCCGGCCTCCTCCTCGAGGAACGGTTCGCAACCTGGGACGGCGAGCCGTTCACCGAACAGTCCGACTATCACGTGTCGGTCCATCGCCGACCCTGACGCTCGCCGCCATCCCCGGTCCCCGGCGGTGGGTCATGTGGCAACATCGGTCGGCAAGGGGGACATCGCCATGACACACATCGCTGCCCGCTCCGACGGGGATCGGGGCACGTACGTCGACATCGGATCGCTGCGCAGCCGCTCCGAGCACGCCGGAGTGTCGGATCGTCGGCCCATCACCGTGCCGGCCGACCGTTACATCTCCACCGGGTTCGCCGCCCGGGAGGAGCAGCTCATGTGGCCGAAGGTGTGGCAGCTCGCCACCACTCTCGACTCCGTGCCGGCCCCGGGTGACTATGTCGAGTTCACCGTCGGTCGGCTCTCGGCGATCGTGCTGCGCGACCAGTCCGGCACGCTGCGGGCGTTCCAGAACGTGTGTCTGCATCGCGGCATCGAGCTGTGCCACGGATCCGGCGAGGGACTCACCGAACTGCGCTGTCAGTACCACCGGTGGTGCTGGAACCTCGACGGGGCGCTCAAGGAGATCCCGAGCCGTCGCGATTTCGGTGTGATCGACAACGAGGAGTACGGCCTGCGGGCCCTCGCTGTCGACACCTGGGGTCCGCTGGTGTTCGTGAACTTCGACCCCGATGCCATGCCGCTCGCCGAGTATCTCGGTGGCGCTCCGGCCGATGCCGCCCATCAGGGTCTCGACGACTTCCGCTGTCGTTTCCAGGTCACGGTGCCCGTGCCCGCCAACTGGAAGACCACCGCCGACGGGTTCAGCGAGACCCTCCATGTGCAGGGACTCCATCCCGAACTGCTGCACATCTACGACGACCTCGACTCCGATCAGGTCGCCTGGACCCATGCCGCCCGCAGTCGTCAGCCCTACGGCCGACCCTCGCCGCGCATCCGTCCCGTCCCCTCCGACCAGGAGATCTGGAACGCCTACGCCGCAGTCTTCTCGAGCCGTGTGGGACTCGACCCCGCCGATCCCGGTCCGGTGCCCCCGATCGGGGAGGGACAGACCCTGCTGTCGGTCATGGCTGATCAGCTGCGGGCCGCCCGGGCCGCCCAGGGCGTCGATCTCGACCGGTTCACCGACGAGCAGCTCATGACCCTCGATCAGTACAACATCTTCCCCAACATCACGGTGCTGGTGTTCCCCGATCTGCTCTCGGTCCTGCGCTCCCGGCCCGGCGACACCCCCGACTCCTGCTATCTCGACGCCTTCCAGTTCGATCGGGTCGCCCCTGATGACACCGCATCGCGCACCAAGCCGCTGTGCGTCGATGTCCCGCTCGGCGAGGCCTCCTTCGGACTCGTGCTCGACCAGGACTTCGCCCTGCTGCGTCACGCCCAGCGCGGTCTGCACCAGCCGGGCCTCACCCGTCTCACGCTGGCCCAGGAGGAGATCCGGGTGCTCAACACCCATCGGAACCTCGAGCGCTATCTCGGGATCGAACCCTCCGAGATCGAGGGCGATCACGCCTTCGCCTGAGTGATCCGAGGGGCGCTCGCCCCGCGGGCTCTACCATCGTCGACCGTGAGCAGTGGTTCCGGGGTCGTCGTCACCGCAACCCGTCGTCGGTCCGACGGCGGGCCGAGCGCGCGTTCACTGCTCATCAGCGTGCTCGGTCAATGGGTGGGTCCCAGCGACACGCCGGTGTGGAACACCACGCTCGTCGGTGCGCTCGACGCCCTCGGCATCGAGGAGCGGGCGGCCCGTCAGGCGGTCAACCGCACCGCCGCCGATGGATGGCTCGAGGGTGAGTCCGTCGGTCGGTACACGAAGTGGCGTCTCACGCCGTCGGGTCGGCGACTCGTGCGGTCCTCCGCCCATCGACTCCAACGCTCCTTCGCCCCGGATGCGGCGTGGAACGGCCACTTCCTGCTGCTGGCCCTCACCGGCACCGCACCCGATCGCGCCTCTCGCGATCGTCTCGCCACCGGTCTCGATTTCGAGGGCTTCGGCGTGCTCAGCTCCGGCCTCTGGATCGCCGCCGATCTCGGCGCCCGGGCCGGTGTCGAGGAGCTCCTCGAGACGGTGGAGTTCGCCGGGCAGGTGCTGATGTTCAGCGCCGAGACCATCGACGGGGCCGAGTCACCGGCCGAGGTCGTGGCCATGGCCTGGGATCTCGAGTCCGCGGCGGCGGCGCATCAGGCCTTCATCGAGGACTTCGACGGCGTGATGCCGGCTGACGATCGCGAGGCCTTCGCCCTGCGCACCCGCCTGGCCCATGAATGGCGCCATCTGCTGAGCGTGGATCCCGCGCTGCCCCCGCAGCTGCTCCCCGCCGACTGGGCCGGCACCCGGGCCCGCGAGGTCTTCCATCGCTGCTACGCCGCCTGGGCGGGATCAGCAACTTCGTACTACACAAAGTTGGCAGACGACCCTGTTGTGTCGTAGGTTGTCGCCATGACTGAACTCGGATACCCCGTCTTCGACTGCGACAACCACTACTACGAGGCCGTCGATGCCTTCACCCGGCATCTCGATCCCCGTACCGGACCCCGCACCATCCAGTGGTGCACCATCGACGGTCGGCAGTACCACGTCATCGGCGGCAAGGTCAGCCGTGCCGTGGTCAACCCGACCTTCGATCCCGTGGCACTGCCGGGTGTGCTCAAGGATTACTTCCGCGGCAACCCCAACAACGAGAACCCGATCGAGCTGCTCAAGCAGCGCGAGCCGATCCGTCCCGCCTACCGCGACAAGGACGCCCGCATCGCCACCCTCGACGAGCACGGTCTCGAGAAGGTCTGGCTGTTCCCGACCCTCGGCATGATCTACGAGGAACCGCTGCACAAGGATCCCTGGGCCGTGCAGCAGGTGTTCACGGCGTTCAACCGCTGGATGCTCGAGGACTGGGGCTTCAACCACAAGGACCGCATCTTCACCGCTCCCTACATCACGCTCGTCGATGTCGACTGGGCCGTGCGTGAGGTCGAGTTCGCCATCGACAACGGCGCCACCACCGTTGTCATGCGCCCGGCCGCTCCCACCACCGTCGACGGCCCCCGTTCGCCCGCCGATCCCATGTTCGACCCCTTCTGGGCCCGCGTGAACGAGGCCGGCATCACCGTCGTCGCCCACGCCGGCGACTCCGGCTACACCTCGAACGGCTATGCCGAGGACAACGGCTTCTCCGCCGGCTTCGGTTCCCAGGGTCGTCCGCAGCCGCTGCGCATGGCCACCATGTTCGACCGTCCCATCGAGGACTTCCTCGGTTCGCTGGTCTGCGACAAGGTCTTCGAGCGCTTCCCGAACCTGCGCGTCGCCTCGGTCGAGAACGGCTCGGGTTTCCTGCGCGGCCTGCTCAAGAAGCTCGACATCACCGCCAACAAGATGGCGGGTTGGTTCCCCGAGCCCCCGTCGGAGACCTTCCGCAAGCACATCTGGATCAACCCGTTCTGGGAGGACGACGTCCACGAGGTCGTCGAGCTCATGGGTTCCGATCGGGTGATCTTCGGGTCCGACTGGCCCCATATCGAGGGCATGCCCGAGCCGCTCGACTACGTCGACGAGCTCAAGGAGTTCTCCCCGGCCGTGCAGCAGCTGATCATGCACGACAACACCGAGTTCCTGAACACCCCACGGCCTGCATGAGCCACGACTCTGCCGAGGGCAGCACCTCGACCCTCGGCAGGGTCCGCTCCATCATCGGGCTGCGCACGCGCATCCGCCGTGCCCGTCACCACATGATCGTCGGCCGTGCCGTGGTCACGGCCGGGCATGGCCACTTCTCGTGCAGCACGGTGCTGCGGCAGTTCCTCTGGTCGTTGCGCCGGCCGTCGTTGCGGAGGATCGACGCCGCCGGGGTCTCGGTGCTGGCCAGGTTCGGCCGGGATCGCAGCGATCTGTTCATCTGGCACGAGATCTTCAGCGAGAACGAGTACGGCGTCGTCGATCTCGCTGATCCCCACTTGATCCTCGACGTCGGGGGCAACGTCGGGTACGCAGCGGTCTGGTTCGCCGAGCGGTACCCGAACGCCCGCATCATCACCATCGAACCCGATGCCGACAACTACGAGGTGCTGCTCGCCAACGTGGCCGACGAACCCCGGATCCACCCGATCCGTGCGGCGGTCGCCTCCGCCGGGGCACCGCGCCAGCAGGTCATGCCCGGGGTGCACCAGCATGGCGGGGCAGGGATCATCACCCGACCCATCGAGGATGACACTGCGGTCGTCGATCCCGCCTCCATCGTCGACAGCATCGACGTGGCGACGGTCCTCGACCAGTTCGGCATCGACCGACTCGACCTGCTGAAGATCGACGTCGAGGGCGCCGAGATCGACATCCTCGGACACAGCGGACCATGGATCGATCGGGTCGACGCCATCGTGGCGGAACTGCACGAATGGATGATCCCCGGCTGCGAGGAGGTCTTCGCCGCCGCCACCGCCGGGTTCGGAAGCCGCACGCGGGTCGGCAGTCGGGCCACCATCGACTACGTGCGTCGGGAGTCACCTAGCCTCACCGCCTGATGGATGCGCCCTCCCGCTTCGTTCTCGTCATCGGCGGGGTGCTCGGGCTGCTGATGGTCGTGTTCGCACCGGGCTGGTTCGGCGGAGCCGACGAGGGCACCCATTTCATGCGGGCCGTGGCGATGGCCGACGGGCAGCTCCTGCCCAGCCGCCACGACGGCGTGCTCGAGTCCACGGTGCCCGCCGCCGACAGTCAGTCGGTCGGGCGGGTCATCCGCCATGCCGCGGACTCGGACTCGCCGAACTCGTTCGCACTGCTCGGGGATCTCCTGCAGGTCCACCCCGACCGCGACGACACGGTGCAGTTCGACACCGGGGCCACCATGGC
>CANFHM010000032.1 GCA_947446975.1 Microthrixaceae bacterium
CCACGGGCGCCGTGGCGGCGCCGATCTGCTCGTCGAAGGTGGCATCGGTGAGAGTGGTGATGTTCTCGGACATGGTTTCCTCGCTGGTTCAGTCGGTTCGGGGAGCGTATCGGTCGGGGTGATCAGTGGACGCCGTTGGCCTCGAGCCAACGTTCGGCGTCGATGGCCGCCATGCAGCCGGAGCCGGCCGCCGTGATGGCCTGTCGGTAGACATGGTCCTGGACATCCCCGCAGGCGAACACACCATCGACGTTGGTATGGGACCCACGATGGGTGATCAGGTAGCCGTTCTCCTCGAGATCGAGCTGACCCACGAAGAGATCGGTGTTGGGGCGGTGACCGATGGCCACGAACACCCCGGTGACGGCGAGCGGACGCTCCTCGCCGGTGATGGTGTCGGTGAGGGTGACGCCCTCGACGGCGTGCTCGCCCTGGATGGCCGTGACCGTGGAGTTCCATGCGAACCGGATCTTCTCGTTGGCCATCGCCCGGTCCCGCATGATCTTCGAGGCCCGCAGCTCGTCGCGACGATGCACGAGGGTGACCGTCCGGGCGAACTTGGTGAGGAACAGGGCCTCCTCGACGGCGGAGTCGCCGCCGCCGACCACGGCGATGTCGTGATCACGGAAGAAGAAGCCGTCGCAGGTGGCGCAGGTGGACAGGCCGTGCCCGAGCAGGCGGGATTCCTCGGGAAGGCCCAGCATGAGCGACTGCGCACCGGTGGAGACGATGACCGAACGGGCCCGGTAGGTGGGCTCGGCAGCGGTGGGATCGCCCACCCAGACGCCGAACGGCGAGGCGGAGAGGTCGACCCGGCTCACCTTCGCGGTCTCGATCTCGGTGCCGAACCGGAGCGCCTGCTCACGGAATCGGCCCATGAGCTCAGGGCCCATGATGCCGTCGGGCCAGCCGGGGAAGTTCTCGACCTCGGTCGTCAGCATCAGCTGCCCACCGGGCTGGTCGCTGGTGGAGGAGGGCTCGCCCTCGATCAGCAGCGGCTCGAGGTTGGCGCGGGCCGTGTAGATGGCGGCGGTGAGCCCGGCCGGGCCGGAGCCGATGATGAGGACGTTGCGGATCGACGATGGATCAGACATATGCACTTCCGTGGAGTTCGGTATACCCGAGGGGGTATCAGGGGGAACGCCTCAGCGCGGGGAGGTATTCCCCGATGAGGCCGGGGGGTTCCGGCGTCGGAACAGCAGGAGCCCACCGATCAGGCTGGCGACTCCGAGGATGAGATAGGGCAGCCACACACTCGACGGCAGGAGTTCGTCGAGGAGACGGATCACCCCGACGATCGTGAGCACGATCACGACGAGCCCCAGCACGACGGCGAGGAGTCCGAACACCGCCACCCGGGCCACGGTGAGGATCGTGCCGGTGGTGCGGTCGCGCACGGTCCCCACGGTGGAGACGATGAGGTCGGCCGCCTGGGCCGGCCAGTCGCCGGTGGAGGCGACCGATGACATGCCGGCGGACGGATCGGGCCTCTGGGCATTGGGATCCATGGCGTCCGATCCTACCCACCGCAGCCAGCGGGATGCCCCGGACCTCGCGTGGTCACTCCGAGCTGAGCCCGACCTCGGTGATCGACACATGCGGTGGGACGCCCTCGCCGAGATCGGTGATCCACAGCAGCACCGAACTTGCTGACACCGCTCGCAGCGGCAGGACCACCTGGCCCTGAATGTTCGTGGCGGCGGCGACCGGCGTGCCCCATGCCGTCAGCGACTCGGGGATCGGGCCGTCGGCGGTGCGGATCTGCACGGCCCAGCTCCGGCTGGGGGAGTCGATCGTGATGTGGCCGAGCCGATGGGTGCCGGAGAGTTCGATGACCAGTCCCACACCCGACTTGAGGTTCCCGAAGGATCGGGTCGTGTAGTCCTCGGTGCGCCATGCGGTGAGGGCATCGCCGTCGATGGCGTCGCGAGCCGCTGCCTCGTTCTCGGTGGGGTCGCCCGAACCCATGGGATCGAAGGAACGAGCGCCGGCGAGGGCCAGCGAGGCCGGTGGGGCGCCCGTGGTGGTGGTCGGGTCGGCGGCGAACAGGGTGTGACCCACATCGGTGCTGGAGATGAGCAGTGCGATCAGGACCAGGACGGTGACCACCACCAACGACACCAGCACCGCCGAACGACTGCTGCGACCGCCGGAGTCGCTGGTTCCGAGGGGCTCCGGCGGCAGCGGGTCGAGCAGATCGGGGCCGGGACCGGGCCGGGTGATGGACATCGTGACCGTGTGATCCACCGGAACAGTCCCGGCTCGGATCGAGAGCAGCGCTGCACGGAGATCATCGGCGGTGGCGAACCGGTCGCCGGGGGACCGGGCCATGCAGCGGCTGATGGTGGCGTCGAGACCCTCGGGGAGATCGTCGATGGTGAAGGACACCGGCAGGGGATCCCGCTGCAGTCGGGCGAGGGCGACGGCTGCGGAGTTCTCGCCGAGGAAGGGCGGTGAGCCGCAGAGCGCCTCGTACAGCACCGCACCGAGGGCGTAGAGATCCGTGCGGGCGTCGATCGGCGTGCCGCTCACCTGTTCCGGGGCCAGGTACTTGACCGTGCCGATGAGCTGGTTGGTTCGGGTGAGGTCGGGTTCGTCGAGCACCTTGGCGATGCCGAAGTCGGTGACCAGTACCCGACCGTCGTCGGACAGCAGGATGTTGGCCGGTTTGATATCGCGGTGGATGACCCCGGCTCGATGGGCACACGACAGCGCCGAGGCGACCTCCGCACCGATATGGATGACCTCGATGGGTTCGAGCCGTCCGCGTTCGTCGAGGTACTCGCGAAGCGTGCGGCCCCGGACGAGTTCCATGACGATCGCCTCGCTGGAGCCGACCTCACAGGTGTCGAAGATCGCCACGATCGAGGGATGCACGAGCCGGGCGGCGGCCACCGCCTCGGTGTGGAACCGGGCCCGCAGCGCCGGATCGGCTGCGACGTGCCCGTGCAGGATCTTCACCGCCACCGCCCGCCCGAGGATCTCATCATCCGCGCACCAGACCTCGGCCATCCCACCGCTCGCCAGATGGAACCGGAGCCGGTAGCGGCCGCCGAGGAGGTCGCCGACCGCCACAGGTGCGCTCATGGGCGGGGGACCGTGCGGATCACCCGCGGAGGTAGCACATGCCGATGACGCCGGGACCGCCGTGGGTGCCGATGACCGCCCCGATCGTGCCGATCCGGATGGTGTTGCGCGGGAAGCGATCGGCGATCAGGTCGAGGAACTGTTCGATGTCCTCGGCCTCGCCGTGGAGGACGGAGAGGTGTTCCACCACGGGCTCGTTGTAGAGCTGGTCACGGAGCCATTCGAGCGCCCGGCGACGCGTGCGCTGCTTGCCGGCCTCCTCGACGGCTCCGTCCTTGATGTGGATGAGCGGTTTCACCGAGAGCATCGAACCCAGCAGGGCCTTGGCGCTGCCGATGCGGCCGCCCTTCTTGAGGTTCTCGAGCGTGTCGAGTGCGCCGTAGACCTCGGTGCGAGCGACCATCTGCTCGACCGTGGCGACGATGGTGTCGACATCCGCGCCGCTGGCGGCCAGCTCGCAGGCGGCGAGCACCATGGTGCCGAGTCCGCCGGTGAGCGAGAGGCTGTCGATCACCCGGACGTCGATCTCACCGGCGAGGGCGTTCGCTGCGGTGCGGGCCGACTGCATGGTGGCGGAGAGCTCCGAGGAGAGATTGATGCAGACCACGGCCGTGGCGCCGGCAGCGGCAGCGGTCCGGAACGCCTCCTCGAACCGGCCCGGGGAGGGCGCCGAGGTCTCGGGGAGCAGCCCCGTGCTGGCCATCCGGGCGTAGAACTCCGAGACGGAGAGCTCCTCACGATCGACGAACTCCTCCGACCCGAACCGGATGTTGAGCGGGACGACCTGCACGCCAGCCGCAGCAGCCTGCTCCTCGGTGAGATCGCAGGAGCTGTCTGTGACGATGTGCACGGTGTTCATGAGTCCCCCGGGTTCGGATCGGTCCCCGGAGCGTAGTCATCAGCGATGAGGGCCGAGGCGCGTCGCGAGCTGCGGAAATGCCGGATCCACCAGATGAGCAGGAACAGGCCGGCACCGATCGAGATGATGAGTCCGATGCCCGACACCGCGGTGGATCGCACGGTGAAGCGGGCGCTGGTGACGGGCATCGACTGATCCGCGGTGGTCACGGAGACCTCGAGCGGGAACGCCCCCGAGGCCTTGGTGGTGACCTGTGCATCGACCCGGGTGGTGGTGCCGGGCGCCAGGACCTGATCGAACTCACTGCCCTCGGGGAAGTCGAGCTTGGCGCTGCGCAGGGTCACGTGCACATGGGCGGGCACCTGCAGTCGGTTCTCGATGTTGAGCGGGACCCGTCCTGCATGTGACGTGAGCGTGACCACCTGCTGGGCGGTCATGACGACCTCACCGGTGATGCCGCGCAGCGACCCCTCGGCCGAGGCGAGCACACCACTGCGTTGATCCTCGGTGAGGAGTCGATCCCCCGAGGAGAGCGCCTGATGCACGGCGGCACCGATCAGGTACGGCGATTCGGGGACCATCGAGCGCACACCGTCGATCGAGCGGCGGGTGGTGCGCAGGGCGTTCGGGTAGTCGCCGAGCGGGAGTGGTTCCTCGGAACGGAGCTCCCTGATCACCGGCACCCGCCCGGTGCTGTCGTAGGTGGTGGAGACATCGGTGATGGTGAAGAGATCGTCGAGGGTGACGGGGCTGAGCAGCGGGGAGCCCGGTGGCCCGGCGGCGGCCCCATCCGCATCGGAGAGTGCGGCGAGGAGCGTCCGGAGTGTTGTGACAGGTGTGGCGCCCGGGACCACGACGGCGAGTCCCCTCGCCGTGCCCGGGCTGGTGAGACCGATGAGGGCGAGCTCCGCGAGCGCGCTGTGGGCGGCGGCGGTGGGATCGACGCCACCATCGGCCCGGAGTCGTGTGCTCACCACGGGGTCGGCGGCGATCGCATGCAGTCGATCCCCACCGGGTGTCCGGACGTCGAAGCCGGCGGTCGGTGCCGGCGTGCGGGTGCTGTCGATGGCCGGCAGGAGCTGATCGGCGGGCACGATCACCGAGGTGGCGCCACGATCGTGGAGCAGGGCGAGGGCCGGTCGGTCGATCGAGGGGTCGAGCACGGCGATGTGATGGTCCGGTGCGGCACCGAGCTGGCGGCGCAGGGTGTCGGCCCCGGCGGTGAACTGGTCCTCGACCTCGGTTCGCAGATCAGCGGCGAGCCAGGAACCCACGGCGATGGGCGCGTAGGCCGATGCGAGCAGTTGGCGGGTCGGTGCGGGCCGGAGCGAGGAGAACCCCGCCTCGTCGATGTCGGGTCGGGTCAGGTTCAGGCCGATGAGTGTGCTGGCGCTCGGCAGGGTGCTGAGTGGCACCGCGGGGAAGGCGTCGAGGGTGCGCAGCGAGGCCAGCAGGTGGTCATCGGCGGCCGGGGGGAGGTAGGTGCCGCCGTCGAGGGCGATGGACGGGGCTTCCCGCTGTTCGACGATGAGACCGATCGCCAGTGGGGCGGTGCGGGTGTCCGGTGCCGGCAGGCGGATGAGCTGGGTTGCGATGGTGGCGAGCACGGCACCGTCGGACCCGAGCGCCGTGATGACCAGCGGGTGCACGCCGCTCGAGGTGAGCACCACGCCACCCTCGGGCGTCGGCCATCGGTCCGAGACGGGGATGTCGATGACTGCACGGGCGGGATCGGCGGCGGCGATCGTGGCACGGCCCTGCAGCAGGGTGCCGCCGAGCTGCTCGCCGGTGATCGACCGGTCCAGCGAGCGGCGATCGCTCACCGCCTGGTGCAGCGTGAACGACACCGTCGCAGTGCCCGCGACATCGTGGAGATCGATCTCGGCGTGGAACACGGCGGTCGGACCGACCCAGTCCGAGACCGACACGAGGTGGAGTCGGGAGTCCCCCGGTGATCCGGCGTCGGCTGCGGGTGTGGGTGCGGTGGTCTGGCCGATCCCCGGCGAGGCGAGGAGGAGCACGGACCCGACGGTGATCATCCCGGCGACGACCATCGGGAGGACCCTTCTCATGAGGGTTCGCCGAGGTCGAGCTGCAGCACGGCCAGGCCGGTGGGTTCGAGGACGAACCCGAGCCGCAGATAGAGGCTCAGGGCCCTGCTGTTCGTCTCCTGGGTGTTGACGTAGAGGCTCGTGCAGCCGCGGCGCCGCGACCATCGGAGGGCGTCCTCCACGAGCGCGGCGCCGAAACCTCGTCCGGCATGCTCGGGGTGGACGGCGAGGCGTTGGAGATACCCGGTGGTCTCGGCGCAACCGGTGACGTGGTAGCCCAGCACCCGACCCTGGGTGAGCACACGGAACCGCGATCGGGGCGTGGCCAGGCGGGCTTCGGCCAGACCCTCCTCGGTGAGCCGCCAGAACGGTTCGAAGGCCTGGTTGTCGATCTGCAGGGCCGGTCCGATGTCGCGTCGGCGACCCCGCCGGATCGTGGCGGTGCTGCTGATGGCGCGGCGCCCGGCGACCTCGGCCCCGGTGCCGTCCGCCCCGGAGCCATCCACCTCGGTGCCGTCCGCACCGAGGTCATGGCGCAGCAGATGGAGACGTTCGTGCAGTCCGAACCCGGAGAGGTGGAACGGCTGCTGCTCACCGGCTGCCAGCGCCGGGGTGAGCACCCGTTGGTAGCCGCGCCGGCGCACCTCATCGAGGGCGCGTGCGATCCCGGTCGGGGTCGGCATCGTGCCCGGTTTCGGACTGAGGAGCGCGATGCGGTCGTCGCCTCTCCATGTGCCGATGCGGAACCGGTCGATGCTGCGGTTGGTCGGGGCCAGTCGTTGCATGGACGTCCCCTGAGACTACGACGCCCCGGTCAACCGGAGGCTGTGGGTCGCGTGCTCCGGTGCCCCTGTGCCGCACCGGTAGCCTCCGAGCCGTGATCCCCGATCGACTGCTCCCCGTGCTCGAACGCGCCCAGCCACTCGCCGAGCGTTTCTCCGAGGCGGGGTTCTCCCTCTATCTCGTGGGTGGGGTGGTGCGCGATCTGCTGCTCGGACGTGACATGCGATCGGGGCGGGACATCGACCTGACCACGGATGCGCTGCCGGCCGACACCAAGCGGATCGTGAAGGGCTGGGCCGACTCGGTGTGGTCCCAGGGTGAACGCTTCGGCACGATCGGGTGTCGGACCGACGGCTGGGACTTCGAGATCACCACCCATCGGGCGGAGGCCTACGACCCGGACTCCCGGAAGCCGGCGGTGGTGTTCTCCGATGCCATCGAGGCTGATCTCTCCCGCCGTGACTTCACCGTCAATGCCATGGCCCTGGCACTGCCGGACCCCGTGCTCATCGATCCGTTCGATGGCGCCGCCGATCTCGCCGCCGGACGACTCCGCACCCCGGTGTCCCCCGAGGCGTCGTTCTCCGATGATCCGCTGCGGATGCTGCGGGCCGCCCGGTTCATCGCTGGCTACGGACTCACGCCCGATGAGGAGCTCGTCGAGGCGGTGCGTGCCATGGCCCCGCGCCTCGAGATCGTGTCGGCCGAACGCATCCGTGACGAGTTCGACAAGCTGCTCGTGGTCGAGGATCCCTCACCGGGCCTGTGGTTCCTCGCCGACACGGGACTGATCGACCAGTTCCTCCCGGAGTTCTCCCGGATGCGTCTCGAGCAGGACCCCATCCATCGGCACAAGGACGTGCTCACCCACACGATCGCCGTGGTGGCCAACACCCGACCCGAGCGGATCGTGCGGCTCTCGGCGCTCTATCACGACGTCGGCAAGCCCCGTACCCGTGCCATCGGCGACAACGGTGTGTCGTTCCATCACCATGAGGTCGTCGGGGCCCGGATGACCCGGGAGCGCATGAAGGCCCTGAAGTACTCCACCGAGGATGTGGAGGCCGTGAGCCGTCTGGTGTTCCTGCATCTGCGCTTCCACACCTACCAGATGGGTTGGACCGACGCCGCGGTGCGCCGATTCGTCCGTGACGCCGGGGATCTCCTGCCCCAGCTGATCGAACTCACCCGCTGCGACTGCACCACCCGCAACGCTCGCAAGGCCGAGACCCTGCGGCGGCGCATGGATGAGCTCGAGGCCCGCATCGCGGAGCTCCGGGCCCTCGAGGAGCTCGAGTCCATCCGGCCCGATCTCGATGGCACCGAGGTCATGGCCCATCTCGAGCTGCGTCCCGGACGCGACGTCGGCCGCGCCCTCGACTTCCTCCTCGAACTGCGTCTCGAGGAGGGGCCACTGGGTCGGGAGGAGGCGCTGCGTCGCCTGGATCTCTGGTGGGCCGAGCAGCAGGCGGCGCGCGGGTAGTCCCGTCAGCGCCGGTTCCGGCTCAGATGCCGTCCTTGCGACCTCGCAGGATGAGGGTGGCGGGGACCTTCGCCATGCTGTCGATCCAGAACGGACTGTGCCGGCCCTCGACCGAGGCGCTGGGCTCGAGGATCGAGTCGATGCGGAAGTTGGCACGACCGAACGAGGAGAAGAGATCCGCGATGCCGCGGGCATGCACCCGCTGGGCACCGACCCGGATGGGCGTCTGGTCGCCGTAGGACCGTGAGACCCGCGGGGCACCCTGCACCGATTCGTCGAGCATGAGCGACGCCGGATGGGGGAGCGAGCAGGTCAGTGCCGACCCGGTGCGCAGCACCCGGTTGACCTGACGCAGCACACGATCGAGATCGGCCACCCTGCCGAGCTCGAAGGTGGACAGGGCGATGTCGATGGCGTCGGCGCGGACGAAGGCCAGCTCGGCGAGATCGCCCTGATGCAGTTCGACCCGGACCTCATGGGCCTCGGCGAGATCGCGGGTGGCCTCGATGTTGGCGAGGTCGGTGTCGACCCCGATGACATGTGCCCCCTGGCGGGCCAGGGCCACGACGTTGTGGCCGTGGCCGGTGCCGAGGATGAGCACCCGTCTGCCATCGGGGTTGCCGAGGAGGCGCAGGGAGCTCTCGTCGGCGATGTCGGGGCCGTAGGTCACGACATCGGTCGTGATGCGGGCGTCGGCGGGGAACAGGGCCGGCGTCGGATGGGCATCGGATCGGGGTTCTGAGTAGCTCACGGGGGCATTCTCCCGCGCCGATCCCCGGAACCGGTGGACCGGATGCCGGCACCGCGGGTCGGAGCGGCGCTCCGGTCGCTAGCCTCGCCCCTTGTGAGTTTCACTGCAGGGTCGATCCGGGGCGTCGAGCGGCGCACGCCGGGAGAGGTCGACTACCGCCTCGCGCGCCAGCACCTCATCTCGGAGTTCCGCAAGGGTCGTCTGGCCCAGCATGAGGTCTGCGATGCCCATCCCGAACTCATGCGTGCGGCCCGCGAGGTCGCCCAGCCCTCCCGGGAGGACTGCCCGATCTGCGAAGCGGACAAGCTCGTACTGGTCTCCTACGTGTTCGGACCCCGACTCCCCAGCTTCGGCCGGTGCATCACCTCGGCCAAGGAGCTGAAGGCCCTGGCCAAGCGGAGCGGCGAGTTCTCCTGCTACGTGGTCGAGGTCTGCCCGAGCTGCAGCTGGAACCATCTGGCCCGCACGTTCCTGCTCAACCCCGCTCGGACGGCCTGAAGCGCTGATGGCGAACTCGCGACCATCACGCGCATCGAAGCGCGCCACCACGAAGCGTGCCGCCGCCAAGGGTGCAGCCACGAAGGGTGTCCCCGCCAAGGGTGTCCGCGACGCCGAACAGGACCGACCCGTCCGTCGGAGCCGGCTCTGGCGGGCCCGCCGACCCCTGTTCGGCCTCGCCATCATCGCCATCTTCGTCGTCACCGGCGCCGCCTACCTGTTCACGCAGGTGCCGCTTCCCGACAAGGACCCCTCGCTGCTGCAGACATCGTTCTTCTGCGCCAGCGAGGTCACCACCGGCTGCGGCGAGAGCACCTCGATCGCCCAGCTCTCCGGTGGCGTCGACCGGATCAACGTCACCTACGAGGACCTGCCGCCCACCCTCATCCAGGCGGTGCTCGCCGCCGAGGACCGCACCTTCTACGACCATGGCGCCGTGGACCCCACCGGCATCGTGCGGGCGCTGTGGACCAACTTCCGCAACGGCGGCGTGTCCCAGGGTGGTTCCACGATCACCCAGCAGTACGTGAAGAACGTCTATCTCTCCCAGGAGCGCACGGTCACCCGCAAGATCAAGGAGGCGGCGCTGGCGGTGAAGGTCGAGCGGGAGCTCACCAAGCAGGAGATCCTCACGCGGTACCTCAACACCATCTACTTCGGTCGCGGCGCCTACGGCGTGGAGGCGGCGTCCCTCGCCTATTTCAAGAAGAACGTGCAGGACCTCACGCTGCCGGAATGCGCCTATCTCGCCGGGCTCATCCGAGCCCCCGAGACCGCGGATGCCCAGCTCCCCCCCAATGACCCGAAGGCCAGTTCGAACCGGGCCACCGCCCTGCAGCGTCGCAACTCCGTGCTCAAGGCCATGGTCGCCACGGGCGCGATCTCCCAGGAGCAGTTCGACGCCACCTCGCAGCTGGGTTGGGACGATGTGGTGGTGCGCAGTTCGCGCAACAACTTCGGTCGGGTCACCCACCCCGAGTGGGGCACCGAGTACTTCATCGACTATGTGCGCCATTGGTTGGTCACCAAGGGCGGCTTCACCGATGCACAGGTCTTCGGCGGCGGGCTGCGGGTGTACACCACGCTCGATCTCAGTGATCAGCAGGCCGCGGCCGACGCCGTGACCTCCACCCTCGACCTCCCCGGCGATCCGGCCAGCGCCATGGTCTCCATCGACGACGGCGGTGCGGTCCGGGCCATGATCGGCGGTCTCGACTTCAACGGCACCGGCCCCTACTCGAAGCTGAACCTCGCCGTGGGCACCGAGGGCGGCGGCGCCGGTCGGCAGGCCGGCTCCTCGTTCAAGATGTTCACCCTGGCCGAGGCGCTCAACCAGGGCATCGGACTCTCGACGACCTACAACGCTCCGGCCCGGCTCACCATCCCGAAGGCCGATGCCGGCAAGGACTGGAGCGTGGGGAACTACGCCGATGCCGGGCTCGGCACCCTCGACCTGGTGTCCGCGACGATGCGCTCCTCCAACACGGCGTTCGCCCAGCTGATGGTGGATGTCGGCCCCGACAACGTGGCCTCGCTGGCCCGGCAGATGGGCGTCACCAGCGAGCTCAAGGCCGTGCCCTCGCTCACCCTCGGCACCAGTGAGGTCTCGGTGCTCGACATGGCCTCGGGGTACTCCACCATCGCCGACGATGGTGAGCACATCGCCCCTGCAGTCGTCACGAAGGTCACCGACGCCAAGGGCACGGTGCTCTACGAGAACAAGCCGGTGCGCAAGCGGGTGCTCGACCCCGATGTGGCCAGGGCTGTCGGCTGGACCCTCAACCAGGTCGTGGAGGGGGGCACCGCCACCGGGGCGAGGATCTCCCAGCCGGCGGCGGGCAAGACCGGCACCACCGAGAACTACCGCGACGCCTGGTTCGTCGGCTTCACCTGCAAGCTCACCACCGCTGTCTGGGTGGGTCATCCCGACGGATCGTTCATGAAATCGGTGCACGGCATCTCGGTCACCGGCGGCTCGCTGCCGTCCACGATCTGGCAGAAGTACATGAGCCGGGCCACGCAGGGGCTGGCCTCCTGTGCCTTCACCCGCCCGGCGGATCAGTTCTTCCGGGGCACCGCGACCACCTCGAGCACCATGTGGTCGTCCAGTTCGTCCAGCTCCTCGACATCGACCCCGAGCTCGACGAGCTCCTCGACGAGTTCGTCCACCTCGAGCTCCACATCCTCCTCGACCAGCTCATCGACGACGACCACGCGCAAGCCCTAGCAGCGGCCCGCGGTCGGGTTGCCGCCGCCGTCGATACGGGGCCCCGAGCCGGTGGTCGATCGTCACGCAGCGGGGGCTTTGCCGCTGATGGGGTCGACCGCTAGCGTCGGGATCTCCGCCGGCAGCCATCGGGGCGCTGGACGGTTCAGGAGGCTCCAATGAGCGCACGTACCACCGTGCCTTCGGTCCAGGGTCGCAAGGTCCGCCGTGGCGATGTCCCACTGGTGATGGTCACCGCCTATGACGCACCGGGTGCGCGCATGGCCGATGCCGCCGGCATCGATCTCATCCTGGTCGGCGATTCCGTCGCCATGGTCGTGCTCGGCTACGACGACACCCTGCAGGTCACGGTGGCCGATATGGCGCATCACACGGCAGCGGTGGCCCGGGCCACGCCCGCGTCGTTGATCGTCGCCGACATGCCGTGGCTCAGCTACCACGTCTCGATCGAGGACACGGTGCGCAACGCCGCGGCACTCATCCGGGCCGGTGCCCAGTGCGTCAAGCTCGAGGGCGGTCGTAAGCGCATCCCGATGATCGAGGCCCTCGTCGACGCCGAGATCCCGGTCATGGGCCATATCGGTCTGACCCCGCAGTCGGTCAACGCCATGGGCGGTTTCAGGGTCCAGGGTCGTGAGCACGATGCGGCGCTGGCCCTCGTCGATGACGCCAAGGCCCTCGAGCATGCCGGATGCTTCTCGCTCGTCGTCGAGGGCGTGCCCGAGGAGGTCGGTGCGATGATCACCGACGCCGTCAACATCCCCACGATCGGCATCGGTGCCGGCCCGGGATGCGATGGTCAGGTGCTGGTGCTCCACGACGTGCTCGGCCTGCAGGATCGCATCCTGCCGAAGTTCGTCCGTCGCTACGCCGAACTCGGAGCCGACGGCGTGCGGGCCCTCAGTGCCTATGCCGACGATGTTCGCACCGGTGCCTTCCCGTCGGCCTCGGAGAGCTATCGCCTGGCCGCCCGGGCCACCGAGACCCTCGGGCTCTACGGCGCTCCTGCCCCGCTGCCGTGACCGCCGGCGTTCGATCACGAACGCTGGCGTCGACCCTCATCGGTCTGCTCGCGGTGATCGCACCCGCCGCCTGCTCCTCGAACCGGTCGACCACGTCGAGCTCGATCACCACATCGAGCTCGTCAAGCTCGTCGAGTTCCACCACATCGACCCCGTCGAGCTCGACCACCACGTCGACGATGTCGACCGATCCCTCGGCCCCGACCGACACCGGTGTGCCGACGCCGCTCATCGCGCCGGTCGGATTCCGTTCGATCACCATCACCGTCACCCGCCCCGACGGCAGCACCGAGCAGCACTGCGTCTGGGTCGCGGATGACGGGCCGTCGCAGGAGCGAGGTCTCATGGGGGTCACCGACCCGGCGCTGGGTGGTCGCAGCGCCATGGTGTTCTCGTTCCCGACGGACACCACGGTGGCGTTCTGGATGAAGGACACCCCCATGCCGCTCTCGATCGCCTGGTTCGACGGAGACGGAGCGTTCGTCTCGAGCACCGACATGCAGCCGTGTCCGGCCGGAACCCGTTCCTGCCCCACGTATCGTGCCGCCGGCCCCTATCGCACGGCCGTCGAGGTCCCCCTCGGCCGACTGGGATCACTCGGCATGGTGGCGGGCTCACGACTGACAGCGGACGGCACTGCCTGCGGCTGATGACCGGGTGTCGGCGTCAGGGCCGAACTCCTCTTGGGGTTCGCACCGACCTTCCGGTAGTGTCTCCCGTTCACAACTCAAGCCCTGCCCCGTGCGTACGGGGCCCCGACATCCCCCGGGGGATGTGGGTCCACAGGGAGGTCAGAAACCGCTATGCGGGTCTATGAACTCATGATCATCTTCGACGGCGACGCCGAAGACACCGCCATCAACGCTCACCTCGCGAATGTCTCGAAGATCGTCGAGGCCGACAACGGCAGGGTCGCCAAGACCGACCGTTGGGGTCGTCGCCGGTTCGCCTACGAGATCAACCACAAGTGGGAAGGCGTCTACGTCGTCCTCGAGATCGTGACCGAGGGTCGCAATCTCGACGAGGTCGAGCGTGTGCTGCATCTCGCGGATGATGTCGTCCGCCACAAGACCATGCGTCTTCCCGAGGCCGAGGCCACCCGCCGCGGTCTTCTGGGCGAGGCGACGCCGGCCTAGGTCGGCGAGCGGCACAAGGAGAGAGCAATGGCTGTTGGCAACAACGTCACCGTTGTCGGGAACTGCACCCGTGATCCCGAACTTCGGTTCACCGCAGGCGGTCAGGCGGTGGCCTCGTTCGGCCTCGCCGTCAACCGTCGCTGGCAGAACCGCCAGACGAACGAGTGGGAGGAAGCCGTCTCGTTCTTCGACGTCACGTGCTGGGCGCAGCTCGCCGAGAACGTGGCCGAGTCGATCACCAAGGGCAGTCGCGTCATCGTGACCGGCCGTCTCGACCAACGCTCCTGGGAGACCCAGGACGGAGACAAACGCTCGAAGATCGAGATCGTCGCTGACGAGATCGGCCCGAGTTTGACCTATGCCACCGCACAGGTGGTCCGCAACGAACGCCGTGAGGGCTTCGACGGAGGCAGTGGTGGCGCCAGCGCCCCCCGCGCCCCGCAGAACAGCGCTCCGGCCGGGTACGACATGGATGAGGAGCCTTTCTGATGGCCAAGGCAGCACCGAAGCGCGGCAAGAACAAGGACAACGCGCGTCGCAGCAAGAAGAAGATCAGCGTTCTCGCTCAGGAGAAGGTCGACTACGTCGACTACAAGGACATCAACCTGCTCCGCCGGTTCATGTCCGATCGGGCCAAGATCCGCGCCCGTCGAGTGAGCGGCAACGACTCGCAGCAGCAGAAGGAGATCGCACGAGCCATCAAGAACGCTCGTGAGATGGCACTGCTGCCCTACACCAACCGTGTCACCACCCAGCGTGGTGGCGGACGCGACCGTGGCGATCGCGGTGATCGCGGCGATCGCGGTCTGCGCCTCGAGAACGCCGAGATCCGCGAGACCGAGACCGTCGACGTGATCGATGCCGTCGAGGCAGTCGAGATCGACGTCGTGGAGATCGACACCGTCGAGACCGCTGCGGAGGTGACCGAATGAAGCTGCTCATGCGCGCCGACGTCGAAGGCGTCGGCAAGAAGGGCGACATCGTCGAGGTCGCCGATGGCTTCGCCCGCAACTACCTGGTGCCGAAGGGCTTCGCCATCGCCGCCACCAAGGGTGTGGCCGCCCAGGCCGCAGCCATGCGCAAGTCCCGTGATCTCCGTGATGCCAGCGATCGCTCGGCCTCCGAGGAGATCGCCAAGGTGCTCGTCCCCGCAGTCATCGCCGTGTCGGCCCGCGCCGGCGCCGACGGCAAGCTGTTCGGGTCGGTCACGGTCACCGAGATCCTCGACGCCGTCCGCGAGCAGACCCGGGTCGAACTCGAGCGCAAGCACCTGCACCTCGAGGAACCCATCAAGACCGTCGGCACCCATGCGGTCCCGGCTCGTCTGCATGCTGATGTGCAGTTCCAGATCACCGTCGAGGTCACCCCGGCCTGAGCCGAGTCCTCGCACACTGCAGTCCACTGGGGGGTCGCCACGGCGGCCCCCCAGTCGCGTCCGAGCGGGCCTGTCGCACCGGCCTCGTACCCTGACGCCGACATCGCCCGGGTTCGGCCCCTGCTCGAACGCCATTCCTGTCCACAGGTCCACCTGGTTCTCCACAGGTGTTCCACAGCTCAATCACAGGGTCATCCACCGGAATTCCCGGGGTTTTCCCGCTATCGATCCCCAGCCCATCTGGGGGAGGCTGTAGGCCCATGAGTTTCCTCGACGACGACACCCGCAGTTCGCGACCCACACCCGGCATGCGGGTGCCACCGCACAACCTCCAGGCCGAGGAGTCCCTGCTCGGCGCCATGCTGCTGTCCAAGGACGCCATCGCCGTCGCCTCGGAGAAGCTCGACCCCGAGAACTTCTACAAGCCCGCCCACGGACACATCTACGAGGCGATCACCTCGCTCAACGCCGCCGGTGAACCGGCCGATCCCGTCACCGTGGCCGAGGAACTGCGTCGGGCCGGGCTGCTCGAGGCCATCGGTGGTCCGGCCACGCTGGCCACCCTGCAGGCGGCCACGCCGGCCATCTCCAACGCCGCCCGCTACGCCACCATCATCGAGGAACATGCGCTGCTGCGTCGTCTCATCGGCGTGGCCGGCGAGATCGCCGAACTGAGCTACAGCCTGCCCGACGACATCAGCAAGACCGTCGACCATGCCGAGTCGCTCATGTTCGAGGTCGGTCAGCGTCGGGTCACCGACTCCATGGCCCCCATCGACGATCTCCTCAACGCCAATCTCGATCGTCTCGAGATGCTCCATGAGCGCGGCGAGGCCATCACCGGCATCCCCACCGGCTTCAACGATCTCGACGAACTGCTGTCGGGCCTGCAGCCCAACGCGCTCTACGTGGTGGGCGCCCGACCCTCCATGGGCAAGACCGCCCTGGCGCTCGGCATCGCCTCCAGCGCCGCCATCGAGAGCAGTCGACCGGTGCTGGTGTTCTCCCTCGAGATGGGGCAGCTCGAACTCACCCAGCGCATGCTGTGTTCCGAGGCGCGGGTGGACTCCAAGAAGCTGCGCAACGGCTCGCTCAACGAGACCGACTGGAGCAAGATCGCCCACGCCACCGGTCGTCTGGCCTCGGCGCCGATCTGGATCGACGACAACCCGAACCTCACCATCATGGAGATCCGGTCCAAGGCCCGTCGCCTCAAGAGCCGGCTCGGCGACATCGGCCTCGTGGTCGTCGACTACCTCCAGCTCATGTCGGGTCGATCCTCGGCCGAGAACCGTCAGGTGGAGGTCTCCGAGATCTCCCGCGGACTCAAGATCCTCGCCCGTGAGCTCGAGTGTCCGGTCATCGCCCTGTCGCAGCTCTCCCGGCAGCTCGAGATGCGGGCCGACAAGCGCCCGATGCTGGCCGATCTCCGCGAGTCCGGCTCCATCGAGCAGGACGCCGACGTCGTCATGTTCATCTACCGCGACGACGTCTACAACCCCGACTCACCCGATCGCGGCACCGCCGAGATCCTTGTGAGCAAGCATCGCAACGGCCCGACCGGCATGGTCCGACTGGCATTCCTCGATCACTATACGAAGTTCGCCAACATGGCCCGGGGGGCCTGAGGAACCAGTCGCACTGGCAGGGTCAGCCGATGTGACAGCGGACCCGCCGGTGCCGGTGCCGGTGTCAGATCCAGCGTCAGGTCCAGGGTCAGCCGATGCGGCCGTAGCCGGTCGGGGGCTTCCACCAGCCGTTGAGGTTGGTGACGGCCACGCCGTGTTCGGCGCCGAACGCATGCACGAGCTGGTTGCCACCCATGTAGATGGCCACATGCTCCGAACCGCCGCCGCCCCAGAACACGAGATCGCCGGGCTGGAGCTGTGAGGCCGAGATCCGGGTGGTCATGGCGTACATGGCCCCGCTGTAATGCGGGAGCGAGACGCCGACCCGACCGTATGCCCAGGCCACGAGACCGGAGCAGTCGTAGGAGCTGGGTCCCGCTGCACCCCACACATAAGGGGCACCGACCTGGCTGAGAGCCTGTGAGATCGCCCCGCCGGCTCCGGCGGTGGGGGGCGGAGGATTGCGCACGGTGCCGCCGGAGGAGCCGGAGCCGCCACCGGTGGAGACCACGGTCCGGGCGGCGGCGTCAGCGGCACGCTGGGCCTCGGCAGCGCGTCGGGCGTTCTCGGCAGCCACGAGTCCGGCGAGTTCACCCTGCACCTTGGCGTTGAGCGATTCCTGCTCGGCGGCGGCGCTGGCCGCAGCCTTGCGGGCCTGCTCGATCACGCCGGCCTTGGCCTCGGCCTCGGCCTGCAGACTCTCGAGCCGGGCGGTGTCCTCCTGGGCCTTGACCTTCGCGCCCTTGTAGGCGTCGATGAGATCGCGCTTGTTGCCCCCGAGGGTGTCGAGATAGGAGACCTTCTCGGCCCCGGCACCGGGATCGCTGGTGAACAGCGCGTCGAGCGTGGCGGTGTCGTTGCCGGTCTGGTAGGCGCTCACCGCGAAATCACGGAGATCGGCCTGCCGACGGGTGACCTCGGCGGCGGTCTGCTCGGCGAGGGCCCGGGCATCGGCGACCTTCTGCTCGGCGAGATGCAGTTCGTAGTTCGCCTGCTCGTACTGGGCGTTGACGCTCATGAGCTGGGACTCGAGGACGGCCATCTTGTCGGCGATCTGTCGGGCCTGGGCCTGCTTGTCGGCGAGGGCATCGGCTCCGGCGCCGGAGACCATGATCGAGGCCGGGGCGAGCACACCGACCACGAGGGCGACGGACAGCAGGGTCCGGCGCAGGGAATGACGCATCGGCGAGCGACGGGCGGTTCGGACGGGTGTCTCGGTGGCGGCGCTCATGTTACGGAACCTTTACAGAATGACGGGGTCATTGCAATCCGTATGAAACATCCGGGCCGGTCATGGGCCACATCCGGGAACCTCCATCCGGCCCGTGAGGGTCAGTAGGGTCGGGCCATGCCCAGCGATCTGCTCATGAAATCGATGAACCGTTTCCATCGCTCGCTCCTGACGGTGAGTCGGGGTCGGCTCGGATGGCGGGCCGGGGGGATGCCGGTGCTGGAACTCACCACCACCGGTCGGCGCAGCGGCGAGAAGCGCAGCAGCATGCTCACCTCACCGGTGCAGCAGGGCGAGGGCATCGTGGTGGTCGCCTCCCGCGGCGGCGATCCCGTCCATCCCGCCTGGTTCCTCAACCTTCGTGACGATCCGGCGGTCGAGGTGGTCTGGAAGGGCGGACCGCGTCGGGCCATGACCGCCCGGATCGCCGAGGGAGAGGAGCGGGCGCAGCTCTGGGAGCGGATCATCGCCGACTTCCCGCACTACGGCGGGTATCAGGACAAGACCACCAGGCAGTTGCCGCTCGTGGTGCTCGAATCCACCACCGACTGATCACCCTGTCGGCCTCCGGGGCTGTGGCCCGGGCTGTGCACGAACGACGAAGGAACGATCCAGCAACGATCCAGCAACGATGAAGGCCCCGGCCGGAGCCGGGGCCTTCATGCAGGATGGGGCCGACCCGGAGGTCGGCGGGTTGGCTGGTGTCAGCCGACCTTGCGAAGGGTGTTGCGATCGCGGTGGGCGATGGTGAGGCCCTTGGCCTTGACCTCGTAGGTCGTGGTCTCGTCGTAGCTCCACTCGCCGTCACCGATGGTGAGCGTGCAGGTGTAGGTCGGGGTGGTGGCGTTGGCCTCGAGGTGCTTGTTCGAGAGGATGCCGTAGCCGGTCTCGCCGCGGGTGGCGGTGAGCTCGATGACCTTGGAGTCGGCGGAGGCGGAACCACCGGCGATCACGACCTGGCCACGCGGCACCATGAAGGTGCGCATGAACTCGCCGTTGGCGGCGTCCCAGAGCCAGTAGCCGACCTCGGTGTGGAACGGCTCGTCCTCACCCTCCTTGTAGGCGGCCATGCGGTAGTCGAGACCGAACAGCGCCTGCACGCCGTTGTCGACCGGGCCGAAGGGCTTGAGTTCGACCTTCTCGCGGTACGGGGTCTCGACGATCTCACCGACTGCGTGGTGGTAGGAGATGTCGATTCCCTGATCGCCCTCCCAGGAGCCGGCGAGGGCGGCGAGCGGACCGAGTTCTGCGTCAGAAGGAACAGGCATGTGATTCTCCAGAGTGTGATGGTGACGGCCGGGGGGCCAAGTTGGCGTGGAGTCTAGAGGGAACTGCGCGCTCACCCTGCTTCGGAATGGGTGACGGCGTCCTCGCCCATCCATTCGCGCAGGGTGTTCTTGAGCTTGGTCTGCTGGATGAACAGATCATGCTCCGCAGGAACGGGCGTGGCCGCCTGCGGTGCCTTGAAGTAGAAGCTCAGCCATTCCTGCACGCCGCTCTGGCCCGCACGGTTGGCGAGGTCCATGAAGAGGGCGAGGTCGAGCACGATCGGTGCGGCGAGGATGGAGTCGCGGCACAGGAAGTTCACCTTGATCTGCATGGGATAACCCATCCATCCGAAGATGTCGATGTTGTCCCAGCCCTCCTTGTTGTCGCCACGGGGCGGGTAGTAGTTGATGCGCACCACGTGGTCGACGTTGCCGTAGAGGTCGGGGTACACCTCGGGCTGCAGGACCGAATCGATCACGCCGAGCTTCGAGACCTCCTTGGTCTTGAAGTTGTCCGGATCGTCGAGGACCTCACCGTCGCGGTTGCCGAGGATGTTGGTGGAGTACCAGCCGCGCAGGCCGAGCATGCGGGCCTTGAGGCCGGGGGCGAGCAGGGTCTTGAGCCAGGTCTGACCGGTCTTGAAGTCCTTGCCGGCGATCGGCACACCTTCTCGGGCGGCGAGTTCGCGCATGCACGGCAGGTCGACCGAGAGGTTCGGTGCGCCGTTGGCGAACGGGACGCCCGACATGATGGCGGCGTAGGCGTAGATCTGCGAGGGGGCGATGTTGTCGTCGTTCGCCCGGAGGCCGGCCTCGAAGGACTCGATGGTCATGTGGACGGCGCTGGCCTCCTGATAGGCCTCTGTGGAGCCGCACCACACCATGACGAGACGATCGCAGTCGTTGGCGATGCGGAAGTTCTCGATGTCGGCGATGAGCGCCTCCGCCTGGGCCCACTTGTCCGTGGTGGTCTTCACGCGGGTGCCCTCGAGGCGCTTCACCCAGCGCTGGTCGAACACGGCGTCCATGGCCACGATGCCCTCGAGCTCGGCGGAGATGGGGCCGAGATCGCGTTCCTCGAGCACGCCGGCGGTGCGGGCGGCCTCGAGGGCGTTGGGGCTGATGGGATCCCAGCCGCCGAACACGAGATCACCGAGATCGGCGAGGGGCACGAACTCACGGATGAGCGGATTGCGGTTCTCCTCACGCTTGCCGAGACGGATGTGCGCGAGCTGGCTGAGTGAGCCGACCGGCACGGCGTGGCCGGCCCGGGTGGCGAGCACGCCGGCGATGAAGGTGGAGGCCACGGCGCCCATACCCGGGGTGAGGACCCCGAGGCGGCCGGTGGCGGGTGCGATGTCAACTGGCTTGGTCATGGCACGAGCGTAGGTCATGCTGAACAGTCAGAACCTTCAGTGAAGCAATACTGAACAGTACGATGGCGGGATGCCCACCCCGCGCACCGAGCCGATGCTCCAGCCCAGTATCCAGCAGCTGAGCTATCTCGTCGCCGTGGCCGACGCCGCCACCTTCTCGGAGGCGGCGGCCGGCCTGGGAGTCTCCACCTCGGCGCTGTCCCAGGGACTGGCCGAACTCGAGCGACGGGTGGGGCTCGAGCTGTTCCACCGAGAGGGTCGCCGCCAGGTGCTTCGGGATGAGAGCACCGAGGTGCTGGCCTATGCCCGCCGGGTGGTGGCCGACACCCGAGACCTCACCCGATGGGTGGGGGAGCTCCGTGGAGGACGGGCGGGCCGGCTGCGGGTGGGGATGATCGATGCCGCCGCCGTGGAGCATTTCCCCGAGCAGCTCCGCACCTTCCGACGGGCCAACAGCGAGGTCGAGTTGATGCTCAGCGTGGCGCCCTCCGGCGAACTGCTCGATCGCCTGCTGCGGGGCGAGCTCGACCTCGCCGTGGTGGTGGAACCCGATGCGCTGCCTGCCGAGGTCGAGTGCACGGCCCTGCTGGAGGAGGACGTCGTCGTCGTGCCGCCCGAGGGCGCCACGGCCGGGCCGGTGGAGGACTGGGGACCATGGGTCCTGTTCCCGGCGGGCTCCCACACCCGGGCGCTCATCGAACGCGAGCTGCGCACCCGTGGGGCCCGGGTCGAGGTCGTGGCGGAATCCCATCAGCCGGAGGTGCTCCGGGAGATGGCTCGCCTCGGCGTGGGCTGGACGGTGCTGCCCGCGGTGCAGGCGGGCGCGCAGCCTCGGCGTCGCAGCTCCGCAGCCCGGTCCGCCGAGCGACTGCCGGTGGTGCTGGCCCGCCGTCGGCTCGTCGTGGCCCGTCTGCGCGCCCGGAGCCCGCATGGCGCCGCCGATCGTTTCGTGGCGCTCCTCGAGGGCTGAACCGCGGGCGGTCGTCAGTCGGGTGCCGCGCCGCAGCGGCCCGACGGTGACGCCGGAGGCGGAACGGACTTCCGGACCGTTCACCGGCACACCTACGATTCACCCGACCCGCACTCGTGGGTGTCGGAGGAGTCGACGCATGTTCCTGGGTGATGATCTGCTGCCGTGGCTGGTCCTGGCCATCGGTGGCGCCCTCGCAGTGGGCACCACGTTGGCGATGGTGCGACCACCCCGCAATCCCGAGTCCGGCGATCTCGCCCAGCCGCCCCGCTCGCGCAGCCTCCTCATGATCGCCCTCGGTACGGTGGCGGCGGTCTGGGGCCTCGCCTCACTCATCCGCTGACCGCAAGGATCGACCATGCCGCACGACCACGACGCCGGACTCGCCATCCTCACGCTGCAGTGCCCCGATCAGCCGGGCATCGTGGCCGCCATCTCCGCGCTCATCGCCGAGGCGGGGGGCAACATCTACGGCGCTGATCAGCACACCGACCGTGACTCCTCGGTGTTCCTCCAGCGCATCGAACTCAACGGCGACATCGACTGGGACCTCTTCCGCACCGGCCTCGCCGTGCTCGTCGATCGCTTCGGTTTCCAGTGGTCGATGCACGCGCCCGACCGTCGACACTCGATCGTGGTCGCCTGCTCCGGTGAGCTCTACTGCGCCGCTGATCTCCTCTCCCGGGTCACGCTCGGCGAGCTCGACTGTGATGTCCTCGGGGTGGTCTCCGACAAGCCGGCCGCAGCGGCGCTGGCCGAGCGACATGGTGTGCCGTTCGTGCTGGTCGACGGCGGCCTCGAGGGTTCGGATCGAGCGGCACAGGAGGCGGCGTTCGCCTCGGCGCTCGACACGTTCTCACCGGAACTCGTCGTGCTCGCCCGGTACATGCGCATCCTCCCCGAGGAGATCACCGAGCGCTGGGCCGGTCGCATGATCAACATCCACCATTCGTTCCTGCCGGCGTTCCCCGGTGCCCGCCCGTACCTTCGGGCCCATCAGCGGGGCGTGAAGCTCATCGGCGCCACCGCGCATTACGTCACCGCGGAGCTCGATGCTGGGCCGATCATCGCCCAGGGTGTCGCCACGGTCAGCCATCGCGATGAGGTCGAGGACCTCGTGCGCAAGGGCCGCGATGTCGAGCGCAAGACCCTCGCCGACGCCGTGCGCCTGCATCTCGAACATCGTGTGCTCGTGTGGGACAACCGCACCTGCGTGTTCGGCGAGTAGCCCCTGCTCAGTGGATGTCGCGGGCGAACACGGCGAAGAAGTCGCGGGCGTCGTTGCTGAGATACCGGTCGCCCGGCTTCCATGATTCGGGGAGCATCTTGGTGCCGGTGACCGAGGTCGGGTCGAGGTACCGGCTGGCGCCGTAGAAGTTGTAGGTGGTCCAGACCGTGTTGATGTCGAGCTGCATGGCTCGCACGCACCCGGCCCGCAGCATCAGCTGCGACAGCGACAGGGCGCCCAGACCGTTGCCGTAGCCGTAGACGATCGCCCCGGTGCCGGTGATGCAGGCGGCGGAGCGCCAGGTGAGGATCTTGTTGCCGAAGGTGGCACCCCAGGCGCCATCGGAGTTGTCGTTCAGGCCCTGGGCGGGGACCCCGGGTGCAGCGGTGCCGGCGGGCGAACCACCGGGATTGGGCAGACCGCCCCCGTTGTCGAGGATGAGATCGAGGTTCTGTCGCACCGCCACGATGTCGTCACTCATCGTGAAATCCCGGCCCCACATGCCCACCGACGCCGTGCCGTTGCGGAAGATCACGAACGAGGCCGCACCGTCGCGCAGCGGCCGCTGGGTGGTGCCGTTCAGGTAGAACCCACCACGGGCATCGTCCATGCGGAACCCGCTGTTGAACGCCGCCAGAAGCTGCAGGCGCTGATCCATGGGCACCTGTGAGGGGATGTCCCACTTGCCGCCGGGCTCCTCGGTACCGGGATGCAGATCGAACTTCACGAGCTTGGGATCCATCCAGGCCAGACCGTCGAGGATGCTGGTGCGCACGGAATCCGGACGCACCTGGGTGGTGTAGATCCCCTGGGCGCCGCCGATCTGCGGACCGACGGGCTGCCAGACGCCCTCGTTGGCCACCGGGGTGACACCCTCGGGCACCGCGACATCGGCCGGCTTGGGCAGATGATCGGCGACCTTCACGACCGAGGAGGTCGGTCCAGCCTCGGAGGGGCCGTTGACCGAGATCTCACGGTCGGGTTCGCCGCCGGCCTTGGGCTCGTTGCGCTTGAACCACCAGGCCTCGACGGTGTTGAGGACACCGCCGAGATGGTTGTCGCGCATCCATTCGGCCGCCTTCTCCGTGGTGGAGAGGTTGGCGGGTCGGACGATCGCCCGGACGAACGAGAAGGTGGGGACGAGCAGCAGGGCGATGATCACACCCACCGTGATCTTGAGCCACAGCGGCCGACGGCGACGGTGCTGCGGTCGGCGATGCGGCACGGCGGGATCGGTGGAGAGTCCGGCGAGCAGCTCGGAGAGCGGATCAGCGGGGGCGTCGGGATCGTCGGGTGGGAGCGGGAGTCGGCTCAGATCGAGATCCGAGGGATCGCTGCGCATCGATCCGGTGTCAGGGGTTCCGTCCGGGCGATCCGATCCGGGTGGAGTTGTGGCCGTCATGGGTCGCTGCTTCGCTCGGAGAGTGGATGGCGTCGAATCGTCCAGTCATCGTAGGTCAGGCCCGAGAACCGGTCCCGTCATGCCACCATGGATCTGAACGAGCGCCGAGGTCAGGTGCCGGCGACCGCGGATCTCCTCAGAGGGGCAGTGCGTAGACCGCCACGAAGTCGCGGGTGTCGTTGCTCAGGTAGCGATCGCCGCCCTTCTCCGAATCGGGGAGGAGCTTGGTGCCCTTCACCGATGCCGGATCGCCCGGAACGGTCGGGGCGTAGAAGTTGAAGGTGGTCCAGGAGGGGTTGATGTCGAGCTCCATGGCGCGCACGCAGCCGGCTCGCAGCATCAGTTCGGCCAACGACTGTGCCCCGAGGCCGTTGCCGTAGCCGTAGACCAGCGCCCCGGTGGCGGTCACGCACACCGAGGACCGCCACACGAGGACCTTGTTGCCGAGCGTGTCACCCCAGGCGCCGTTGGCGTTGTTGTCGAGACCGGCGGCGGGGACCCCCGGGGCGGCCTTGGCGGTGGGCGTGCCCGCCGGGTTGGGGGCCCCACCTCCGTTGTCGATGATGAGGTCGAGGTTCTGGCGGACCGCCTGGATGTCGTCACGCATCGAGATGTCGCGTCCCCAGGCCGCCACAGTGGCCACACCGTTCTTGAACACCACCAGCGAGGCCGCACCATCGCGCAGCGGCTTGTAGGTCACGCCGTCGAGATAGAACCCGCCGAGCGCATCCTGCATCCGGAAGCCGCCGTTGAACGCCGCGATGAGCCCGAGTCGCTGGTCCACGGGGATCATCGATGGGATGGCGGACTTCCCGCCGGGTTCCTGGGTCCCGGGATGCAGCTCGAAGCGCACGAGCTTGGGGTCCATCCATACCAGACCGTCGAGCACGCTGGTGTGCACCGAGTCCGGTCGGACCTGTGTGGTGTACATCGACTGGGCGCCACCGACGAGCGGACCGATCGGCTGCCAGATGCCCTCGTTGGCCACCGGGGTCACGCCGTCGGGAACGGCGACATCCGCGGGTTTCGGGAGATGCGGGACCACCTTCGTCCCGGCGGGGGTGGTCTCCTGGGTGGTGGTCTCGATCGCCCGGTTCGGATCACCGCCCTCCTTCGGAGCGTTGCGTTCCGCCCACCAGGCCTCGATGGAGTTGAGGACGCCGCCGAGGCCGTTGTCGCGCATCCATTCTGCGCCGCGCTCGGCATAGGTGAGGGTGGACGGGGCGAGCAGGGCATGGGCCAACGACAGGGTCGGGATCAGCACCAGCACGGCGATGATCCCGGCCACCACCTTCTGCCACAGCGGCCGATGACGCAGTGAGAGGCGTGCGCGGATCGAGTGGTGCGGCGCTGCCTTCGGGGCGGCGTTCGGGGCGACGTTGCGGTTCTGCTCCTCGATCAGCGAGCGCCACTGATCCATGAACTCGTCGGCATCGAGGTCGGTGTCGTCGGGAGGGGTCATGGTCGGGGGTACCTGCGATGGTGGGTCGACGCGTGACGGCTCGGGGGGCTCGAGGTGACGGTCATCGCGAGCACGGAGGATACGGCATGGTCACCGACCCGAGGAGTCGCCCGGATCGGACGCCTACCATCGCAGCGCACGCAGTCATCGTTCGGGGGAACCGTCATGAGTCTGTTCGGGATGAGATTCGACATGCGCACACCCGGGTTCGCTCCGGGCACCGCCACGCAGCGCTATCGGGCGGCCGTCGACATGGCGGCGTGGGCCGATCGCCTCGGGTTCCTCATCGTGGTCCTCTCCGAGCATCACGGCTCGGCTGATGGGTACCTGCCATCGCCGATCCCGATGGCGTCGGCGATGGCGGCGCGCACCGAGAACGTCCGCTTCGTGCTGTCCGCCATGATCGCCCCGTTCCATGACCCGATCCGTCTCGCCGAGGATCTCGCCGTCCTCGACCTGCTGAGCGGGGGCCGTGTCGATCTCGTGCTCGCCAACGGGTACGTGCAGGGGGAGTTCGAGATGTTCGGCGTGCCGATGGGCGAGCGGGCCCGTCGCACCACCGCGACGCTGCGCACGCTCAAGTCGGCATGGACGGGTGAACCCTTCGAGTTCGAGGGCCGCACCGTGCAGGTGCTGCCCACGCCGGTGCAGCCGGGGGGACCCAGCATCTCGTTGGGGGGTTCGGTGGAGGCCTCGGCGCGTCGGGCGGCTCGTATCGCCGACGGTTTCATGCCCTCCACCCCGGAGATCTGGGAGTTCTACGTCGATGAATGCCTGAAGCTCGGCAGGCCCGATCCGGGACCGTTCATGGGTGGCGACACCTCGGTGGTGCATGTGGCCGCAGACGTGGACGAGGGCTGGGAGCAGCTGGCCCCCTACGCCATGCATGAGGTCAACGCCTACGGAGCGTGGTCGGCCGCGGCTGGTCTCGACACGCAGGTCGGGTACGCCCTCTACGAGGACCCGGATGAACTTCGGGCGTCAGGTCGGTACCGGGTGCTCACACCCGAGCAGCTGGTGGCCGACATCACTGCGCGAGGACCGTTCGCCTTCACGATGCTGCATCCGATGGTCGGTGGACTGCCCCCCGAGCTGGCCTGGCGCAGTCTCGAACTGATCGAGCATGAGGTGATCCCGGCACTTCGCTGAACCCGGTGCTGGGCCGACGGGGGCTGGGC
>CANFHM010000033.1 GCA_947446975.1 Microthrixaceae bacterium
CGGAACTCCTTGAACAGGAGACGCTCCGACAGCGGATCCTCGACCATGCGCTGGATGGCCCGACGCAGCGGCCGGGCACCGAGTGCGGGGTCGTAGCCCTTGTCGGCCAGCAGCAGCTTGGCGGCGTCGGTGAGTTCGAGACCCATGCCCTGGCCCTCGAGCTGCTTGGTGACCCGCTTGATGAGCAGATCGACGATGGTGGTGACCTCGGACTTCGACAGCTCGTGGAAGACGATGGTGTCGTCGATGCGGTTGAGGAACTCGGGGCGGAAATGCGCCTTGAGGGCCTCGTTCACCTTCTCCTTCATCTTCTCGTAGCTGATGGCCTCGTCGGCCTTACCGAAGCCGATGCTGCTCTTGCGCAGATCGGTGGAACCGAGGTTGGAGGTCATGATGAGCACGGTGTTGCGGAAGTCGACCGAGCGGCCCTGGCTGTCGGTGAGACGACCCTCCTCGAGGATCTGCAGCAGCGTGTTGAAGACATCGGGATGGGCCTTCTCGATCTCGTCGAACAGCACGACCGAGAACGGCTTGCGGCGCACGGCCTCGGTGAGCTGGCCGCCCTCCTCGTAGCCGACGTACCCGGGGGGCGAACCCACCAGACGGCTGACCGTGTGCTTCTCCATGTACTCGCTCATGTCGAGCTGGATGAGGGCCTGATCGTCGCCGAACAGGAACTCCGAGAGGGTCTTGGCGAGCTCTGTCTTGCCCACGCCGGTGGGGCCCAGGAAGATGAACGAACCGCTCGGACGCTTCGGATCCTTGAGACCCGCACGGGTGCGACGGATGGCCTGGCTGACCGCCTTGATGGCGTTCTCCTGACCGATGACCCGCTTGTGGAGTTCGTCCTCCATGCGCAGCAGTCGGGCGGTCTCCTCCTCGGTGAGCTTGTAGACGGGGATGCCGGTCCACAGGGAGAGCACCTCGGCGATGGCCTCCTCGTCGACCTCGTCGAAGAGGTCGATGCCGGAGTCCTTCATCTCCTTCTCCTTGAGCTCCTTCTGGGCGAGGAGTTCCTTCTCGCGATCGCGGAGTCGGCCGGCCTCCTCGAAGCTCTGGGCCTCGACAGCCTCCTTCTTCTCGGCGACGACCTTGGCGATCTCGTTCTCGAGCTCCTTGAAGTCCGGCGGGGTCTCCATGCGCTTGATGCGAAGACGCGAGCCGGCCTCGTCGATGAGGTCGATGGCCTTGTCGGGGAGGTGACGATCGGAGATGTAGCGATCGGCGAGGTTGGCGGCGGCCACGAGCGCCTGATCGGTGATGGTGACCCGATGGTGCTCCTCGTAGCGGTCGCGCAGGCCCTTGAGGATCTCGATGGTGTGGGCCACCGTGGGTTCCTCGACCTTGACCGGCTGGAAGCGACGCTCGAGTGCGGCGTCCTTCTCGAGATGCTTTCGGTACTCGTCGAGCGTGGTGGCACCGATGGTCTGAAGCTCACCACGGGCGAGCATCGGCTTGAGGATGCTGGCGGCGTCGATGGCGCCTTCGGCGGCACCGGCACCGACGAGGGTGTGGATCTCGTCGATGAACAGGATGATGTCGCCGCGGGTCTTGATCTCCTTGAGGACCTTCTTCAGACGCTCTTCGAAGTCGCCGCGGTAGCGCGACCCGGCGACGAGTGCGCCGAGATCGAGCGTGTAGAGCTGCTTGTTGTGGAGGGTCTCGGGCACGTTGTCGGAGGCGATGGCCTGGGCCAGGCCCTCGACGATGGCGGTCTTGCCGACACCGGGTTCACCGATGAGCACCGGATTGTTCTTGGTGCGACGGCTGAGGACCTGCATGACGCGCTCGGTCTCACGGGCACGGCCGATGACGGGATCGAGCTTCTTCTCACGGGCCAGCTGGGTGAGGTTGCGACCGAACTGGTCGAGGACGGCGGAACCGGAGGGGGTCTGCTCGCCGGACCCACCGGTGGTGGCGCCGGCCTTCTCGCCCTGGGGCCCCGGACCGGAGTAGCCCGACAGCAGCTGGATGACCTGCTGGCGCACCCGGGAGAGATCGGCGCCGAGCTTCACGAGCACCTGTGCGGCGACGCCCTCACCTTCACGGATGAGTCCGAGCAGGATGTGCTCGGTACCGATGTAGTTGTGGCCGAGCTGCAGGGCCTCGCGCAGCGAGAGCTCGAGCACCTTCTTGGCCCGGGGCGTGAACGGGATGTGACCGGAGGGCGAGGAACCACCCTGACCGATGATCTCCTCGACCTGCGAGCGCACGGCCTCGAGCGAGATGCCGAGGGACTCGAGCGCCTTGGCGGCCACGCCCTCCCCCTCGTGGATCAGCCCGAGCAGGATGTGCTCGGTGCCGATGTAGTTGTGGTTGAGCAGCCGGGCTTCCTCTTGGGCGAGGACGACGACTCGGCGAGCTCGATCGGTGAATCTTTCGAACACTGTGGATGCCTCCCATGGCGGGAATTCGTTGGCGAAGTCTACCCAGCACTCCCGCGATCCACTCGCGGGAGTGACGAGCGCGGACATGGCAGGAGTCACGTCGCGAATCCGGCCGCTCGGTTGCGGATCCGACGCCCTCGCCCTCTAACGTTCGCCGGATGTCGACCGCCAACCCTCTGCTGCAGCGCCCTGTGCTCCAGGCCGATCTGGTCCGGGTCGAGGACGCGCTCCGACGCTCCGTGGTGGCCGACGACCCCTTCCTCACGCAGGTCGCCGGCCATCTCATCGCTGCCGGTGGCAAGCGGGTGCGCCCGGCGTTCGCCATCACCTCGGCCGCCACGGCCATGGCGGAGATGGTGCCGGTGAGCGATGAGGTCGTGATGGGCGCGGTGTCGGTCGAACTGGTCCACCTCGGCTCGCTCTACCACGACGATGTCATGGACGACGCCACCACCCGACGCACCGTCGAGAGCGTCAACGCCCGATGGGGCAACCTCACGGCCATCCTCGCCGGCGACTATCTGCTGGCCAAGGCCTCGGAGATCGCTGCATCGCTGGGCACGGAGGTGGCCGGCCTGCTCGCCGCCACCATCGGTCGGCTCTGCGAGGGCCAGATCCTCGAACTGCAGCATGCGTTCGACCTCGATCGCACCGAGGAGGCGTACCTCTCCTCGATCGATGGCAAGACCGCCTCGCTGCTCGGCACCGCCTGTCGTATCGGCGGCATCGTGGCCGGACTCCCCCGTCCCCAGATCGATGCCCTCACCACGTTCGGCAACGGGTTCGGCATGGCCTTCCAGATCGTCGACGATCTGCTCGATGTCACCTCCACCGATGAGGAGCTCGGCAAGCCCGCCGGTCACGACCTCGTCGAGGGCACCTACACACTGCCGGTGATCCGCACCCTCGCCGCCGGTGGGTCCGCCGCCGATGAGCTGGCCGGTCTGCTGCGACGGCTCCAGCCCACCGATGGTTCGATCGATCCGGTCGACGATCCGGAGACACTCGCCGCCGCCCGCACCCTGCTGCGATCCTCCCCCGCCGTGGCCGACTCGCTCGACGTGGCCCGCAGCTATGTCGAGGCCGGCCAGCGGGCGCTGGAACCCTTCGCCGGCAGCGAGGCCGTCACCGCACTCGAAGCCGCCGCCGAACACCTGCTCGGCACCGTGGCCGCCGCCGGCTGAGGCGCGATCAGCGGAGCCGGCTGATCTCGGCGTTCTTCTCGAACACCAGCCGCAGCCCGTGGAGGGTGATCCAGGGTTCGAGATGTTCGATGCGGGCCGAGAACGGTGTGATGAGCTCGGCGAGGCCCCCGGTGCTGATCACGGTGCAGGTGCCGATCTCGGCCTCGATGCGATCGCACAGGCCGTCGACCTGTGCGGCGAACCCGTAGACCGCGCCCGACTGGATCGATTCCACGGTGGACTTGCCGAGCACGCTGCGCGGCGCCCGCAGCTCCACCGCCCGCAGCGCGGCGGCACGACCGACGAGTGCGTCCATCGAGACCTCGATGCCCGGGGCGATCGCCCCGCCGAGATACACCCCGTCGGCGGAGACGGCGTCGCAGGTGGTGGCGGTCCCGAAATCGGCGATGATCGTGGGACCGCCGTAGAGGTCGAACGCTCCGATGGCGTTGGCGATGCGATCAGCGCCGACCTCCTTCGGATTGTCGTACTCGATGCGGATCCCGGTGCGGACGCCCGGCTCGATGACGATCGGTTCGAAGTCGAGGTGACGATCGGCGATCTCCCGCAGGGTGGCGGTGACCCGCGGGACACCGGAGGAGACCACGATGCCGTCGAGGTCGGCGAAGCTGTTGCGACGCAGGGCGAGGAAGCCCTGGAGCAGCACGGCGAACTCGTCGGAGGTGCGGTCCGAGGCGGTCGAGATGCGCCAGTGGTCGAGCAGTCCGTCCTCGGGCCGTCGGCCGGAGGCCGAGCCACCGGAGCTGTCATAGAGACCGATCACGGTCTGGGTGTTCCCGACGTCGACGGCGAGCAGCATGGGTCCTCCTTGAGCCTTCAGAGCGGGTCGATGTCGAGGCCGATGTCGATGACCGCCGCACTGTTGGTGAGGCCGCCGATCGAGATGCAGTCCACGCCGGCGGCGGCGTACGCGGCGACGGTGTCGAGAGTGATGCCCCCCGAGGCCTCCAGCAGCGGACGACGGGCCGACTGCGAGGCCGCGGCGACGCACTCGGCGATCTGTGCCGGGGTCATGTTGTCGAGCAGCAGCGCATCGGCGCCGGCGGCCAGTGCCTCATGCACCTGATCGAGGCGATCGCACTCGACGTGCACGGTGCGGGCCGGCCACATCATGCGGGCCCGGGACACCGCCTCGGTGATGCCGAAGAGCGCGATGTGGTTGTCCTTGAGCAGGATCCAGTCGGAGAGGTTGCCGCGGTGGTTGGCGCCGCCGCCGGCCCGGACAGCGGCCTTCTCGAGCGAGCGCAGACCGGGGGTGGTCTTGCGGGTGTCCCAGATGCGGGCGGCCCCGCCGGCAGCGGCGGCATCGACGAACCGACGGGTCTGCGATGCGATCCCCGAGAGGTGACCGAGGAAGTTCAGCGCAGTGCGCTCGGCGGTGAGGATCGAGGCGAGCGTCCCGGTGGCGGTGGCCAGCACGGTTCCCGATGCCAGTGGGTCGCCATCGTCGACGGACCACACCAACGACACCGATGGGTCGATCTGGCGGAACGCCTCGGTGGCACAGGCACAGCCGGCCACGACGCCGACGCCGCGGGACACGAACCGGGCAGTGGCCACGAGCTCGGTGGGCAGCAGGGCCGAGGTGAGATCGCCGAGCGGGGTGAGGTCCTCGGCGATGGCCCGGGTGACCGCCTCGACGACGGCGGCGGCAGGAGGTTGCACGGCGGAGGTCATGGGGAGAGCCTGCCCGCTTCGGGGGTCGCGGGGCGAACCATCGCCCGGACGACGAGCCGGTCGCTGAACCCGACGGAGGCGTCGGGGAAGTCCTCTCGGGTGTGGGCTCCCCTGCTCTCGGTGCGTTCCGATGCCGCTGCGAGCAGTGCCCCGGCGATGGTGGCGAGGTTGGCGAGCTCCCATGCCTCGGCACCGGAACCCGCTGCGGCGACGTCGGCGGCGTACTCCACCGCCACCGAGGTGCGGGCCAGGGACGCGGCGTCGCGCAGCACCCCGGCACCGGTGGTCATGGCCCGCTGCATCTGGTGGCGCGCCGATGCGATGTCGGCGGAGGACGGGATCGGAGCCGGGCTCGACGACGGCCCGAGCGGGGCGATGTCGGCGGCGAACCCGATCGATCGACCGCCGATCGGGGCGGCGGCAGCGCCGTCGAGCACACAGCACATGGCGCCGGTGGCCGATGCGCGATCGATGCCGGCCTGGACCGCCTCGACCACCCGGGCACCGAAGACCATGCCCTCGAGCAGGGAGTTCGACGCCAGACGGTTGGCGCCATGGACCCCCGAGCAGGCGACCTCGCCCGCCGCCCAGAGGCCCGGGAGCGAACTGGCGCCATCGAGGTCGGTGACGATGCCGCCGCAGAGGTAGTGGGCCGCCGGTGCGATCGGGAGCCAGTCGCGGCTGGGATCGAGACCGGCCTCCTCCAGCGCACTGGCGATGGTGGGGAACCGCTCGGCGAAATGGTCGAGGCCGGTGGCATCGAGCCAGCAGTGATCGACGTCGAGCTCGAGCATGCGCCGGGTCATGGCCCGACTCACCTGGTCGCGGGGCAGCAGTTCGTCGACGAACTGCGAGCCGGTGGTGTCGCGCAGCAGCGCACCATGGCCGCGCAACGCCTCCGACAGCAATGGCCGCGGCATCCGGGGATGATGCAGCGCCGTGGGATGGAACTGGACGAACTCCACGTCGGCCACGGCGACACCGGCACGCAGCGCCATGGCGATGCCATCGCCGGTGGCTTCGATGGGATTGGTGGTGACGGCGAAGAGCTGACCGGCGCCCCCGGCGGCGAGCAGCACATGGCGGGCCCGCACCACCCTCGTGTCGCCCGACGCATCGGCGGCCCGCACACCGGCGCACCGTCCGCCCTCCACCACCAGGTCGAGGGCGAACTGGTTCTCGTGGATCGCCGCCGCGGACCGACGGACTGCGGCGACCAGGGCCCGCTCGATCTCCGCCCCGGTGGCGGCCCCGCCGGCGTGCACGACCCGGGCCAGCGAATGGCCACCCTCCCGGGCGAGTTCGAGCCGGCCATCGGCATCACGATCGAAGGCCGCACCGAGGGTGATGAGATCCCGGACCCGGCTCGGGCCCTCCTCGACCAGCACGCGCACGGCGTCGATGTCGCAGAGTCCGGCGCCGGCGGCCAGCGTGTCGGCCAGATGCAGGTCGGTGGAATCGGGATCGCCGCTCAGCACCGCCGCCACGCCACCCTGGGCCCAGCGCGTGGTGGACTGCTCGAGATCGCCCTTGGTGAGCACCCCCACCCGGAAGCCATGGGTGTCGGCGGCCCGCACCGCCGCCGAGAGTCCGGCCACACCGGAGCCCACGACGAGGAGATCGAGATCGGCGTCGTCCTCGAAGGTCATGGCACCTCCACCCCGAGGTTGTCGAGAAGGCGGGTGGATCCGAACTTCGCCGCCACGATGAGGCGCACCGTGGTGCCGGGCAGGAGTTCGTCGAGCGGTTCGAGCGTGAGGGGGTCGACGACCTCGGCGTGGTCGAGCACGGCTCGCGGCTCGGCGGAGATCCGAACGGAGAGATGGGCGGCCACCGTCGATGCACGACGTTCGCCACGGGCGATGACCTCGGCCGCTGCGTGCAGTGCTCCGTGCAGCACCGTGGAGGCGGCGCGATCCGATCGGGAGAGGTAGATGTTGCGACTCGAGAGGGCGAGTCCGTCGGGTTCGCGGATGATGGGGCACGGCACGACCTCGACGGGCTGATCGAGATCGGCGACCATCCGGCGGATCACGGCGAGCTGCTGGAAGTCCTTCTCACCGAAGTAGGCGCGGCACGGCCCGGCGAGGTTGAACAGTTTCGTGACCACCGTGGTGACCCCGTCGAAGTGGGTGGGTCGGGCCGCACCCTCCATCGAAGCGGTGAGGCCCTCGACATGCACGGTGGTGACGGTGGGGACGGGGTACATCTCCTCCACGGTGGGGGTGAACACCACGTCGACACCGGCGGCGGCGGCCAGTGCGAGATCGTCCTCGAGGGGCCGCGGGTAGCGGGAGAGATCCTCGGTTGGGGCGAACTGCAGCGGGTTCACGAAGATGGTGAGCGCGACGGTGTCACAGTCGGCGACGGCGGCGTCGATCAGCGACCGATGACCGGCGTGGAGCGCACCCATCGTGGGCACCAGCCCCACGCGACGCCCCTCCCGGCGAGCGGCGTCGAGGAGGCTGCGGAACTCGTCCTTCGTGGAGCACACCTGCATCATCGACCCACCGTTCCGGACGCTCAGGCCGGGTCGGGCCCGAGCGGGCCCAGCAGTTCGACATGACCCTCGGCGAGCTCCCGCCAGTCGGGGCCGGCGACATCGGGGGCGAGATCGGCGAGCGGGGCCATCACGAAACGCCGGCTGCGCATGCGGGGATGCGGGATCTCGAGGTCGGGTTCGGCGATCGTGACCCCCTCCATCCAGATGATGTCGACATCGAGGGTGCGCGGACCCCAGCGTTCGATCCGGACGCGATCGGCTGCTGATTCGAGCCGATGGCACAGCCCGAGGAGTGCACGGGGTTCGAGATCGGTGTCGAGCTCGACGACGATGTTGAGGAAGGGGTCCTGCTCGGGTCCGCCGACCGGATCGGTGCGGTAGAGCGGCGACACCGCCACCACGGCATCCATCGACTCCACCGCCTGGCGCAGCAGGGTCAGCGAATCACCCATGTTCGAGCCGAGGCTCAGGAACGCCCTGCTCATTCAGCGTCCCCGGGTGATGCACACACCGGATGTGGCCATGGCCTGGGGCACAGGGGGACGGAGCTTGCGCACGGTGACGGTGACCGAGAGCACCCGTGGGTCGACGAGCATGGCGTCGGCGAGCTGCTGCACGAGACGTTCGAGCAGATACGGCTTCGAGGTGAGGATCACCCGTTCGATCTCGGCGGCGAGTGCGCCGTAGTCGAGGGTGTCGTCGAGCTGATCGGTGGCGCCGGCCAGAGCGAGGTCGGCGACGAGATCGAGATCGACCTCCAGCGGCTGCGGGCGCTCGCGCTCCTCGGGCAGCGCCCCGCAGATGCCGACGACGACGAGGCCGCGCAGTTCGATCCGATCGTTGAGAGCCATGGTGTTCCCGGGGGTTCAGGCGTCGGGTGAGGGGAGCTGCTGGGCCAGGGCGACGAGCTCCCGGCCGAGCGGGCCCAGCTGACGCTGGGTGAGACGTTCGACGACGGTGACTGTTCGGGGCGGCGTGTCGATGAGACCGTTCCAGAGCAGATACCCGGCGATCAGACCGCAGACCCGATCACCGAGCTCCTCGGCATGGATGAGGATCCGCTCACCGGACTCGAGCATGCCGCGCAGCTCGGTGAAGAAGGCGAGCTCGAAGGCACCACGTTCATCCTCGGGCAGCGGACGGTGACGCCACACCACACCGAGTTCGTCATAGTTGTGGAGGTTGTGCGGGGCGGCGGTGATCGAGATGACACAGGTGAACCCCTGCTCGCGCACCCAGATGATCTCCTCCTGACGCCGCACCTTGCGGTGGTTGGCGCCATAGCCACCCGGGCGTTCGCACACCGCCAGGTGATCGGTGATCACCCAGTGGAAATTGCGGGGTCGGATCCCCTGTGCCCATTTGCCCTTGCTTGCCACGGCGCTCATGCTGCCACGACTTTGGCCGCCTGGACGGCTGCTCTCACATCATGGGCCCGGATCATGGCTGCGCCCCGGTGCATCGCCCAGACCTCGGTGGCGATGGAACCGGCCAGGCGATCGTCGGTGTCGACCGGTTCGGCGACACCATCGGAATCGGCCAGCAGCCGTCCCAGCATGGCCTTGCGGCTGGTGCCCACCAGCACCGGCCACCCCAGCGCGACCACCCGATCGAGCTGGGCGAGCAGGGTCAGATTGTGCTCGAGGGTCTTCCCGAAGCCGAGACCGGGGTCGATCCAGATCTCGCCGACACCGGCCTGTGCGGCCTGCGTGGCCCGCTCGGCGAGGAAGGCGCACACCTCGGACACCACGTCGTCGTAGACGGGGTCGAGCTGCATCGTGGCCGGCTCGCCCGCCATGTGCATCGCCACCCAGCCCACGCCGAGCTCGGCGGCCACCGGCCAGAGCCGGGCGGACACGTCGTTGATGAGGGTGGCGCCCGCGGCGACAGCAGCCCGGGCGACATCGGGGTTCCGGGTGTCGACGCTGACCCGACCGTGGACGGCCAGCTGCTCGATGACGGGGACGACCCGACGGATCTGCTCCTCGACCGGCACCGGGGAGGCGCCGGGACGGGTGGACTCGCCGCCGACATCGAGGATCGATGCGCCTTCGGCGAGCAGGTCGAGCCCATGGGCGACCGCTGCGTCGACGGTGAGGTGACGACCGCCGTCGCTGAAGGAATCGGGCGTGACGTTGATGATCCCCATGACCATCGGGACGGTGGTCGGCGGGACGGGAGCGCCCGCAGCGCCCGATGTGTGGTCGATGGTCATCTAGCTGCGTTCGATGAAGCGCATGGCTTCGGCACGGGTCGAGGAGCTCTCGCGGAACAGGCCGCGGACCGCCGAGGTGACGGTGGAGGACCCGGGCTTGCGGACCCCGCGCATCGACATGCACAGGTGCTCGGCCTCGATCACGACGAGCACGCCGCGGGGCTGCAGGGTGCGCTCGAGCTGATCGGCGATCTGGCCGGTGAGTCGTTCCTGCACCTGCGGGCGCTTGGCATAGGCATCGACGAGCCGGGCGATCTTGGACAGGCCCGTGACGCGTCCGTCGATGCCCGGGATGTATGCCACATGCGCCCGACCCATGAAGGGCACGAGATGGTGCTCGCACATGGAGGTCATCGGGATGTCGCGCACCATGACCATCTCGTCATGGTTGGCCTCGAACATCACCTGCAGATGGGCCTCGGGGTCGTCGCGGAGCCCGGCGAAGACCTCGGCGTACATGCGGGCCACGCGGGCCGGGGTCTCGAGGAGGCCATCGCGGTCGGGGTCCTCGCCGATGGCGGCGAGGATCTCTCGGACGGCTGCGGAGATGCGGGGGAGATCAACGGGTTCCATCGGGATCGGTTCCTGAGGAGGGTGACCGGCGGAGGTCACAGGGTCTGGGTCGGCGAGCGGGGACATTCTCGCCCGAGAATCTATGAATCGTCGCCATCGGAGCCGATGTAGGTGCGGATATCGCGGAGATTGCGATACCGCTCGGCCACATCGAGGCCGTAGCCGACGATGAAGGTGTTGGCGATGCGGAAACCGACATAGGCGAGATCCGGTTCCACCTTCTGCTGGCCCTCCTTGAGCAGGAGGGCGCAGACCGCCAGCGAGGCCGGATTGCGAGCGGCGAGGTTCTTCAGCAGGTAGTTCAGCGTGAGGCCGCTGTCGACGATGTCCTCGACGACGATGACATCGCGACCACCGAGGTCGATGTCGAGATCCTTGACGATGCGCACGACACCGCTGGTCTTGGTGGCGGTCCCGTAGGAGGACACCGCCATGAAGTCGAGTTCGACCGGGAGCCGGATATGACGGGCGAGATCGGCCATGAACAGCACGGCACCCTTGAGCACGCACACCAGCAGCGGGGCACGACCGGCGTAGTCGGCGGTGATCTGCGCCCCGAGTTCGGCCAGACGACGCTCGAGCGCCTCCTGCGAGACCACGATGTCGCCGAGCACGGGGTCATCGTCGGGATGGGGGAAGGACGATGCACCTGCGAGCGTTCCGGACACGAGGACCGAAGTTAGTCCACCCCGGCGCCGGGCCCGGAGGAGGATCAGGGGCCGACGAGACGCAGGCGACCCGCTGTGCGTTCCACCCGGCGGCCGCTCCCGACATCGGTGGCGAGGGCATCGTTGCGCGCCACGGCCAGGACCCGTTCGATCGTGGCGGCATCGGGTGGATGCTGCTCGGGCGCTCCCTGACGCAACCACTCGCGAACCGCCACGCGGGCCACCACCACCGGCGCGGCGGCGAGGGCCCGGGCATCGGTGACCTCGAGCAGTCGGGCCTCGGAACGCAGATGATCGGAGACATCGGCCAGCAGATCGCCCTGTCGGACCAGCAGCGGCACGGTGTCACGATCGGCGAGATCACGCAGCAGCGGCAGCAGTTCGCGACGGACCCGGTTGCGCAGGATGCCGGGATCGAGGTTCGAGGGATCCTCGAACGGGGCGAACCCCTCGATGGCGCAGACGGCCTCGGTGTCGCTGCGGCGCAGATCGAGGATCGGATGGCGCAGCCCCGGCCGGATGCCGGCGAGACCATCGAGGCCGGCGCCGCGGAGCATGTTGAGCAGGATGGTCTCGGCCCGATCATCAGCGGTGTGTCCGAGCGCGGCCTCCGGCCCGAGCACGGCCAGCCGGGCGGCACGGGCACGGGCCTCGAGATTGGGGCCCGTACCGACATCCACCCGCTCGGAGCGGAATCCGGCGCCGACCGCCGCTGCCGCCCGAGCGACCAGTTCGGCCTCCCGGTCGGATCCGGCACGCAGTCCATGGTCGACATGCACCGCCGTGACCTCACAGCCCGCCGCCACCGCCAGCACGAGCAGCGCGAGCGAATCAGCCCCACCCGACACCCCGCAGACCAGCGCAGTGCCGGGGGCGGGGAACCGGCACCGGGCCAGCAGCGCCGCGTGACGATCAGCGAGAAGTCCCGCCCCGGTGGTCATCGGCCCGTGATCGCCGGGACCGGTGCTGCACGGCGCACGGGTCAGGCCACCGCCACGGGAGCCTGCATCCGCTCGATCCACCGATGCGGTTCACGGATCTCGAGCAGGCTCGGGAGGTTCGTGGCCGACTCCCAGGCCCGCGAGAGCAGACCTGGTCCACCCGCCCGCTCCACGGCGGCGATGAACGCCTCGCCCTGGGCGTACTGGTTGAGCTTGGCCTCGAGCCCGATGAGCTGCTGGAGCAGCCGGGCCGGACCCCGGGCGGACTCCCGACGCTCGCGGAGCACCTCGCCGAACCGGGCCGCGCTGGGCACGAGTCCCTCGCCGGCACGATCCATGGTCACGTCGCCATGGCCCTCGAGCAGGCTCATCATCCCGGTGACCTGATCGATGATGCGCCGCTGCTCGGGGCCGGCGACCAATCCGGCGATCCCGCCCTCAGCGAGGGGGTTCGTGCCCGAACGCCACGCGACCGCGGCCCTCGAGAAGCTCTCGAGGAGTCGGGCGGGATCAGGATCCACCGCCCCGACGGTCTCGTGCACGAGGGAGATGAAGTGCTCGCGCAACCACGGGACACCGGTGAACTGGGCCCGGTGGGTGACCTCATGCAGCGCCAGCCAGAGGCGGAACTGCTCAGGTGGGAACGCGAACCGCTTCTCGATCGCCAGCACGTTCGGGCCGACGTAGTACACGATGTCCTGCTCGAGGGGGTCCTCCTCCTCGACGACGAGGAGGTCGTACTGGCCGAGCACCCGGCCCGACATCCAGCCCAGCACCATGCCCAGCTCTGCCCCGGCGAGCTTCGCCATGACCGGCGCCGCCGCTCCGGAGCCGGCCCGCTGGTCGAACTTCTCGATGAGCGGATCGAGCAGACGACGGAACGCCGAGATGTTGGCGTGGATCCAGCCGGCCCGATCGGTGACCCGGGCGCGGGCGGGCCCGGCGAGCGAATGGAGACCGGTCTCCTGCTCGACCAGTGACTCGGCGAGCGCGGTGAGGCGGATGAAGTCCGGTTCGAGCGAGTCGTAGTGGTAGCTGCGGGCGAACGGTTCGGTGCGCGAGGTGCGGACCGCGATGCGCTCGGCCACCGACCAATCGACCGAGCTCGCCATCGGGCTCAGCGCTTCGGGTAGCGGGGCATCACGACTTTGTAGATGTACCCGGCGATGATCCCGAGGATCACGAGGATGGCGGGCACCACGAGCGCAGCGGCGATCCAGAAGGTCCAGACGACGGCCAGAAGTGAGGTCATGGACCGATCCTAGGCGTCCGGTGCAGGGGGCTGGCCAATGCTGGACTCGGCGTCGGTGCCGGTGATCTCGCCCCGCATGAAGAGGGTGAGCTTCTCCGAGATCCGCAGCCGGAGGCTCTCGGGGACGGTCTCGTTGCGGGCCCGGGTGGAGATCACCACCCGCAGTTCGGCCTCGAAGTCGTACACCTCGATACAGGGGTTGCAGCCCTCGAGATGACCGGCGATGAGCGAGCGCTTCTCGTCGGTGAGTTCACCGTCGAGATAGGTGTAGATCTCGGCGAGTGCCTGTTCGCAGTCGACCGGGACGGCGACATGGTCGCGATCGTGGTCGTGAACATGGTCGTGATCGAGGTTGTCGGCCATGGTTCAGTCGCTTTCGGCGGGCACCGCGGATCGTCCGGTGAGCCCCCGGGCGAGGGCGAACTCGTACAACTGCTTCTGCAGCGATTTTCTTCCCCGGTGCAGTCGACTCATCACCGTCCCGATCGGGATGTCGAGCATCTCGGCGATCTCCTTGTACGAGAACCCCTCGACATCGGCCAACAGGACCGGGATCCGGAAGTTGTCCGGGAGGGCCTCGAGCGCCTGCTTCACCTCGGCATCGGTGAACCAGTCCATGAGCTCGTCCTCGGCGCTGCGGGAGGCGAGGACCGCCTCGAGGCCACCGAGCCGCCGGTAGAGATGGAGATCCTCGCCCTCATCGAGTTCGGTCTCGGCGGGCCGACGCTTCTTCGACCGGTAGGAGTTGATGAACGTGTTGGTGAGGATGCGATACAGCCAGGCCCGCAGATTGGTGCCCTGCTCGAACCCGCCGAAGCTCCGGAAGGCCTTGAGATAGGTCTCCTGCACGAGATCCTCGGCATCGGATGGATTGCGGGTCATGCGCAGCGCGGCGGCATAGAGCGCCGGCATGAACTCCATCGCCTGCTCAGCGAAGACTTCCTGATCTGCCATGAGAGCCCGAGAGGAGAATCGAACTCCTGACCTGCTCATTACGAGTGAGCCGCTCTGCCGACTGAGCTACCCGGGCGGGGTGGGGGCTGATCGTAGCCGCAGTGGCGCGGCGGCCTTCAAGAGCGGAGGTGGCCGAGACCGAGGAACAGCGAGATGAGCTGCAGACGTTCGTTGGGATTGCGCACCGATTCCGCAGCGACCGCAGACACTGCGGCGATGGCCTCAATCTGCACATGGGGTCGGGCCGAGGTGAGCATGTCGTCGCGGAGACGGCGGGACAGCTCGGCCAGACCGAAGCGGATCTCATCGCTGCGATGACGGCGCACCTCGCGCTTGTGCCGGTCCTCGAGCTGCTTGCGACCGGAGCCGCGTTCGCCGCGCTCCTTGATGAGATCGGCCAGGGCCGCCGCCTCGGCGGCATGCACGGCGGCCAGCGGGGCCATGGCGTCGTCGATCATGGCGAGCAGGGAGTCGACCTGTTCCACGGCAGCGGCGCCGGTGCCGTCGAGCCGATCGGGCACCGCCCACCAGGCCGCCCGACGCAGGGCCAGTCGTGGATCGGTGGCGAGGAGCCGGGCGCGGGTGAGATCCCCGGCCGCCGCCGTGGCCGCCTGTGCGGCGAGCTCGGCCTCGATCCCCTCGGCCAGCAGGGCACCCAGGATCGCCTCGGCCGGCACGGCGTCGAGGTCGATACGCACGCAGCGGCTGGCGATCGTGATGAGTTCGGGCGGCACCTCGTCGGCCAGCACCAGGAACACGGTGCCGGGAGGTGGCTCCTCGATGGACTTCAGCAGCTTCGGGGCGGCATCGCTCACCAGATGGAACTCGTCGAGGATCAGCACCCGGCGCCCGCCCTCGACCGAGGCCCGGGCGGCGGAGGTCACGATCGCATCGGCCTGCGCCACAAGGATCGAGGCACCCCTGCGTTCGACGACCTCGAGATCGGGATGCGCCTCGGCGAGTGCGAGCGTGGCGTGCCGGACGGCGTCGTCACCGGTGCGGCCCTCGCTGAGCAGCGCCGCCCCGAACGCCCGGGCGAGCGCCCGTTTGCCGCTCCCTCGCGGCCCGACCAGCAGATACGCATGGACGGGGGTGCGACTGGCGGCCCGGACCTGGGCGATCGCGGCGGGCTGACCGATCACACCGGCGAACAGATCGACCCCCGCCAGTTCGGCGTCGAGACTGCCGGATCCGGTGGGGTCGCTCACAGGGGCAGTTGTAGCCGCTCGGCCACGACCGTGCGCACAGCGGCAGCCACCTGCTCGATGGTGCCGGTGCCGTCGAGCACGACCCACCGATCGGGTTCGGCGTCGGCCTGGGCGCGGAATCCGTCGAGGACCGCAGCATGGAACGCCGCCGGTTCGGCCTCCATGCGGTCGCGGTGGTCGCCGAGGCGGCGATCGGCCTCGGCCGCCGGCACATCGAGCAGCACGATGAGATCCGGCCATACCCCTGCCGTGGCCCACAGCGAGATCCGACGGATCTCCTCCACCGGCAACCCGCGGCCATGGCCCTGGTAGGCGATGGAGGAGCCGGCGAACCGATCGGTGACGACATGACGGCCCGAGCGCAGCGCCGGTTCCACCAGTTCAGCCACATGCTGGGCCCGATCGGCGGCCATGAGCAGCGCCTCGGCCCGCGGATCGAGTCCGATGGTGTCCGGGGAGAGGACGAGTTCACGGATGCGGCCGCCGATGACGGTGCCACCCGGCTCACGGGTGAGCAGCGCACCGAGCGCCTCGGCCAGCAGGCGCGACTGGGTCGACTTGCCGCAGGCCTCTCCGCCCTCGAACGCGATGAAGCTCCCCCGTCGGGTTGCGCCGGCCATGCTCAGCCCTGCACGCCGGGCGTGGTGCCGCGTGACGGATGGGGCGAGGCATCGGCGCTGTGTTCGCGCTGTCCGGCCCGCAGGGAGGCCATCGCCGCGAAACCGGCGATGACGATGATCGAGGCGGCCAGCCACAGCGCCAGACGCACACCCGGGAGCCAGACGGTGAGGCCGCCGATGGTGATCTCGCTGTCGAAGAGCGACGCCGAGATGCTCCCGAGCAGGGCGGCGAGCAGGGGGCCGACGACCATGGAGATGAGGATGCACAGCCGCACGAGAGTGTTGAGCGAGCTGAACACCCGGCCCCGCATGTCGTCATCCACCTCCTGCTGGAGCAGCGCGTAGCCGATGACGTACACCGGCCCGACCGACATGCCCATCAGCAGCACGAAGGTGAACGCCACCGGCAGCGAGGACGAGGACGCGGCGAGGAACAGTGAGATGCCCGCCATGAACAACGACCCGGTGAAGACCCGGGTCTTGGGCACCTTCTTCTGCAGGGCCGAGACCCCGACGACCCCGATGGCGACACCGAACCCGAGGGCGGTGGTGAACAGACCGAACCCGGCGGCACCCGCTCCGAGCACCTCGGTCGAGAACACGGCGCCGAGCGGGATGAGCATGCCGCCGCCGATGAGGCCGGTGGCCAGCCCGAGGTTCACGGCCCGGACGGTGTGGTTCGAGAACACCTCGCGCCAACCCTCGACCAGTTCGTCGATGGTGCGGCGCAGATCGACGCGTCGGCTCTCATCGGCGAGGGCGTCGATGCGCCGCGGACGTGACGGCATCCGGAGGCGATGGATCATCCAGGCCGAGAACAGGAAGGTGGCGACATCGAAGTAGAACGCCAGCGCCATCTGGTTGTTGTCGAGCCAGTGGAGCCCGGGGATCTGCCCGACCCAGATGGAGATCCCGGCGAGCAGGGCGAACAGCAGCGAGGCGAATGGGAACGTACCGTAGGCCGCCGCGAGCGAGAGCGAGTTGGCGGTGGTGAGGTGATCCCGGGGCACCAGGTTGGGGACCTCGGAATCCTTGGCCGGACCCCACAGCAGCGTCAGGACCTCCAGCGCGAGCGAGGCCAGCACCAGTCCGATGACATCGCCCACGAACGGCAGCAGGGCCAGCACGACCGCCCGACCGATATCGCAGGAGACCATGACCTTCTTGCGATCCCATCGATCGACGAGCACGCCGGCGAGGGGACCGAAGAAGAAGCCGGGGACGATGCGGGCGGCCATGACGAGGGAGATGGCTCCGGCACCGGCACCTCCGCCGATACGGGCGGCGAGCAGGATGATGGCCGAGAACCCGAGCCAGTCACCGGTGGCCGAGACCACCTGGACGATCCAGAGGCGGAAGAACTCCGGGGACCCGAACAGCCGGACATGCCACCCGGCCCGATCGGTGGCGTACGGGGTGTAGTACGCCTCGGTGTCGGCGCCGGCGTCGAGGACATCGGATCGCGACAGCTCGGTCAGCGTGGGGTCGTCGTCGCCGGCGGTCGCCGCAGCGGAGGCCCCGTCGAACGGGGTCTCCGGTTCCTGCTCGCTCCCGGGAGCTTCGGCGTCGTCCCGGGGGCCGGGGCGGGGCACAGCCATCGCACAACCCTACGACGATGTCCCCCTCGGATCGGGCACTGCCGGATCGCTGGAGGTCAGGTGCTCGAACCCGGGATGCCTGCGTCGCGCTGGGCGGAGGACCGCACGATGGTGGCCTTCTTCGCCCCGGCCCTCGATCGGGTGGAGGCACCCTTGGCCACCGTGCGGCGCACCGTGCCGGCAACGCCGTCGCCGGCTGCCTTCTTCGTTGTGCGCTTCGCCGCGGCCTTCTTCGTGCCGGTCCGCTTGCCCGCAGACTTCGCAGTGGACTTCGTGGCGGGCTTCTTCGCCGCCGCCTTCTTGGTGCCGACCGTGCCGTTGGCCACCGCCTCACGACGGGCCTGGAGCAGCTCGGCGCCGCGCTCGGGGCTGAGCGTGGTGGGATCGTCGCCGACCCGCAGCGAGGCGTTGGTCTCACCGTCGGTGACGTACGGGCCGAACTTGCCGTCCTTGATGACCATCGGGCGGGTGGTGACCGGATCAGGACCGAGCTCGGCGAGCGGGGGCTTGGGAGCCGAACGTCCGCGCCGCTTGGGTTCGGCGAAGAGACGGAGCGCATCGGCGAGCGTGACGGTGAGCAGCTCCTCCTCACTGGCCAGTGAGCGGGAGTCGGGCTTGAGATCGTCGCCCTCGTCGCCCTTGGTGAGATACGGGCCGAACTTGCCGTTCTGGGCCCGGATGGGCTCGCCGGTCTCGGGGTCGGCCCCGAGCAGCTTCGGGAACGACAGCAGCTCGAGTGCGGTGTCGAGCGGGACGTCGTAGGGGTCCATGCCCTTGAAGAGCGAGGCGCGTCGAGGCTTGCCGTCGGGGGCCTGATCGAGCTCGCCGAGCTGCACGTACGGGCCGAACTTGCCGTTCATCACGAACACCGTGAGGCCGGTGTCGGGGTCCTCGCCGATGGGCTTTCCACCCTTGGGCATCTGCAGCAGCTCGAGCGCCTTCTCCACGGAGAGATCGGCCGGCGGGAGGTTCTCGGGGATGCTGGCGGTGTCGTCGCCGCGCTGCACGTACGGGCCGAACCTGCCGGGCTTGGCCACGATGAGCATGCCGTTGTGGTCCTCGCCGAGTTCGAAGGTGTTGATGGCGGCGGCGTCGATCTCGGGCAGGCGGTCGGTGACGAGATCATGCAGACCACCCGACCGGACGCCATCGGGCCCCTCGACACCGAAGTAGAAGTCCTCGAGTGTGGCCACCCGGTCGACCTCACCGGTGGCGATGCGATCGAGCACCTCCTCGAGCTCGCGGGTGAAGCCGTAGTCGACGAGTTCGGCGAAATGCTGTTCGAGCATCGTGGTGACGGCGAAGGCGGTCCAGCTGGGCACCAGCGCCGAGCCCTTCTTCCACACGTAGCCGCGGTTCTGGATGGTCTCGATGATCGAGGCGTAGGTGGAGGGCCGACCCACACCGAGCTCCTCGAGCTTTGCCACGAGGGTCGGTTCGGTGAACCGGGCCGGCGGCTTGGTGGTGTGACCCTCGGGGCTGAGATCGGTGGCGTCGAGGGCATCGCCCTCGCGCAACGGCGGCAGTCGACGCTCGGAGTCCTCGGAGTCCTCGTCGGGGGACCAGTCGTAGGCCTGCAGCCAGCCGCGCTCGGTGATGACGGTGCCGGCGGCCGAGAACTCGGCGTCGCGACCCGACCCGGTGCCGGCACCGAGACGAACCGTGACGGTCTCGCCGGTGGCGTCGATCATCTGGCTGGCGACCGTGCGACTCCAGATGAGCTCGTACAGACGGGCCTCGCCGGGCTGCACCTCGTTGCGGACCTCGGCCGGCGAGCGGAAGCGGTCGCCGGCGGGACGGATGGCCTCATGGGCCTCCTGGGCGTTGACCGCCTGCTTGCCGAAGGTGCGCGGTGCGTCGGGGATCGAACCGGCGCCGAACCGTTCGGTGGCCTCGGCCCGGGCGGCGGCGATGGCGGCACCCGACAGGCTCGTGGAGTCGGTGCGCATGTAGGTGATGTAGCCCTGCTGATAGAGGCTCTGGGCCATGCTCATGACCTGCTTCGCCGAGATCTTCAGCATGCGCCCGGCCACCTGCTGCAGCGAGGAGGTGATGAACGGGGCGAAGGGGCGGCGGCGGTAGGGCTTGGACTCGACCGAGCGGACGGCGAAGGCCGCACCGTCGAGTTCGGCGACGAGACCGCGGGCGTCGGCTTCCGAGAGCACCACACGATCGCTGCGGGTGAGTTCGCCGAACTCGCTGAAATCGTTGCCCGTGGCGACACGGGTGCCGTCCACGGCCACCAGCTTGGCCTCGAACGGGATGGGTTCCGACGCCGCGGCGAAGGTGCCCTTGATGTCCCACCAGTCGGCGGACACGAACGCCATGATCTCGCGCTCCCGCTCCACCACGAGTCGGGTGGCCACGCTCTGCACCCGCCCGGCCGACAGCCCCCGGTTGACCTTTCGCCAGGCCACCTGGGAGACGTCGTAGCCGTAGAGACGATCGAGGAGTCGGCGGGTCTCCTGCGCCGCCACCAGATCGAGATCGAGTTCACGGGGGTTGGCGAAGGCTTCCCGGATGGCCGGGGCCGTGATCTCGTGGAAGACCATGCGATGGACCGGCATGCCCTTGGGCGGCTTGAGCGCCTCGAGCAGATGCCACGCGATGGCCTCACCCTCACGATCCTCATCGGTGGCGAGATAGAGCGAGTCGGCGTTCTTGAGCGCCCGCTTCAGATCGGCGACGAGGGATTTCTTGGAATCGTGGACAACATAGAAGGGCTGGAAGTCGGCGTCGGGGTTGATGCCGAGATACGACCACCACTGCTTCTGGTCGCCGGCGGGGAGGTGGCTGGCCTTGGTGACGAGATCGCGGATGTGACCCACGGAGGCGATGACGGTGGGGGCATCACCGTCGGTGACCTCACCACTGAGGAACTCGGTGATCTTCTTCGCTTTGGTGGGTGACTCGACGATGACGAGAGGGCCGGACATGGCCGCAAGGATTGGAGCATGGCGGCGCATCTGTCAACCGCGCCCCGCCGTTCGGCCCGGTCGGGGACCCCTCCGGGGGTCCCCGGAGATTTCCTCATCGGTGGCGGGATGGTCGCCCGCGATGACGTTCTTCGGCCATACTCACACGATGTCCGAGACCGACGACCTCGCTGCTCCCGACGCTGGTCCCGGCACCGCTCCCGGTGCCGAGTTCAACGGCGAGATCCGCCCATGGGGACGCTTCCACATCCTCGACGACGGCCCGACCTGCAAGGTCAAGCGCATCGTGGTCGAACCCGGTCAGCGTCTCTCCTACCAACTGCACCATCGGCGCGCCGAGCACTGGACGGTCGTCGCCGGCACCGCGCTGGTCACCCTCAACGGTGAGGACATCACCGTCGCACCGGGTTCCTCGATCGACATCCCCCGGGGTGCCGACCATCGCGTGCGCAACCCCGGGACCGAACCCCTCGAGTTCATCGAGGTGCAGATGGGCGACTACTTCGGCGAGGACGACATCGTCCGACTCGAGGACGACTACGGCCGCGCCGGCCAGTGACCCTCCACCCCACAAGGAACCTCTGATGGATTTCGCACCGAGCCCACGCGCCGCCGACCTCATCGAGCGCCTGCAGGCGTTCATGGAGGAGGAGGTCCTTCCCGCCGAACCGGTCTTCGCCCAGCAGATGGCCGAGTCGGGGGATCCCCATTTCCATCCCCCGGTCATGGAGCAGCTGAAGGCCCGGGCCAAGGAGCGGGGCCTGTGGAACCTGTTCCTCCCCCATGTCACCGAATGGACCCCGGATCCGGTCTCGAACACGGACTACGCCCCACTCGCCGAGATCTCCGGGCGCAGTCCGCTGGCACCGGAGGCACTCAACTCGGCGGCTCCCGACACCGGCAACATGGAGATCCTGTCGCTGTTCGGCACCCCGGAGCAGAAGGAGCAGTGGCTGGTCCCGCTGCTGGCCGGCGAGATCCGTTCCTGCTTCGCCATGACCGAGCCCGATGTTGCCTCGAGCGACGCCCGCAACATCCAGCTCTCGATCCGCCGCGAGGGCGACGAGTACGTGCTGAACGGACGCAAATGGTGGATCAGCGGGGCGGCCAACCCCCGCTGCCGGGTCGCCATCGTCATGGGCAAGACCGATCCCGACGCCCCGACCTACCGGCAGCAGTCGATGGTGCTCGTACCCATGGACACGCCGGGTCTCACGATCGTCCGCGATCTCCTCGTGTTCGGTTACAACGACCGTGAGGGCCACTGCGAGCTGCGGTTCGACGATGTCCGGGTGCCGGTCACCAACATCCTCGGCGAGGAGGGCGGCGGTTTCGCCCTCGCCCAAGCCCGCCTCGGCCCCGGCCGCATCCATCACTGCATGCGCTGCATCGGCATGGCGGAACGGGCGCTCGAGCTCATGTGCCGACGGGTGGTCACCCGGGAGGCGTTCGGGAAGTCCCTCGCCGAGCAGGGCGTCATCCAGGAATGGATCGCCGACTCCCGGATCGAGATCGAACAGGCCCGTCTCCTCACGATGAAGACCGCGTGGCTCATGGACACGGTGGGCAACAAGGGTGCCCGGGTCGAGATCTCCGCCATCAAGGTCGTGGCGCCCGCCATGGCGCTGCGGGTCGTCGATCGGGCCATCCAGGCCCACGGTGGCGGCGGCGTCTCGCAGGACTTCCCGCTGGCGGGCATGTACGCCGGGCTGCGCACGCTTCGATTCGCCGACGGCCCCGACGAGGTGCATCGCATGCAGCTCGCCCGCCGCGAACTCGGGCGATACCTCCAGGCCGACTGAGCGCCGCCGGGTCACTCCGACAGCGGCGACCGCGGTTCGAACATCTCGGCGTTCTCCGCAGCCTCGAGCTCGAGCTCACCCGCGCTCGCCCGGGCGGCAGCCACACGCAGCAGGAGCCCGGACAGCACTGCGGCCACGATCGAGGCTGCGAGGATCCCCACCTTGGCCTGATCCGCCGACGCCGGCGCGCTGAAGGCCAGCCCGGTGACGAACAGCGCCACGGTGAAACCGATGCCGGCGGCCATGGCGATGCCGATCATGTGGAGGTTCGTGGCCCCCCGGGGCCGTCGGGCGATGCCGATGCGGATGGCCAGCAGCGCGGCGCCGGCCACGCCGAGGGTCTTGCCGACGACGAGTCCGAGGCCCACCCCCCAGGTCACCGAGGAGTCGACGGCCTGACGCAGCGCCCCACCGGTGAGCAGGATGCCGGCGTTGCACAGGGCGAAGATCGGGATGATGACGTAGCTGGTCCAGGGGAGGAGCCGATCCACGAGGCGCTCCCCCACCGGCACCGATTCCCTGATGAGGAAGGTGATCTGCTGGGCATCGGCCGCCGGCAGCTCCTCATGACTCCCGAGCCGATCGGCGATGGCGCCGGCGTCGAGCTCGGGCCGCAGCGCATCGGTCGGCGTGAGGAGTCCCATGGCCACCCCGGCCACCGTGGCGTGGATCCCTGATCGGAAGGTGCAGTACCAGACGGCCACGGCGAGGACGATGTAGAGCGGGCCGTACCAGATGCGGCGTCGACGCATCAGCCAGACGAGCACCAGCAGACCGATCGCAGCGACGAGCCAGGCCGCACGGATGCTCTGGCTGTAGAAGACGGCGATCACCCCGATGGCGATCAGGTCGTCCACGACCGCGAGAGTGAGCAGGAACAGCTTCAGCGCCACCGGCACCCGGTTCCCGAGCAGCGACACGATGCCCACCGCGAACGCGATGTCGGTGGCCATCGGGATCCCCCACCCGTGGGCGTCGGGGGTCCCGTGGTTGAGGGCCACATAGATGGCGGCGGGGAGCAGCACCCCGCCGAGTGCGGCGATGACCGGCAGCGCCGCCGCCCGACGATCGCGGAGCTCCCCCTTGACGAACTCCCGCTTGATCTCGATCCCGACCACGAAGAAGAAGAAGGCCATGAGTGCGTCGTTGACGAACTCCTGGACCGTGAGATGGAGCGACACCGGACCGGCGTCGAGCAGCAGCTCGGCATGCAGGAGGCTGCTGTAGGAGGACTTCCACGGGGAGTTCGCCCACACCAGCGCGACCGTCGTGGCGAGCAGCAGCAGGATGCCGCTGGCGGCCTCGATGGCGAGGAATCGGGCCACCGGCCGGGCCAGACGACGGGCGAGGAGCCGATCGGTGCCCAACCAGGTGAGCGACCACGGATGCCCATGGTCCACGTCGGCGGAGCGCTCCATCAGGTGGTGCTCGCGGTGATCGCCGCGGCCGCCGAATCCGGATCGGGGTGCAGCGGGAGGATCTCGTCGACACGCGTGAGCCGCAGCACGGCGGCCACCTGCGGCTCCGGACGGCAGATCGCGAGATCCCCGCCTCGGGAACGACACACCACCACGCCGGCGAACAGGACTCCGAGCCCGATCGCGTCGAGGAAGTCCACACCGAGGAGATCGACCACCACCATCGGCGGGGTGCCGGCCTCATGCACCGCGGCGATCAACCCGGACCGGGCTGCGGGGGCGGCGGCGAGGTCGAGATCACCGATGAGAGCCACGACGGTGACGGGTCCCGACTCCGAGATCACCAGTTCGATGGTCATGGGATCCGATGGTGCGCTCGCCGGGGCATCGCGAGACAGTACCCGCCGACATCGACGATCCGAGGGGTGCACGGTCGCAGCCGGCCCGTACCATCGACCCCGATGCCGAGGCGTGCCCGATCCGACCGTGAAACAGATCCCGGACCCGCACCCGATCCGACGCCGATCGCACTCGACCAGCTCGTCGCCTCGATCTCCTCGGATCCCAGGCTCGTGCACGTCGAACGGATCCCGGCCCGACCCGCCCGGTTCGGTCACCTCGCCGCACCGCTCCACCCCGCCGTCGACGAGGCCTTCGGATCCCCGCAGCTGTGGTCGCATCAGGTCGAGGCCATCGATCACGCCCGGGCCGGACGCTCGGTGGCGATCGCCACCGGCACCGCATCGGGCAAGTCGCTGTGCTTCCAGCTCCCGATCGCCGAGGCCATCTCGGGACCACGACCCGCCACCGCACTCATGCTGTTCCCCACCAAGGCGCTGGCCCAGGATCAGCTCCGATCCATCACCGCCGCCGGTGTGCCCGGACTGGTGGCGGCCACCTACGACGGCGACAGTTCGCCCGAGGAACGCACCTGGGTGCGCCGCAACGCCAACGTGCTGCTCACCAACCCCGACATGCTCCACGCCGGGTTCCTGCCCGGCCACGATCGCTGGGCCAACTTCCTCCATCGGCTCGAGTACGTGGTCGTCGACGAGCTCCACGCCATGCGCGGAGTGTTCGGCAGCCATGTGGCCCACATCCTGCGTCGGCTGCGTCGGCTCTGCGCCCACTACGGGTCCGACCCCACGTTCATCTTCACCTCCGCCACGATCGGTCAGCCCGGGCGCCTCGCCGGCGACCTCTGCGCCAAGCCGGTGGTCGAGGTCACCGACGACGGCTCGCCACGGGGGGAGCGCCTCTTCCTGCTGTGGAACCCCGGTGCCGAGGAGCCCGACGATCCCGATGGCGGAACCGGGTCGGTGTCGGCCAACCGCGACACCGCCGAACTCATGCGGGCCGCCGTCGCCGGTGGGCATCGGGCCATCGCGTTCTGTCGGAGTCGCAAGGGCACCGAGATCGTGGCCGCCGACATCCGCCGGCGTCTTCCCGGTCGACTCGCCGACGCCGTCCGCCCCTACCGCGGCGGGTATCTGCGCACCGAACGCCGGGAGATCGAGCAGGCCCTGTTCGACGGGTCGCTGCGAGGCGTCGTGGCCACGAGCGCCCTCGAGCTCGGTATCGACGTCGGTGGTCTCGACGTGTGCGTGCTCAACGGATTCCCGGGAACCATCGCCTCGATGTGGCAGCAGGCAGGACGGGCCGGACGTCAGAGCCAGCTCTCACTCGCCGCCCTCGTGGCCGGCGACGACCAGCTCGATCACTGGTTCATCACCCATCCGGAGGAGCTGTTCAGCCGACCGCCGGAGCCCGCGGTCATCAACCCCGACAACGCCCATGTGCTGCTGCCCCATCTCGCCTGCGCCGCCTTCGAGCAGCCCCTCACCCCCGCCGATGAGATCTGGTGGGGCGACGCCCTCGACGACGGCATCCGCTCGCTCGTGCTCGACGATCTCCTCGTGTTCCGGCCACCCACCCATCGCCGGGGCCCGGCGGCGGTCTGGGCCGGTCGGGGTCGACCCTCCCCGGGGGTGAGCCTGCGCAGCGCCGGTGGTGAGGAGTTCCGCATCGCCACCGACGACGGCACCCTGATCGGCACCGTCGACGGCTCGCGGGCGCTGCGCCTCGTGCATCCGGGCGCGGTGTATCTCCATCAGGGGGAGAGCTGGAAGGTGGAGTCCCTCGACCTCGATGACCGCGTGGCGATCGTGGGGCCGGCGGAGGAGGGCGAGTACACCCAGCCGCGGGCCACCACCGATATCGAGATCCTCGGGTCGGAGGCCGAACGCATGGTCGGGGGTGCTGCGCTGCACCTCGGTCGGGTCCTGGTGCGATCGCAGGTCACCGGCTACCGACGCATCAACACCTTCACCGGCGAGCAGCTCGGCATGGTCGATCTCGACCTCCCTCCCGGTGAGCTCGTCACCAGGGCGTTCTGGTACGTGATCGACGACTCCCTTCTCGACGCCGCCGGACTCCCGATGGTGGCGGTGCCGGGCGCACTGCATGCCATCGAGCACGCCGCCATCGGCATGATGCCGCTGTTCACCATCTGCGACCGATGGGATGTCGGCGGTCTGAGCACCGCGCTGCTGGCCGATACGGGCGCCGCCACGATCATCATCTACGACGGCTACCCCGGCGGCGCCGGGATCGCCGAGCTGGGGTTCGAAGCCGCCGGCAGGCATCTGCGGGCCACGCTCGAGATCATCGAGAGCTGCGGGTGTTCGAGCGGCTGTCCGTCCTGCGTGCAGTCGCCGAAATGCGGCAACGGCAACGATCCGCTCGACAAGGCCGGCGC
>CANFHM010000034.1 GCA_947446975.1 Microthrixaceae bacterium
GATGGTGCCGATCGCCGTGATGTTCGTCGAGAGCTGGAACCGCACGAACTTGATGATGTTGTCGTAGATGGCCCTGCCACCTCTGACCGCCTCGACGATCGTGGCGAAGTCATCGTCGGCGAGGACCATGTCGCTCGCCTCCTTGGTGACCTCCGTGCCGGTGATCCCCATGGCGACGCCGATGTCGGCATGACGCAGCGCCGCTGCATCGTTGACGCCGTCGCCGGTCATGGCCACGATGGCCCCACCGCTCTGCAGGGCGGTCACGACCCGGACCTTGTGCTCGGGCGAGACCCGGGCGAACACCCCGATGCCCGACACCCGTGCCGCCAGCTGCTCATCGGACATGGCATCGAGCTCGGAGCCGGTGACCACTCCCCCGGTGATGCCGAGCTCCGCAGCGATCGCACCGGCGGTGACGGCGTGGTCGCCGGTGATCATCTTCACGTCGATCCCGGCCACATGGCAGGCGGCGATGGCGTCACGCGCCTCGGCCCGTGGCGGGTCGACGATGCCCACCATCGCCTCGAGGATGAGGTGGTCGATCCAGGCCTCCGGCTCGGCGACCCTCCCGTCGGGGTCGAGGATGGTGGAGGCGTCGACGAGTCGGGTGGCCACGGCGAGCACCCGCATGCCCCGTCCGGCCAGACGATCGTTGTCCTCGAGGAGCGCCTCCCGACGCGTGGTGTCGATCGAATGCTCGAGACCGTCGCCGTCGATGACGAACGCCGACCGGGCCAGCAGCACATCGGGCGCACCCTTGACGCAGATGAGCACATCGCTGGTGTCGTCGTCGGGATCGACCCGGTGGAAGGTGGCCATGAACTTCGCCGTGGAGTCGAAGGGGACTTCGGCGAGTCGTGGCTGGAGGGCGCGGACCTCGGTCGAGACACCCATCTTGGCGGCGGCGACCACCAGGGCCGCCTCGGTGGGATCGCCGACGATGCCGGGTTCCCCGCGTTCGTCGAGCACGCCGACCACGGCGTCGGAGCACAGCGCCAGCGCCAGACCCACGCGGTCGGAGGTGTGGGTATCGACGAGCGAACCATGCTCGGTGGTGACTGCTCCGTCGAGCGCGTAGCCCTCCCCGGCGAGGCTCCAGATCGAACCGGCCCGGACCACCCGACGAGCAGTCATCTGGTTGAGCGTGAGGGTTCCGGTCTTGTCCGAGCAGATCACCGAGGTGGCGCCGAGGGTCTCGACCGAATGCAGCCGCTTCACGATGGCGTTGCGCCTGGCCATGCGCGACACGCCGAGCGCCAACGTGACGGTGACGACCGCCGGCAGACCCTCGGGGATGGCGGCCACGGCGAGGGCGATGGCATCGAGCAGCGCCACCCCGACATCGGATCCCCGCACCCACTGCAGGATGAACACGGCCGCAGCGGCTGCGCCGGCGAGCAACGCCAGTCGCCGACCGAGGGAGTCGAGCTGCCGTTCGAGTGGAGTCGGGGTGGATTCCGCCGACGCCAGCAGATCAGCCACACGGCCCATCTCCGTGCGCATCCCGGTGTCGGTGATGACGAGCTCGATCCGGCCGCGCACGACCGTGGTGTTCATGAACGCCATGCCCTGCTGATCGCCGAGGGACGAGCCGGCGGGGGCCACATGATCAGCGAGCTTGTCCACCGGGAGCGATTCACCGGTGAGCGAGGACTCATCGACCGAGGCGTTGGCGGCGAACAGGATCCGCCCATCAGCGGGGACGCGATCGCCGGCCTCGAGCAGCACGATGTCGCCCGGCACGAGCTCCTCGGCGGCGACCTCCTGCACCCTGCCGTCGCGCCGGACCCGGACGACAGAGACGAGCATCCGTTCGAGTGCGGCGAGCGCACCGGATGCCTTGCCCTCCTGCACGTAACCGAAGATGGCGTTGATGACCAGCACCACGAGGATGACGATCGTGTCCTTCACATGCCCCACGACGCCGGCGACGACTGCAGCAAGGGCGAGGATGACGACGATGCTGCTGCGGAACTGATCGACGAGCATCGACAGCTTGGACCGCTGCGGGGGTTCGGCCAGACGGTTCCGCCCCACCGAAGTGCGACGCCGTTCGACCTCGGCCATGGACAGCCCTTCGGCCGGTGCCACCTGCAGCCGCGCGAGCACGGATGCGCCGTCGAGCGTGCACCACTCACCGCCGGTGTGCTCGGGTGGGGGTGTTCCCTGGCTCATGGGGTGGGTCATGGTTCCTCCGGTCGGGTCGATGCAACGACGAGGACGATGCGCGGCTGCGCACCATCGACCGGAGGTCTCTCCCACTCAGGACGGTCGGGCTGACCGTTCCGAGCCGACGGAACCGGGAGATCCGCGCATCGTTGTGTGGATGCTCGGATCGCCGTGATGACGACGCCGTCGTGTCGGGATACTCCCCTCACTGACGTCAAGTATGGCCCAACCGATGCGCTGAGCATCGGCCGGATGGGGCATTTCCGTGTCAGCCCACGAGGGCGGCGCGGATCGCGTCCTCCGAGTCGACGGTGGCGAGCACCATGACCTCGTCGCCGGCACCGAGCACGGTGTCGCCACGGGGCACCACGAGGTGACCGTCGCGCAGCACGGCGACGATGGTGGATTCCCGCGGGAGCTCGATGTTCTTGATCTCCTTGTCGATCGCCGGTGAGTCGGCGGCGAGGGTGATCTCGGAGAGACGGGCTCGGTCGTTCTCGAACGACAGGATGCGCACGAGCGATCCGACGCTGACCGCCTCCTCGACGAGGGCGGTGAGCAGATGCGGCGTGGACACTGAGACGTCGACACCCCAGCTGGCGTTGAACATCCACTCGTTGGAGGGGTTGTTGATGCGAGCCACGACGCGCGGCACACCGAACTCCTGCTTGGCGAGCAGCGAGATGACGAGGTTGTCCTCGTCATCGCCGGTGACCGCCACGACGACATCGGCACGTGCCGGCTCGGCCTTGGCGAACTCGGAGACCTCGCAGCCGTCGACGTTCATCCAGGTGACACCCGGGGTCTCGTCCGCGGCGATGGCGCGGGCGTAGCGGTTGGGATCGATCTCGATGATGAGGACCTCGTGGCCCGCCTTCTGGAGTTCGGTGGCGATGTAGGTGCCGACGTTTCCGCCACCTGCGATGACGACGCGCATCAGTGATGACCTCCGGGTGCGATGGCGAGACGTTGATCGAGCGCATCGATGCGATCGCCGGCGACGGCGAGCCACACGACATCGCCCTCCTGGGCGAGCGTTGCGCTCGAGACGAGCTGGGCGACGCCCAGACGGGTGAGTGCGACCAGACGGGTCTCGCCATCGAGTTCGAGACCCGACAGCGCATGACCGGCCCAGGAGGCGGGGAGCACCCGCTCGACCACGCACACCTTGGCGCTGGGGTCGACCCATTCGACGCCTGCCTCATCGGGACGGATGCGGCGCATGACGCGCTCGATGGCCCAGCTGACGGTGGCGACGGTGGAGATGCCGAGGCGCTCGTAGATGGCGGCGCGGCGCTGGTCGTAGATACGGGCGACGACGCGCTCGACCTTGAAGAACTCGCGGGCGGTGCGGGCGATGAGGATGTTGGAGTTGTCGCCGTTGGTGACGGCGGCGAGCGCATCGGCCCGCTCGATGCCGGCGGCGATGAGCGTGTTGCGGTCGAAGCCGACACCCACGAGGGTCTGCCCGGTGAAATCCTCGGGCAGGCGGCGGAACGCCGACTTCTTACGGTCGATCACGGCGACCGTGTGACCCTGGCTGACCAGTGTGGCGGCGAGACCCGAACCGACTCGACCACATCCGACGACGACGACATGCACGTTCCGAACACCTCCAACGCCCGACGCCGGGCACGGCCGCCGAGCATAGGACGGCCGACCATCACTGCCAATCCCACATCTGTCACAGGTAAGACTCTGGTCATCGACCAGACCGGAGATGATCATGCCCCTCTCATCCGACCCGCAGGACAAAGCCCGTTCCGACCTCCTCGTGATGTTCGGTTCCTCGGGCGACCTCGCGAAGAAGAAGCTCTTCCCGGCGATCTATCGACTCGAGTGCCGCGGGCGACTCGGCGTGCCCGTCATCGGTGTGGCGCGCAACGACTGGACCGATGCGGATCTGCATGAGCACTGCCGGGCCTCCATCGCCGAATGCGGTGAGGACTGGGACCAGGACGCATTCGAGCGGCTGATCTCGCGCATGACCTATGTCTGCGGTGACTACAACGATCCCACCACGTTCGAGAAGCTGCGCACCGCCGCCGGAGCCGCGCAGCATCCCATCTTCCACTTCGCCATCCCGCCGTCGATGTTCGCCACCGTGGCCGACGGCATCGCCCGTGCCGGTCTCGCCAGCGGTGCACGTCTCATCATCGAGAAGCCCTTCGGCCGCGATCTCGACTCCGCCGTGGAGCTCAACACCACGCTGCACGAGAAGTTCCCCGAGTCGGCGATCTTCCGCATCGACCACTTCGTCGGCAAGGAGGCGCTGCGCAGTCTGCTGGTCACGCGGTTCGCCAACGCGATCGTCGAGCCCCTCTGGACCCGCAACTTCGTGTCCTCCGTGAAGATCACGATGGCGGAGTCGTTCGGGGTCGAGGACCGCGGCAACTTCTACGACTCGGTCGGGGCCATGCGCGATGTGGTGCAGAACCACCTCCTGCAGATGGTCGCCCTGCTCGGGATGGAACAACCGGTCAACGAACATTCGAAGGCGCTGCGCGATGAGAAGGCGAAGGTCCTCGAGGCCTGTCGCGTCGTGGAGCCCTCCAACTACGTGCGCGGTCAGTACGACGGGTACCTCGATGTCGCCGGCGTGGCACCGGACTCCGACACCGAGACCTACGCCGCCTTCCGACTCGACATCGATTCACCGCGCTGGAGCGGCGTGCCGTTCTTCCTGCGCGCCGGCAAGGCACTGGCCGAGACCGTCACGGAGATGACCATCGAGTTCAAGAGTCCGCCACGGCCGCTGTGGCTCGGCGACCACTCGCATCTGCCCAACAACTCGATCCGCATCGAGGCCAAGCCGGAGAACTTCGCGGCGATCACCTGGCTGCACAAGGAGCCGGGCGAGACGATGATGCCCGATGCCATCACCCTCGCTCCCCCGCCCGATGAGCGACTCGACACCGGGCCGGAACCCTATGAACTGCTGATCGAGGAGGCCATGAAGGGCGACCCCACGCTGTTCGCCCGCGAGGACTCGGTGCTCGAGTCATGGCGCATCGTGGAACGCATCCTCACCGACCATGAGCCGGTGGAGCGCTACACCCAGGGCTCATGGGGTCCGGCCGGGGCGAGCAGACTCACCCGGACCCACGGCCGCTGGCCGAGTGAACCGCCGGCACCGGCAGGAGATGGACGATGAGCACCCCGACCGCACCGAGACACCGGCTGTTCGTCATCCGCCACGGAGCCACCGAGTGGAGCCGCAGCGGACAGCACACCGGACACACCGACATCCCGCTGCTTCCGGAGGGCGAGGCGCAGGCGCGGGCCACCGGCGCGCTGCTCGCCGACCATCGGTTCGCGCTCGTGCTCACCAGCCCGTTGCAGCGCGCCCGGCGCACCTGCGAGTTGGTGGGTCTGGGCGAGCAGGCGCAGATCGAACCCGACCTGATCGAGTGGGACTACGGCGACTACGAGGGCATCACCAGCGCCGAGATCCATCACACGGTCCCCGGTTGGACGGTCTGGACCGGTGAGGTGCCCGGCGGAGAGACCATCGGTCAGGTGGCCGCCCGGGCCGATGCGGTCATCGAACGAGCACTCGCCGCAGATGGCGACACCATCGTGTTCGCCCACGGCCACATCCTCCGACTGCTCACCGCCCGATGGTGCGAACTCGATCCCATGGAGGGCCGACGCTTCGTGCTCGATCCAGCCACGCTGTGCGTGCTCGGCTGGGAGCACGACAGCAGGGCGATCCTGCAGTGGAACTCTCGCTGATCCCCTGCGCCCCGGTTCCCTCGTCGTAGCGCCGATCTGCTCGGGCTGGAAGACTGATCACCTCGCGCCGAACGCAGCGCCGACCCTCAGGAGGATCCCCATGTCCGATGCAGTCATCGTCGACGTCGTCCGCACCGCCGGCGGAAAGCGCAACGGTTCACTCTCGGGCTGGCATCCGGCCGATCTCGCCGGCGATCTCATGGCCACCCTCGTCGAGCGCAACGATCTCGATCCGGCCACCATCGACGACGTCATGCTCGGATGCGTGAGCCAGGTCGGGGCCCAGGCACTCAACATCGCCCGCAACGCCGCCCTCGCCGCCGGCTTCCCCGAGAGCGTGCCGGGCACGACCATCGATCGTCAGTGCGGTTCCTCGCAGCAGGCCGCCGCCTTCGCCGCCCAGTCGATCATGGCCGGCGTGAACGACATCGTGATCGCCGCCGGTGTCGAGGTCATGAGCCTCGTGCCCATGGGTGCATCGTTCGGCAAGGGCGTTGGTTTCCCGTTCGGTCCCAATGTCGAGGCCCGGTACGCCGACGCGGGCGGTCTCATCCCGCAGGGTCTGTCGGCGGAACTCATCGCCGAGCAGTGGAACATCAGCCGCGAGGAACTCGATGCCTACTCGGTCGAATCACAGATGCGGGCCGCTCGTGCCCGTGATGAGGGTCGCTTCGATCACGAGATCATCCCGGTGGCCATGCGCCGCCGCGACAAGGAGAGCGGCGAGGTCATCGCCGAGGACACCCTCGTGCGTCACGACGAGGGCATCCGCGACACCACCACCGCGGAATCGCTGGCCGGCCTGAAGCCGGCCTTCAGCGCCGAGGGTCGCGTCACCGCCGGCAACTCCTCGCAGATCACCGATGGCGCCTCGGCCGCACTCATCATGAGCGAGGCCATGGCCGCCAAGCTCGGCCTCACCCCGCGTGCCCGCTTCCATGCCTTCTCGCTCGCCGGCGTCGACCCCCGGCTCATGCTCACCGGTCCCATCCCGGCCACCCAGAAGGTGCTCGAACGGGCAGGTCTGCAGCTCGACGACATCGATCTGATCGAGATCAACGAGGCCTTCGCCTCGGTCGTGCTCGCATGGGAACGCGAACTGCACCCCGACATGAGCCGGGTCAACGTCAACGGCGGTGCCATCGCACTGGGCCATCCGCTCGGCGCATCGGGCACCAAGCTGCTCGGCACGCTGCTGTGCGAGCTCGAGCGCACCAGTGGTCGATGGGGTCTGCAGACCATGTGCGAGGGCGGCGGCCTCGCCAACGCCACGATCATCGAACGACTCGGCTGATCATGATCCGCAACCATCGGGTCATCGCTGCGGTGGTGGTGATCGGCGCCGTCGCGTCGATCGCCGCAGGATTCGGTGTGGTCAAGTCGCTGGTGGCCGCGGCGGTGTGCTGGCTCATCCTGCGCACCGGCGTGCTGATGCTCGGCGGACTGGCCCGACCCATCCCGGCGCCGCCGCCGGCCGGTGAGATGCGCAAGGTGAAGATCACCTATCGCTGCGATATCTGCGGCACCGAGGTTCGGATGACCGCGGCACCCGACGAGGACCCGGAACCGCCCCGTCACTGCCAGGAGGACATGGCCCTCGTGACCCCGGTGGACGACATCTGAGGATTGTCCACAGCCTGTGGAGGACCTTGGGGAGGGTTACACCGGTGTAACCCTGCGTTCACCTTCCCCCGGAAGACTTTTATCAAGGCGCCCTTGACATCTCTCGGAATCGCCCCCGCAGCTGCGGTGTCTGGGGATTTCGGGTGTCGAGGCGAGGTTTCAGCGGTACTGGGTGGCCGAGATGATGCCGCCGAGGATGAACCCGAGCCCGACCAGCAACCACCAGTTGCTCAGTGCGCCGGGCAGCACCACGTCGACGTAGTGCATGAAGATCACGAGGAAACCGAGGACGAAACCGCCGATCATCGCCACCGGCACCCAGCGCGGGGTGAGGGTCTCATGGCGCGGTGCCGGAGGGGTGTACCGGGTGGAGGCCGAGGCGGCATGCACGCTCGTGGTGACCTTGTGGGTCTTCACGGGACCACCCTTCGGGGTGACCCGTCCACCCCCGGTGCGGCCATCGGCACGTGCGCCTCTGCGGGTCGGACCATTCTTGGAAGCCATGGGGGCACAGTAGCGGTGACCGACGACCCATGTCCGACGAAGTCGGCCGGAACGATAGGGTCGCAGCCGATGACACCCCGGATCCTCGTGCTCGACAACTACGACTCGTTCGTGTTCAACCTCGTGCAGTATCTGGGCGAACTCGGGGCCGAGCCCCTGGTCCATCGATGCGACGCCCTGACCCTCGAGCAGATCGATGCACTCGCCCCCGATGGGGTGCTCATCAGCCCGGGCCCGGGTCGACCCGAGGATGCCGGACTCTCCAACGAGGTCATCAGCCACTTCGCCGGCCGGGTGCCGGTGTTCGGGGTGTGCCTCGGCCATCAGTGCATCGGCCAGATCTATGGCGGCGATGTCGTCCGGGCCCCGGAGATCATGCACGGCAAGACCTCGCTCATCGAACACACCGGTGTCGGCGTGTTCGAGGGGCTGCCGAACCCGTTCGAGGCCACCCGCTACCACTCGCTGGTGGTGCAGCGCGACACCATGCCCGATGTCCTCGAGATCACGGCCCAGACCGCCGATGGTCTGGTGATGGGCCTGCGCCATCGGGAGTTCGATGTCGAGGGCGTGCAGTTCCACCCGGAGTCGATCCTCACCGCCGGTGGGCATCGCCTCGTGGGGAACTTCCTCGACCGCTGTCGCTGACAGGCATGCCCGTCCGCGGTCAGGACGACCGCGGACCGGGACCGATGAGGACTAGGGCGCCTTGGTGGTGCTGGTCGTCGACGACGAGCTCGAGGTGGGTGACGGCCCGCTGGAGACGACCAGCGTGACGTTCGAACCCTTGGCCGCCTGCGTGCCGGCGGGCGGGTTCGTGCTGATGACCGAGTTCGCCGGCACAGTGGCCGATGCCTGTGTCGTGGTGCTGACCTTGAATCCGGCCTGACCGAGCGCGTTGGACGCCGCGGTGGCGGTCATGCCCGAGACATCGGGAACCGCCACCTGGGCCACACCGCTCGACACGTTGATCTGCACCACGGAGTTCTTGGTGGCGGTGGTGCCTGCGGCGGGACTCTGGGAGATGACCTGACCCGTCGGGATGGTGTCGCTGGGTGTGGGGATCGCTTCCGGGATGAACCCACTGGTCTTGAGCAACGACTCGGCCGCCGCCTGCGTGCGACCGGTGACATCGGGGACCTTGGCGTCGCCGACGCCGCCGCTCACGACGATCTCGACGGTGGAACCCTGATCGGCCTTGGTGTTGCCCTTCGGGGTCTGCTGGAACACCTCGTTGAGCGGCACGGTGTCGTTGGCCTGGTTCTTCACCGTGACCTTGAAGCCGGCGTTGCGCAGGGTGTTGGTGGCATCGACCACGTTGGTGCCGGTGACGTCGGGGACCTCGGCCTGGGGCGTGGACTTCCCGAGATTGTTGGCGAGGAGGAACAGACCGAGGCCGGCGATGGCCAGCACGGCGACGAGGATGCCGACGTAGAGGCCGGTGCGCTTCTTCTCGGGGGGCGGGGCGTAGGTCATGGCGGTGGTGGGGGGTCCTCCGAATCCGGCGCCGGCATTGGCGATGGGAACAGCGGTGGTGGCGTCGGCAGCGGCGCCGGCGAGCGTTCCCCCGGCGATGGCCCCTCCGGCGGCGAGTGCTCCGGCGGCGGCGACGGGCCTGCCGTCGAGGAACCGGCGCAGATCGGTGCGGAGATCCTCAGCCGACGGGTAGCGCAGGAAGGGATCCTTGGCGAGCAGCTTCATGTCGACCGCTTCGAGCGCGGCCGGCACGGTGGGATTGATCTGGCTCGGCGGGATGGGCTGTTCCTGCACATGCTTGTACGCCACGGCGACCGGTGAGTCGCCGGAGAACGGCGGACGGGCGGTGAGCATCTCGTAGAGCACACAGCCCAGCGAGTAGAGATCGGAACGGGGATCGACGGCCTGACCCTGCGCCTGCTCGGGCGAGAAGTAGGTGGCGGTGCCCATGACCGCACCGGCCTGGGTGAGGTTGACCGAGGCGTCGCCGGTGGTGATCGCCTGGGCGATGCCGAAATCGGCGACCTTCACCTGACCGGTGGGCGTGATGAGGATGTTGCCGGGCTTGATGTCGCGATGCACGACACCGTTGCGATGGGCGAAGGCGAGCGCGGCGGCGACATCGGCCGACACCTCAGCGGCGCGGTTGGGGTGCAGCGGACCCTCGGTGTGGATGATCTCCGAGAGCGGGCGACCGTCGATGTACTCCATGACGATGAAGTAGGTGCCGAACTGCTGACCCCAGTCGTACACGGCGACGATGTTGGGATGGTTGAGGTTGGCCGCCGCCTGTGCCTCACGGCGGAAGCGTTCGACGAAGGCCTCATCGCGGGCGTGCTCGGCGAAGAGCACCTTGACCGCCACCGGACGGTCGAGCAGGAGATCGCGTGCGAGGTACACGTCGGCCATGCCGCCGCGGGCGAGCTTGCGATGGAGCTCGTATCGATCATTGAAGACTGTGGGGGCGGAAGGCGTGTCACTCATCGCCCGCAACACTACTGACGTCGTGCGATCCGCCGTGGGCAGATCACCGCATCAGTTCATGAACCCCTGTGCTCTGAGCGCTGCGGTGAGGACGGCCTTCGCGATGGGGGCAGCCACGACACCGCCGGTGGACTCATTGGCCCCGGACTGGTCGAGCACCACGACGGCGATGGCCACCGTGGGCGGCTGCCCCGGAGGACCGGCGAAACCCATGATCCACGTGTGGCTGCGCGGCGGGGTGGTGCCGAGCTGGGCGGTGCCGGTCTTGCCGCCGACCTCGAAACCCGGGATCTGCATCCCGACCGCGGTGCCGCCCTGCACCACGCCGATCATGTCCTGTCGCATCGTGGCGGCGAACACATCGGTCATCGGGTGCAGCCATGGCGTGGGGGTGTAGGACTTCACGACCTCACCCTGCGAGTTGCGCACCTCGGCCAGCACGTGGGGCTTCATGATGGTGCCCCCGTTGGCCACGCCCGCCGCCACCAGAGCCATCTGGAGCGGTGAGGCCTGCACATCGTTCTGACCGATGGATGACTGCGCCAGCTTCGCCGCGTTGTTGGCGACATCGGTCGGGAACACCGAACGGACAGCGCCGGGGAGATCAATGGGAGGTGCGGAGTTGAACCCCCAGTCCGCGGCACCGGCGACCATGTCGTCGGCACCGATGGTCTCGGCACCCATCTCGGCGAAGGCCGAGTTGCAAGAGGTCTTCAGGATCTCGGGAAGGGTTCCGCCGCACACCTCGCCGCCGAAGTTCTTGATGGGCAACGTCGTGTTCTTCGCCGTGTACGAGGTGGCGAAGGGATAGCTCGGATCGACGTCGGTGACCCGTCCGGTCTGCAGGCCGATGCCGCCGGTGACGACCTTGAAGGTGGAGCCCGGGAAGTACCGATCCTGGAACTGATGTGACCGCAGAGGGTTCCCCGGGGCCGAGTTCAGCTGCCGCCAGTTCTCGTTGGCCGCCTTCGAATCGAGCGTGCTGATGGCATTGGGGTCATAGGACGGCCAGCTCCAGAACGCGAGCAGATCCCCGCTGCGCGGATCGAGGGCGACGACGGAGCCGGCACGATCGCCGAGCGCGTCACGGGCGGTCTGCTGGACGTCCTTGCGCACCGTGACCGAGAGGTTCCCGACGTTCTCCCGGGCCACGAAGAGATCGGCGAAACCACTCACCTGCTGATCGAAGGTGGTGCCCGCGAGCTCGTCGTTGTACTGACGCTCGACCGCCGCCGAACCGAACGTGAAGGAGAAGTACCCGGTGATCTGACCGAACAGGTCGCCCTCGGGATAGACGCGGATGCGGTCGAACTCCGATGTGCGATCGGGATTGGCGATGCTCTGGGCGAGCAACGCACCATCAGCGGAACTGATGCTGCCCCGGGGCAAGTTGTAATCGCGTCGGACCTGGGCGGTGTTGAGCGGATTGGTGTCGAGGCTGTGCTTCTGCACGACCTGGATCCAGTTGAGCTTCACGAACAGGACGAGATACAGCCCGATGATGACGGCGCCGAGCCGACGGATGTTGCGGTTCACGCGACCACTGCCATCTCGCTCACCGGGACACGAGCTCGCTCACCCTGATCGCTGATGCGCAGCAGCAGCGCGAGCAGCACGTAGTTCACGACGAGCGACGAACCGCCATAGGACACGAACGGCAGCGTCACACCGGTGAGCGGCAGCACGCGGAGCACACCGGCCACGATGATGAACGCCTGCAGCCCGAGCAGCAACGTGAGACCGGTGGCCAGCAGCTTGTCGAACGCATGCTCGGCCCGGGTGGCGATGCGCAGACCCGACCCGACCATCAGCAGATACGCGATGAGCACGAGCGCACCGCCGGCGAGACCGAGCTCCTCGGCGATGACAGCGAAGATGAAGTCGTTCTCGCTGGCCGGGATGCGCACTCCCCCACCCAGTCCCAGCCCGGTGCCGGTGACTCCTCCGAAGGCCATGGCGAACATGCTCTGGATGATCTGGTAGCCGTCGCCGGCGGGGTTCCTCCACGGATCGAGCCAGATGTTGACCCGGGTCTGCACATGGGTGAACGAGCGCCATGCGAAGTACGCGCCCGCGCCGAACAGGCTGAACCCGATGACGAGGAACGAGGTGCGCTGGGTGGCGACCCACAGCATCACGATGAACAGGGCGAAGAACAGCAACGAGGAGCCGAGGTCCTTCTGGTACACCATCACCAGCAGGGTGACGGCCCACGCCACGAGCACCGGGCCGAGGTACTTGGGATCGGGGAGTCGGAACGGGCCGACCTTCCACACACTGGTGGCGATGAGTTCGCGCTGATCGGCGAGATAGGCGGCGAAGAAGATGGCGAGGACGACCTTGGCGATCTCGCCGGGCTGGAAGCTGATCGGCCCGAACGCCACCCAGATGCGGCTGCCGTTGACCGTGCGTCCGATGACGGGGAACAGCGGGAGCAGCAGCAGCAGGATGCCGCCGAGGGCGAAGGTGTAGCGGTAGCGCTCGAGATCGCGCGGGCGCTTGACCACCACCAGTGTGAGCACGAAGGCGATGACGCCGATGGCGGTCCAGGTGGCCTGCGCCGCCGCCAACTTCTCGTCGAGGCCGGCGATGACCACGTAGCCGATGCCGTTGAGCAGCGCGGCCGTGGGCAGCAGGATGGGATCGGAATCGGGGGCCAGCCGTCGGACGACCACATGGGCGCCGAGCAGCAGCCCCAGCACCAGCACGAGGAACGGCACGATGTTCGCCGGGATGCGCGACTGTGAGCCGAGGCTGGCCAACACGTAGGCCCCGGCGGTGATGATCACGACCATGAGCATCAGGCCGAGTTCGGTGTTGCGGCGTCGGGTCACGAGCAGCGCACCGTCATCTCAGCCGCGGGTGGTCGAGGTGGTCGAGGCCGACGGACCAGCCGGGCCCGGAGGTGCAGAGGCGGTCGTGGTGGTCTGCTGGTCATGCTGATCGAGCAGGTTGCGGACGTAGGTGCGCGCCGCCGAGAGCGTGGGCTCCTCCACGCCGGCGCTCACCGCTGCCCTGCTGGCCGCCGGCACATCGGCGAGCTGCAGCTCGGTGGTCTCGGCCACCTTCGGATCGATCCAGAGGAGGCCACCGGGCTTGCCCTGATAGATGACGACCTGCGGGCCGTCGACGCCGACGTAGTAGGTGTGCGTACCCGTCCACCACACGAAGCCGACGACGAACGCCGCCAGCACGAGCAGCGAGCCGAGGAACAGGATCACCCGCCAGGTGAGCACCGAGGTGAACATCGAGCGGTGCCCGCCGCCCGGCGCGGAACCGGATGACACACGAGCCGACACCGGTGCGGGCGCCCCCGCCGCTGCACCGATGTCGAGCAGTTCGGGATCCGCCGGGGCACGGTGACTGGTGATGCGGGAATCACCCGCCGTGGCGGGATCGCGACCGTCATCGTCGAGCACGTCGACGATGACACAGGAGATGTTGTCGCGGCCGGCGGCCTCGTTGGCGAGACGGATGAGTTCCTGTGATGCCTCGGTGGGATCGGCGAGACGGCGCAGCGCTGCGGCGATGCGGCTCTCGTCGACCTCGTTGAACAGACCGTCGCTGCACAGCAGGTAGCGGTCACCCACCACCGGCACCATCTCCCAGGAATCGACCAGCACGGTGGCGTCGATGCCGAGCGCCCTGGTGAGGATGTTGCGCTGGGGATGGACGGCGGCCTCGTCAGCGGTGATGCGACCCTGCCGCTGGAGCGTGGCGACGAGGCTGTGGTCCTCGGTGATCTGGTGGAGCACACCGTCGGAGAGCAGGTAGAGGCGCGAGTCGCCGACGTTGACGACTGCGATGGCGTCGCGTCCGTCCAGATCGACGAGCGCCATCGCACACAGCGTGGTGCCCATCCCGGCGAGGTCGGGGTCGGTGGACGCCCGCTCGACAACGGCGAGATTGGCCCGTTCGACCGCGGCGACCAGCACCTCGGTGCCGGGTTGTTCGAACGCATCGGCCAGCGCATCGAGTGCCAGGTGGCTGGCGACCTCACCGGCCTGATGGCCGCCCATGCCGTCGGCCACCGCGAACAGACCATCAGTGGTGAGCACGGCATCCTCATTGGCCTGCCGCACCCGGCCGGTGTGGGTGGCCGAACCCCAGGACAGCCGGGTCACTGCATCTCCAGCACGGTGTTGCCGATCTGGAGATGATCCCCGGGGCGGATGACCATCGGTCCGGCGACCTTCTGACGGTTCAGCCAGGTGCCGTTGGTGGAGCCGAGATCCTCGACCTGCCAGGCGCCATCACGGGCGAACACGCGGGCGTGGATCTGCGAGGAGTAGGTGTCGTCCAGCGTGATCTGGCAGCCGGCGGCACGACCGATCGAGGCCTCGGTGGCGAGCGGGAACACCGTGCCGAGGAGCTCGGCCGGCTCGAGCACGACCAGCTGCGGGGTGTGCGAGCGGGCGTGATCGCGACGGGAACGCCGGGGGGCTGCCCGTGCCGGGGCGGGCGACGCCGGCTGGGGGCGCGCGGCGACGGGTCGGAGTTCCGCCCACACCGCCCGCACCACGCGGAAGAAGAACAGGTAGAGCAGGATCAGCAATGCGATCTTGAGGACGAACAGCAGCTGGTCGGAGACCACGATCAGGAGGCCTGGAACGTGAGCCGCACGTTGCCGATGCCGATCTCATCGCCGTCGCGCAGCTCGCGTTCGGTGACGCGGACACCGTTGACGGTGCACCCGTTGGTGGAACCGAGATCGACGAGGACGAAGCCGTTGCCGCGCTGATGGACCTCGGCATGACGACGCGACACGTTCGGATCGAGCAGCGTGACCTCGCACTCCGGGAGGCGACCGACGGAGGTGACCTGCTCTCGCAGCACGAACCGCTCGCCGGTGGGCAGCAGCAGCGATCCGGCGCCCGAGCCGCCGACGCCCTCGCGGAATCGGGCGTCGATCGTGAAGGTGCCGGTGCGCTGGGCGTCATCGACGACGAGCTCGGCCTCCACCGGCCCGATGAACGCATAGCCCTCGTCGCGGGCGTGCTCACGGGCAGCATCACAGAGTTCGCGGGCGAGGCTGTCGGCGAAATCGGCGAAGGAGGCGTGGTCCTCGGCCGACAGCAGCACCGTGAAGGAGTTGGGCGTGATGGTGCGGCCCCTGACGTCGAGCGTGCGGGCGTCGTCCATGTCGCGGGTGAGTCGACGACCGATCTCGATCGGGCGCACCCCGCTGCGGAACACGCGGGAGAAGACCCCCTCGACGGCGTGCTCCAGGCGGCGCTCGAACCCCTTCAGTCCCACGCCGACACGTTACCCACCGCACAGGCGCCGCCCGTGGCCGCGGCGGGGCGGTGAGGACTCGGCGCGTCGCCGAGGAGCAGTCGGCCCCGCATCGGGGTGATCGATCGGGAATCGATTCGTGGGAGAACCGCCATGGCGATAGGGTTGCCCTCCCAGCAGTCACCTTCACCACGCGCGAGTGGCGGAATAGGCAGACGCGCAGGATTCAGGTTCCTGTGCCCGAAAGGGTGTGGGGGTTCAAGTCCCCCCTCGCGCACCACAGTGGAACGAGTTCCACGACCTCGGCGGAGTTCCAGTGGGATGTGTTCCGGCAGGATGTCTCAGAGGGATTTCATCCGGTCGGCCTTCCGGAGTTCCGGATCGCCGTGGATCGGCGACTAGGCGAGCACCCGTCGAAGACCCGCCGCAGCGCGGTCGCCGATGCGGTTGAAGACCAACCCGAGCAGCGGGTTGAAGAGGCGCAGACATCCTTCGAGGAGCAACTCCGCGGAGTACGTGACGATCGATCCCTCACCTCTCGCCGCGATCGTGATCCTGTCGATCGAGGTGAACGTGGAGTTCCGGGCGGTGACCAGGAGATTGCCGGGTCGGTCGTACTCGACGGTCTCGTAACGCAGCACCGTTCCCCCGCCGACGCTCTTCACGGTGACATCGAAGCTGGATCCCGGACCGGCGCCGTCGCCTGCGACCTGGGTGACCCCGAGAACTCCCGGATCCCAGTCGACGAAGTTCCGCAGGTCGGCCATGTAGGCGAAGGCGTCCTCGACGGACTTCGAACTCTCGACACTCACCGTGTACTTCGCCATCGATCATCCTCGTTCGCTGCCGGGCCACAACTGACGAGAACCCTAACGAGGGCGGACCACGAAGCGTCGCTGCCGACGGAACACGAGGCCAGCCAGACCCCGGCGGCGGGATCGGCGTTCGTCAGGTCAGTCGGATGAGGATCGGGCCCTTCGCCGTCGACGGGTCCACCACCCGACCGCCCTGCATGATCTCGGTCCGGCCGGCAGCCGTCAGCCGGCGCGCTGCGGCACGGGCGGGTTCGGTGAGCGTCTCCCAGTCAGCGCCGCCCACGAGCTGCGCCGCATCATCCGGACCGATGCTCGAACCACGTGGGAGCTCCGAGAGCAGTTCCTCGATCGCCGACTGCAATGCCTGGTCGACAGGCTTCAGACCCCGCCGACGACACGCTGTCGAACAGTGACGCACCTCGTCCCACGACCGCTCCCACTTCTTGCGCCACTGCATCGTCCGTCCGCACACGACGCAGGTCTTCGGAGCAGGTGTGGACATGGCCGAGACGCTACCGAGCGCCACCGCCGCAGCGACCACCGGACCATGTGGCGGTCGCGGCCCGGACGGCTCACTACGGTGAGCGGATGACGCACGATCGAGCATCCTCGGAACAGCAGCGACGAGTCATCGTGATCGGCGCCGGTCCCGCCGGCATCAGCTCCGCGTACTACCTGCGGGAGGCGGGCTACACCGACATCACGGTGCTCGACCGGGCCGATGAGGTGGGAGGTACCTGGCAGCGGAGTCGGTACCCGGGTCTGGCCTGCGATGTGATGAGCCACGCCTACTCGTTCTCGTTCGCCCTCAACCCGAACTGGACCCGCTCGTACGCCGCCCAGCCGGAGATCCTCGCCTACATGATCGACACGGTGGACTCGCTGGGGCTGCGTCCGTACTTCCGTCTCGGCACCGGTGTGCGATCGGCGCGATGGAACGATGCCGAGTCCACCTGGACGGTCGTCACCGATGCCGGCGAGGAACTCACCGCCGAGATCCTCATCAGCGGTCAGGGGATGTTCGGTGAGCTCTCGATCCCGCAGATCGAGGGTCGTGAGTCCTTCCGGGGCGTCGCCATGCACACCGGAGCATGGGACCAGTCAGTTGATCTCACCGGGCTGCGCGTCGGCGTCATCGGCAGTGCGGCGAGCGCCGTCCAGAGCATCCCCGAGATCGCGAGAGTCGCCGGTCAGCTCCATGTGTTCCAGCGCTCGGCCAACTGGGTCCTTCCCAAGGAGGACCACGAGCATCCGCCCGAGCAGCTGGAGCTGTTCCGGACCGATCCAGCGGCCCTGCGGGCGCATCGGGACATGATCATGAACTTCATCGGCTCGAATCCGCCGTTCGGCAATCCCGACATCCTCGCCGGCGCGGAGTTCGCCGGTGTCGACGCCATCGCCGTGGTGGAGGACCCAGAGGTGCGGGCGAAGCTGCGACCGACCACTCCGTGGGGCTGCATGCGCCCGCTGTTCTCGAACGACTACTACCCCAGCTTCAACCGCCCGAACGTCGAACTCGTCACCGAGGCGATCTCACGGATCACCCCCACGGGCATCCTCACCGCGGACGGGATCGAACGCGAGCTCGACGTGATCGTGTTCGCCACGGGCTATCGCGTCGACCGGTTCGCGTCCCGCATCCCGATCACGGGACGCGATGGTCTCTCCCTCGACGACGCATGGGCCGATGGCGCGCAGGCGCACCTGGGGATCACCACCTCGGGCTTCCCCAACCTGTTCATCCTCTACGGACCGAACACGAACCAGGGTTCGTTGATCGCCATGATCGAGTTCGAGGCCCAGTACGCGGTGAAGGTGCTGCAGGCGATGGACGCCGCCGACATCGACTGGGTCGATGTGAGGCCCGAGGTGATGGCGGCCTACAACGACCGGCTGCAGGAATCGATCGCGGCGGTCGAGGTCTGGCATGCCGGATGCAGCCACTACTACCTCAGTGCATCGGGACGACTCGTCACGCAGTATCCGTACTCGATGTTCGCCTACCGCGACTCCGTCGCCGAACCGGACCTGGACGAGTTCGAGCTCGGTCGCCGCTGAGCGATCGACGACGGCGGGTCGCTCAGGTGAGTTTCAGGAAGAGGCGTTCGACCTCGTCGACGGCATAGCCCTCGGCAGCCGCACGTTCGGGATCCTGCACACAGCTGACCAATCCGGAGGCCAGCATCCTGAATCCGACCTGCTCGATGGCCTTCGTGACCGCGGCGAGCTGCGTGACGACATCGCGGCATTCCCGATCCTCATCGAGCATCTTCTGGATGCCGCGCACCTGACCCTCGACACGCCGCAACCGACGCTGCAGATCCGCCTTCACCTCATCATCGAGCTGCATCCGTCCGACCTCACTGTCCGGGACCGCCGGGCGAGATCCCGTATACCCCGGAGGGTATCAGGACCGAAGTGCGGCCATCGCCCCGGTCCAGCGGGCGAGCTCGTCGAGCATCCCGTTCGCTGCACCGGCCATCGCGTCGTCGCCGACGAACGTGCCCTCGTCGTCGATGTGCGCGAACGGGAAGGGCAGGATCACTGCGGCCACCGCGGGGACCATGCGGAGGGCGGCGCAGATGGGCTTGAGCGCCTGGATCGCGCGGGTGCCCCCGGAGACGCCTCCGTAGCTGACGAATCCGACCGGCTTGTGCTGCCACTCGTGATGCAGGAAATCGATGGCGTTCTTGGTGGCGGCGTTGAAGCTGTGGTTGTACTCCGGGGTCACGAACACGATCGCGTCGGCCCGATCGATGATCGCCGACCACCGCTTGGTGTGGTCATGCACGTAATCGGCGAGCATCGGATGGTTCGGCTCGTCGAACAGCGGGAGCGCCACCTCCTTGAGATCGACGAGTTCGATGTCGAAGGAACTCTGTGCGCTGGCCACTGCGGAGAACCAGGTGGCGATGGAGGCACCGATCCGACCGGGACGGGTGCTGCAGACGATGACGGCGAGCGTGGGCATGGTGATCTCCGGTGGGCAGGACGAGCGGGTCGACGGCACAGCAGACTACGGGAGCACATCGATCAGTCGGGAAGGTGACCATGAGGTTCGAGGACAAGGTGGTGCTGGTGACGGGTTCGTCATCGGGCATCGGCGAGGAGACTGCCCGGCTGTTCGCCGCCGAGGGTGCGCTCGTGGTGGTGAACTCCTCGAGTTCAGTCGCCGCGGGCGAGGCCGTGGCACGCTCGTTGCCGGGAGCCATCTACGTGCAGGCCGATATCAGCGATGCAGCCGCGAGCGCTGGGCTCATCGACGCCACGATCGCGCACCACGGACGTCTGGATGTGCTGGTGAACAACGCCGGCGTCACCGAGGTGATCCCCCATGCCGATCTCGACGCCGTCACCGATGAGATCTTCAGTCGCATCCTCGATGTCAACGTGCTCGGCACGTTCCGCCTCACGAAGCTGGCGATGCCCCATCTGCGAGCGACCGGCGACGGCAGTGTCGTCAACGTGACCTCGCTCGCCGGTCTGCGTCCCACCGGCTCATCGGTGCCCTACGCCGCGTCGAAGGCAGCCCTCAACCATCTGACGGTGCTGCTGGCCAACGTGTGCGGCCCCGATGTGCGCGTGAACGCTGTGGCCCCAGGCCTCATCCGCACGCCCTGGACCGAGGAGTGGGGCACGTTGCACGACGCCGTGGGGCACATCGCGCCGCTGAAGCGGTCGGGCGAGGCGATCGACGTGGCACGGGCGATCCTGGATGTGGCGGCCTCGGCCTACATGACCGGCCAGGTGGTCGCCATCGATGGCGGCATGACTCTTCGCTGACCGGGATCTCCCGTCGTCGACGGCACATCCGACGCGCGTTCGTGCGTTCATCTCCGGGAGCGAACACGTGGTTCGCCCATGGCGGAGGTGCCAGATGGGATCGACAGAGATTGGACGACTCAACGTCTTCGAGGAGTCGTTCGACGAAGCGTTCGACGACGACGAAGGACCCGACGAGGACCACCAGTGGTACTGGGACGACGCGACACTGATCCTGCGGCCACCGGCAGGGAGCGGACGCACCATCGTCGATGAACTGGTGGGCGTCCTGCGCAAGGTCATCGAATTCGGGTGTTACTGCGTGATCGTGTCCCCAATGAGCGACGAGGACGACGACCGAGTGTTCGTCCAGTGCATCGCCACCCCGGTCGGATTCCACATCGAGGCGGTCTCCAACGTCTTCCTCTGGGATCACCCCGAGAAGCTCGACGGCGAGCAGCACGCACGACTCCGGGCGCTCGGCTGGACCGAACCCACCGTCCCCTACGATCCGGCCGATCGACCCGAGGACTGGACCACCACGGGCGACTTCACGCGGAACTGGTGGGCAGCCGCCGGTGGCGACGACGCTGCGGAGCGAACAGCGGCACTGATGCTGCAGACGTTGATCTCGGTGTATCGCATCGGGGGCGAGCCCGAACTCGAGGTCCGTACGTTCGAGGCGACCTGCCAGAGCTACGTCTGGGACGACGAGGCGGGCGAACTCGGCTGGTCGGACTGATCAGGATCGGCGCTTCGGCAGCTTCCCGAGGGTGACCAGCAGCTCTCCGACGGAATGGTCCCGTTCGAGGGGATGACGGAGCGGCGTGTCGGCGTGCACCTCGTAGCGGTTGCGCCGCCCCTCCTTGATCCTGGTCAGGTACCCGGCCTCGACGAGATCGGTGACGATGCTCTGCGCCGAACGCTCGGTGATCCCGACCAGTTCGGCGACATCGCGGGTGCGCAGATCCGGATCGGCGGCGAGACACACCAGCACATGGCCGTGATTGGTGAAGAAGGTCCACCCGGGCTTGTCGGGTTGCGTCGTCATCGTGTGCTCCATCGGACCGGGTGAGCCGTCAAGACGGTGATCCTAGGTTCCCCCGGGATCACGAGATGATCCCTCCGGACCGCATCGCGTCGATCCGGTCAGCGCTGTGGCCGAGGAGGCCGGACAGCACCTCGTCGGTGTGCTCGCCGACCTCGGGAGCACGGGTGGACGCCGACACCGTCACACCATCGACGCGCACCGGCTGGGGAACCATGTCCGCCCCGAAACGCTCGGCCGGCAGCCACGGGAGTCGCCCGAGGAACTGCGCATCGCTGCGCAGCGACTCCTTCGTGTGCACCGGAGCGATCGGCACATCTCCGCGGGCTCCGAGTTCGACCCACTCGGCGCTGCTGCGGGTCCGGAACACACCGGCCAGTTCGCGCTGCAGGGCGATGTCGCCGCGGGCGTGGTCGGCGTGCGCGGCACCTCGGTGGGTCTCGAACAGATCAGGACGATCGATGGCGTCACAGAGGTTGCGCCAGAACTTCCGCTCGGATGCCATGAGCAGGATGAACCCATCCGAGGTCGCGTAGATCTGGTAACGGACGGAACCGGCCATGCCGGCGACCCCTGGTGCCCGTCGTTCGTGGCCGTCGGCGGCGTTGCCGCGCACCTCCTCCGGCGGGCGCTCGTAGGCGCGCTCGGTCTCGGTGCGCAGCCAGTCGAAGGCCACGGCGGCGTCGCTCTGGGCCAGTTCCAGCCGACATCCCCGGCCGGTGGCACGCGCCCTGATGACCCCGGCGAGGATGGCGACGGCGCCGTACAGCGGTGCCGCGTTGAGACCGATCGACACATGGGGTGGGATGTCACAGAGTCCTTCATCGTCCACCTCCGGCTCGACGATCCCCGCCCAGGTGTCGAACGCGATGCCATGGCTCGGCAGCGACCGGTAGGGGCCGGTGGCACCGAATCCACTCATCGCCATGAACACCACCCGCGGATTGATCGTGCGGAGCCGCTCGTAGCCGAGACCTCGGCGCTCGAGCGCTCCCGGTCGCATGGCCTCGACGACCACGTCGGCGTGGGCGACCAGCTCCTCGAACACCTCGACCCCGGCCGGGGTGCGCAGATCGATCACGATGCTGCGCTTGCCGCGGTTGAGATGCAGATGCAGCAAGGATGTGCCCTCGATGATCGGCCAGGTCATGCTGCGGCCGTAGTCGCCACCCGGCGGCTCCACCTTGATGACATCAGCGCCGAGATCGCTCAGTGCAGTCGTGATCGAGGCCGCCCCGAGCAGCGAGACCTCCACGACCCGCACCCCGGCGAGCGGAGCATCGTCCATCACCGAGAGGTCGACGGTCACCGGAGCACTGCCGTGGCCCGGGCGATCGCTGCGTCCTTGATGCCCACCGCCTCGACGAGTTCATGGGCGTGACACACCAACGCATCGCGCAGCGCCGGATCGTTCAGCGCCAGGATCCGGATCGCCAGCAGGGCGGCATTGGCGGCACCATCGACCGCCATCGTCGCCACCGGGATGCCCGCCGGCATCTGCACGATGGAGAGCAGGGCGTCGAGCCCGGCGATGGTCGGGCGGCCGACGGGCACCCCGATCACGGGCAGCGGCGTGGCCGAGGCGATCATCCCCGGGAGGTGCGCGGCGCCACCGGCACCGGCGATGATGACCTCGATCCCCCGCTGCTGGGCCTCGGACGCGAAGGACAGCATCCCGTGGGGGTCGCGGTGGGCGGAGACGCAGCGCACGATCCGTTCGACACCGAAACGATCGAGCGTGGTGACCGCGGCGCCCATGACCTCGAGATCCGAATCGCTTCCCATCACGACGGCGACGCTCATGTTCCTGCTCCTTGGGGTTCGAGTGCCGATGCGGCACGACGTGCTCTGGCGACGACGTCCTCGATGGAGTCGCCCACTGCGGTGACGTGACCGAGCTTGCGACCCGGGCGGTGGGACTTGCCGTAGAGATGGACGGCGGCGTCGATGGGCGCCCGGTCCGGCCTGGGCGCCGGGGAGGAGTCCGAGCCGATGATGTTGACCATCGACGCGGCGCCGACGACTGCAGCCGTGGAGCCGAGGGGCAGACCGGCGACGGCTCGGAGGTGATTCTCGAACTGCGAGGTGACCGTCGCCTCGATGGTGAGATGACCGCTGTTGTGCGGACGCATGGCGATCTCGTTGATGAGGAGCCGCCCGCCACTGACGAAGAACTCGACGGCGAGCACGCCCACCACATCGAGGTGGTCGGCGAGGAGGCGGGCCACCTCGGTCGCGCGGCGAGCCAGTGCATCGGGGATCGCCGCCGGGAGCTGGACCATCGTGCAGATCCCGTCCTCCTGGATGGTGCGCACCACGGGATAGGCGAGGATCTCCCCGTCGATGGAGCGGACGACCTGCACCGCCACCTCGGCATCGATCGGGACCTTCGGCTGGACGAGGAACTCCCCATCCCCGAGGACGCCACCGGCAACCAGTCGGTCGAACTGCTGCTCATGATCGACCACATACACACCGCGCCCGTCGTACCCACCGGTGGCGTGCTTCACCACGACGGGAAGCGCGAGCCGGTGCATCGCAGCACGAAGCTCTGACTCCGTGCGGACGAGCACGGTCGGCGGCTGGTCGATACCGAGCCGGCTGAACGTGTCATGCTGCCGCGCCTTGTCGATCGCCACGGCGAGAGCGGCGGAACCGGGTCGAACCGCATGGCCGGCGACCCCGAGGGATCTCACCGACGCGATGTCGATGAGTTCGTGATCGAAGGTGACCACATCGACCTCGGACGCGAACGCCAGCAGCACGGCGGCATCCCGGGGGTCGCCGACCCTGCTCCCGGGCACCACCCGCAGCGCCGGATCGTCGGCGTCGGTGGCCAGCACACGGATGTCGAGGTCCATGCGCAACGACGCCTCGAACATCATCAGGGCCAGCTGCCCCGCTCCGACGATCCCGATGATCGGACGCTCCATGCGGGGTACTTTATACGCAGTTTGTTTCGTGTGTCCAGATTCGTGATATAGATTGCTCATCAACGAACAGGGAGACGATGATGGGAATCTCGACGACGAACACCTCGACGAGGGAGGTGCGGTGATGCTGCACGGAGACCTCATCCTGGTCACGGGTGTGGCCACCGCCGACAGCATCGCCTTCGCCACGGCACGGTCGATCCTCGACCAGGGCGGTCGGGTGGTCCTGGGCGCGTTCCCCCGGGATCTCGATGCCGCCGGCGACCTCGCCGCTGGCCTCGACCGCAGCATCGAGGTGCTGCCGCTCGATCTGTGCGACGCCACCCACGTGGACGCTGCGGTCGAACACATCGCCACGACCCACGGCACCCTCGCCGGTGCGGTGCACGCAGTGGCGTTCTCACCCCGCGATGCGCTCGGCGGCGACCTCACCGCCACCGCACCCGAGAACATCGAGCTGGCGTTCCGCACCAGCGCATGGACGCTCTCGAGCCTCGCCCGACTGCTCCGTGAGGTGGCCGATCCCACCGGTGCCTCACTCGTCGGTCTCGACTTCGACGCCGATGACCGGGCCTGGCCGGTCTACAACTGGATGGGCGTGTGCAAGGCGGCGCTGCGATCCGCCACCGGCTACCTCGCCCGCGATCTCGGTGCCCAGCGCATCCGGGTGAACCTGGTGGCGGCGGGGCCGATCGAGACCCGCGCCGGCAGGGGCATCCCCGGGTTCGAGCATCTTCTCGATGCCTGGGAGACGACCTCGCCACTGCCCTGGTCGACCACCGACGCCTCGCCGGTCGCCGATGCCGTGTGCTTCCTGCTGTCGGGTCTCTCCCGGGCGATCACCGGCGAGGTGCTGCATGTGGATGGCGGCTACCACGCGATGGCGGCACCACTCACCCCCGAGCAGCGGGCGGCCCGTGACCGAGGAACACTCCGGCTCGAGGAGATCCGACGATGACCGCCGGCCCGACCACGACCACAGAGACCACGACCACGACCACAGAGACCGGCCCGGAGATCCCCGGATCACCGGCCCCGACGGAGCGGAGCTCGACCGATGGATGTTGATGTCCTCAAGAATCTGACTGACCCCGCAGTGCTGTTCTTCTTCCTCGGCGTGTTCATCGGGCTCATCCGATCGAACCTCGAGATCCCGAAACAGGTCGCCAAGTTCCTGTCGCTCTACCTGCTCATGGCCCTCGGCTTCAAGGGCGGTCAGGCCCTGTCGTCGGCGGGACTCTCCGGCGATGCGCTCAAGGTGATCGGTGCGGCGCTGTGTCTGGCCGTCGTCATCCCGGCCGTCGCCTTCCTCATCCTGCGCCGCCGGATCGACCCGTTCGATGCAGCCGCCATCGCCGCGACCTATGGCTCGGTGAGCGCCGTCACGTTCATCACCGCCCAGCAGTTCGTGGCCAGTCGCGGTGATGAGGCTGGTGGCTATCTCACCGTGGCCCTCGTGCTCATGGAGTCACCGGCGATCGTGATGGCGGTGGTCCTGGCCACCTGGGTGCGCTCGAAGCAGTCGGGCGAGCGGGCGACGAGCAGTCGGATGAACGCCACCGTCTCACCGGCGGGTGCTCCCATCGATCAGCTCGAGGTCATCCCCGAATCCGACCGGCCGAGCGGCTCGGCCATCGACGCCGGTGCCACCGCCCATGGTGAGGGACCCACGCCGATCCGGGAGGTGCTGCGCGAGGCGTTCACCGACGGGGCCCAGCTCCTGCTCATCGGCTCGATGGTGGTCGGCGCCATCAGCGGGAAGGCCGGCGGCGAGGCCATGTACCCGTTCGTCAATGGGATCTTCAAGGGCCTGCTCGCGTTCTTCCTGCTCGAGATGGGTCTGCTGGTGGCCAAGCAGCTGCGCGAGGTCCGTGACGTGAGTCCGTTCCTCATCGGGTTCGGCCTCGTGCTGCCGCTCGTCAACGCTGCGGTCGCGCTGTCGATCGGCTGGGGACTCGGTCTCAGCGTGGGCGACATGACCCTGCTGGCCGTGCTCGCCGCGAGTGGGAGCTACATCGTGGTGCCGGCGGTGGTCCGGTATGCGATCCCCGAGGCGAGCCCGAGTCGCTATCTCACACTCGCGCTCGCGGTGACCTTCCCGCTCAACATGGTGATCGGCATCCCGCTCTACTACTGGATCGCCGGTTCGATCGCCTGATCAGGTCGGGGCGAAGGTCTCTCGCCCGGCTTGATCGCGCACGCCGCGAATGCGCTCCTCGAGCGCAGCGGTGTCACCCTCCATCATGAATGTGCTGTACGCAACTCGTCGCTCGGAATGCACGGGTGGGGTCGAGCAGTGCAGCGTGCAA
>CANFHM010000035.1 GCA_947446975.1 Microthrixaceae bacterium
CGATCGATGGCATCGGCGGCAGCTCGGGCCTCATCGGCCAGCACGAGGTTGAAGGCGTTGATCTCGCCCTCGCCGGCGTCGATGGCTCCGAGATGGACCTCGAGCACGGCACGGGCCGAGAGTTCACCGGCACGGACCGCACGGGAGATGCCGATGGCTGTCGGGGGGATCGAGGCGTCGGTCACGGCTCCTCCCCCAGGATCGCCGGGACGCGGAAACGACGGTCCTCCACGGAGGGAGCCTGTGCGAGCACCTCGTCGCGGTCGAGCGACGGGGCCACGACATCGGGGCGCAGCACGTTCTCGAGCGGCAGCGGGTGTGCGGTCGGGGGCACATCGGCGAGATCGAGTGCGGCCACATCGGCGGCGTGATCGATGATGGCGGCCAGTTGGTCGGTGTAGGTGTCGAGTTCGGCGTCGGTGAGCTCGAGGCGAGCCAGCAGGGCCACTTTCGCCACATCATCGCGTGACAGTCGTTCGGACATAGAGGAGCATCGTAGGCGCCGACCGGGCCGGCCCCGCCCGGTCACCGATAGGGTTCGGTCCGCACGCACCCCCGATGGAGGACCAGTGACAACGAAGTTCGAGTTCCTCAGCCCGGAGTGGATGGTCGCCGCCAAGGCGATCCGTGACGAGCTGCCGCATCCTGATGTTCCGCCCGCCGGGCTCATGCGGATGAACCTCATCGTCACCGAGACCCCCTTCGGCGCCGACGTGCACGGACACGTCGACACCTCCGACGGCGAGATCGTCATCGAGGACGGCCACCTCGATGCGCCGGACCTCACCGTCACCGTCGACTTCGCCACGGCACGGGCGATCTTCGTCAACCTCGACTTCGCCGCCGCCATGCAGGCGTTCATGGGTGGCCGCATCAACGTGCAGGGCGACATCACCAAGCTGATGTCGCTCCAGGCCTCCGGCGCCTCGGTCGGCGGCACCCCCGACCCGCAGGCCATCGCCATCGCCGAGGCCGTGCGGGCGATCACCATCGAGTGATCAGAACTGTGTGATCAGACCTGACTGATCAGTCCGGTCATGCCAACACGGGCTGCTCCGCCGCCGCATGACGGGTGCGACGCACCAACGAGGCGGCGACGAGGGCCCCCACCGCTGCGACCGCACCGACGTGATAGGCGATGGCGTAGGACCCGCTGCCCGATCCCGCCGCCGCGGCCAGCTGCACGGTGAGAAGGATCTGCATCCCGGCGACCACACCGATCTGACTCATCGTCTGCGATGCCGCACTGGCCACGCCGAGATCACTGGGGTCCACGGCGTTGGCGAGGCTGGCGATCATCGCCGGGGCACAGGCACCCATCCCGATCCCGCTGAGCATGAGTGCGCCCTCGATCAGCCACATCCCGCTGCCGATGCCGATCATGGCCAGCACCATCATCGAGAGCGCCAGCATGAGTGACCCGAACATGCCGATCAGTCGCTCGCCGAACCGCAGCACGAGGAACCCGGCGATCGGACCGACGATTGCGAAGGTGAGCGGGCGGGCGATCGAGATGAGTCCGACCTTCGTGGTGCTGTACCCCAGCAGATCGTGCAGCAGCAGTGGGGTCAGGATGAATCCACCCATGTAGGTGAAGTTGGCGAGGAACTGGTTGACGATCGGGAAGGTGAAGTTGCGCCGGCGGAAATAGCGCATGGGCAGCAGCGGATGGGGCGTGCGGTTCTCGATGCGCACGAACTGCGCCAGCAGCAGCGGTCCGCCGATGAACCCGGTGAGCACCAACGGACTCGACCAGCCCAGCACCGGTCCGCGGTTGAGGGCGATGAGCAGGAGACCCACCCCGAGCGCCAGCACCGCCGAACCGGCGATGTCGAACGGTTGGCGCTCGCCGCGTCGGGTGTGGGGGAGCACCAGGAAGCCGATGATGAGGCTGAGCAGTGCGACCGGCGTCTGCAGGATGAAGATCCATCGCCAGCCGAACGCGTCGACGAGCGGACCGCCGATGACCACGCCGAACACGGGCGCACCGGATCCGACCATCGACCAGTACCCCATGGCCTGGGCCCGGCGCTCGGGGCTGAAGCTGCGGTTGATCATCGACAGCGCCGACGGTCCGGTGGCCGCACCCAGTGCGGCACCGAGGAACCGGAAGGCGATCAGCGACGGCGCGTTCCAGGCCACGATCGCCGCCGCCGCGAACACCGTGACCCCGGTGAGGCTGAGCAGGTACACCTGACGGGCGCCGAACCGGTCGGCCAGCTTCCCGCCGATGGGTCCGAGGACGGCCATGGCGAGGCTCGGTCCGGTGATCGCCCAGGTCAGGACATCGGCGGTCGAGCCCAGGTTCCGGGCGATGTCGGCCAGCGACACGGTGAGCACGGTGATGGTGAAGCTGGCGGTGAACACCCCGGAGAGCGCGGCGGCGAGGATGATCCAGGAGCGCCGCGGGCTCCGCTCGACCCGACCGGCCACTCCCCGGCGCAGCATGAGGCTCCACGGGAGGACGATCCCCTCCTCACCGCCGGGTTCGAGGCCGATCTCGAACCGGTCGGGCCCCGACGATCCGATGGGCGCCCCGTCCTCGGGATCAGCGCCATGCGCCTCTTGGTCGGTGGTCGCCACGGGGGCCGAGCGTACCGGTCAGCGGGTGAGCAACAGCACCGAGGATCCCGGCTTCACGAGTGCCCCGACTGCGGGGTTCGAACCGCTGACCCTTCCCGTCGGCGACCCCTGCACCCCGCTCACGACGAGCCCGAGGGCCTGCAGCTCCTCAGTGGCCGCCGTGACGCTCTTGCCGACGATGTCAGCCGGGATGGCGATGGGCCGCTTCCCCTTCGAGGCCGACACGGTGACGGTGCCACCCTTCGGCACTGCGGCACCAGAAGGCGGCGTCACCGACAGCACGGTGCCCTCGGCGACGGTGTCGGAGTACGCGTCGTTGCGGGCCACGACGAGTCCCAGTGCCGTGAGCTGGGTGGTGACGGCATCGACGGGTTGCCCCACCAGCCCGTCGGGGACGATGCGCGGTTTCGGACCGGCGCTCACGACGAGATCCACCGGGGAACCCTTGGGGAGCTCGGCGGGTGTGCCGTCGGCCAGCGACAGCACGATGCCCTTGGCGATGGTCTCGTCGTACCCATCGATGAGCGTGCCGAGGCGGAGGCTCGCCGCCGTGAGTGCCGAGGCGGCCTGATCGACGGTGCGACCGGCGAGATCGGTCGGGACGGGCACGGGCGGGGGGCCGAGCGAGACGGTGAGCGTGACGGTACGACCCTCCTTCAGCGAGGTGCCGGCGGCCGGATCCTGGCTGATGATCGTGTCCCGCTCGACGGTCTCGGAGTACTCGCCGTTCTCGGTGACGCTGTACCCGTTGTGCTTCAGGAGGTCCCGGACCTCGGCCGCCGGCATCGAGGCGTAGTCCCCGATGACATGGGTGGGTCGATACAGGGCGAAGAACGCTCCGATGGCGGCGGCGACGACCAGGAGGGCGATGAGGCCGCTGCGCACGGACCGGGGGATCCGACGGCGACGGCCCCGGGTGCGGGCAGCACCTGCCGCAGCCGGACGTTCGATGGTGCGGGTGGCGGGTTGGCCGACCGGCTCCCCGAGCACGAGCACGCCGGTCTCATCGACGGATCCGCCACGTCCGGCGGTCCCGGCGAGGGAGGAGCCGGCCGCGGCGGTCCCGGCGGTGGTCACTGTGGGGTCGAGATCGGCGAACACGGCGCCGAGCACATCATCGGCCGGACGGAAGAGCGTGGTGGGTTCGATGGGATCGAACTGCGCCCGTTCGAGGGTCGCGACGCCGGCCAGCGGGAGCGGCGCGACGGCGACGGGCGAACCGGCTGCGGCGAGCATGGCGGCGAACCGGCCGGCATCGGGGCGATCGGCGGGGTCGGCGGCACCGGCGGCCTGCAGCGCCGGGACCAGCGGGCCCATCTCGGGCGGGACGGGGATCGGACGATCGACCCGCGCCATGAGCGTGCCGAGCGTGGTGTCGGCGGCGAAGGGCAGCGTGCCGGTGTGCGCCTCGATCAGCACGAGGGCCAGCGAGTAGACGTCGCTACGACCGTCGAGCGTCGCACCCTGGGCCTGTTCCGGCGATGCATAGCGGGCGGTGCCCAGCACAGCGCCGGCCGGTTCGGTCCAGGCCGCCTCGGCCAGTGCCCGGGCCAGACCGAAGTCGGCGATGCGCAGCCGTCCCTCCTCGTCGAACAGCAGGTTCGCCGGCTTGATGTCGCGGTGCACGAACCCCTGACGATGGGCGTGGTCGAGGGCGCGGGCAGCTTCGAGTCCCACCGCCTGGGTCTGGGCCTGATCGAGCAGCTCACCCGAATCGAGCAGCCCCCGGAGGGATCCTCCGCTGAGCAGTTCGGTGACGAGGTACGGGACATCTCCCTGTCCCCAGTCGTGGACCGCCATGAGATTCGGATGGTTGAGGGCAGCTGCGCTCTGCGCCTCGGCGCGGAACCGCTTGAGGAACGAGGGATCGTCGGCGAGCGCGTCATGCAGGACCTTCACCGCCACACGGCGACGGAGGACGACATCGTCGGACAGGTAGACGGTGGCGGATGCTCCGGTGCCGATCGGGGCCAGCAGCCGGTACCGCCCTCCGAGCACCTGCCCGATCCGATCGGGCATGCGGGGGTTTGCCACGGTCCGAGGGTAGTTGTTGGGTCCCGCCGGATCCGTCACCCACCCAGCGGTGCCGGTCCGATCCACGGGACCGCCCGACCACCGAGGTCCTCACCCCGGCCGACTGCGGAACAGGGGCGACACGCGGGCAGACTGTCCCCGTGAGCACCGACACCGTCACCCGCACCCCACGGCGACTGCAACCACGGCATCTCGTGATCGCGGTGCTGCTGTGCATCGTCCTCGGCAGCGTCTACGCCCTCGTGCGTCAGAGTCAGCAGAACGCCATCAGCCTCGACGGCGGGATCATCGAACGACTCATCCCGGCCCCAGGACTCAAGGTCCTCAAGCAGGACGCCATCGGCGTGGATCTCGCCCCCGGCTACGAGGCGTCGCTCGCCCTCGACGGCGTGCCCATCCCCACAGCCCAGCTCTCGATCATCGCCCCGCTCGGGCAGTACACCCTCAACCCCGTGGTGGGTTCCGAGTACGAGTCGCTGCCCACCGGCGACCACTGCGCCACGGTGACCTACTGGCGCATCGGCGATGGCCCACAGCAGTCGACGAGCCGCAGCTGGTGCTTCACGGTGCTGTAGCGAGCAGTTCCGCCAGTTCGGCGAAGGCGATCGTGTGATCGTCGCCGACGAGGATGGCGTGCATACCGGCCGCCCGGGCTGCCTCGATGTTGCCCACGGCATCGTCGAGGAAGACCGACACCTCCGGGGCCACACCCAGCTGCTGGAGCGTGAGTTCGTAGATCCGCAGATCGGGCTTGCGGATGCCGATGGCCGAGGAGTCGACCACGACCTCGAAGATCTCGTCGACGGGGATCATGGCCCGCCAGCCGTCGGAGAACTCGGCGATGTTGTTGGTGATGAGTGCCGTGCGATAGCCGCGTCGGCGCAGATCGAGTGCGATCTCGACGACGTCCTGACGGGCGCCGTCGGCACCACCGAGCGCACCGAACATCTCCCGGAGGTCGAGGTCCATGCCGGACTCCGCAGCCAGCGCCTTGATCTGCTCGGCGGCGGCCTCGAGCGCGATCTCGCCGCGCTCCACACGATGCCAGGGATGGTCGGTGTCCTGGTCGTAGGGCCCGAACACGATGCGCAGCCCGACGGCCGGATCGAGCCCCTTGTCGACATGCCACTGGTGCAGGCCGGTGAAGGGCGAGGACGTGAAGACGCCGCCGAAATCGAAGATGACCGCTTCGATGGTCATGGTGTTCCCCCAGATGGTGCCGGCACGGTGCCGGTGTCGAGGAGAACCATAAAGCCTTCGGCGTCGAGCACCGGAACGCCGAGCTCGGCCGCCTTCGTGACCTTGGACGCACCGGGCTCCTCGCCGACGACGAGCGCGGTGGTGCGCTTGGAGACGCTGCCGGGGGACTTGCCGCCGCGGTCCTTGATGGCGGCCTCGGCCTGCTCACGGGTGAACCCGGGCAGCGTTCCGGTGACCACGATGGTGAGCCCGGTGAGGGTCTGCGGGAGCTCGGAGGGCGCGGGCCCCTCGAAGTTCACACCGGCCGCGCGGAGTTTGGCCACCACCGCCTGATTGGTGGGATCGGCGAACCAGGCGGCCACGGAGGTGGCGATGGTGGTGCCGATCCCCTCGACCGCGGCGAGCTCCTCGGTCGTGGCCGACGCGATGGCGTCGAGATGCCCGAACCGGGCGGCGAGCAGTTGACTGCCCGCCCCGGCGAGATGCCGGATGTTGAGTCCGACGAGCAGCCGATCGAGGGGTCGGGAGCGTGAGGCGTCGATGCCGGCGAGCAGCTTCGCCACCGAACGGTCCTGGAACTTGTCGATGCCGAGCAGCACGGAGTCGGTGAGCGAGTAGATGTCGCCGACATCGGCCAGCAGACCCATCTCGCAGAACTGCTGGACCCGCTGCTCGCCCAGCCCCTCGATGTCCATCGCCCCGCGGGACGCGAAATGTTCGATGGCGCCCGCCACCCGGGCCGGACAGCGCAGGTTGGGACAGCGATGATCGGACTCGCCCTCGGGCCGGTCGAGGACATGGCCGCACACCGGACAGTTGGTGGGGAACACCCAGGGCGCCAGCCCCTCGGGACGCTCCGAGAGCACCGGACCGACCACCTCGGGGATGACATCGCCGGCCTTGCGCACGATGACGAGATCGCCGGGGCGGACATCCTTGAACGCCACCTGGTCCTGGTTGTGGAGCGTGGCCATGGCCACGGTGGAGCCACCGACGAACACCGGCTCGAGCTGGGCGTAGGGCGTGGCCCGCCCGGTGCGGCCGATGGACACGCCGATGTCGAGGAGGCGGGTGGTGCGCTCCTCCGGCGGGAACTTGTAGGCGATGGCCCAGCGGGGAGCCTTGGCGGTGGCTCCGAGTTCACGCTGCAGGGCGAGATCGTCGACCTTGATGACGACGCCATCGATCTCGTAGTCGAGATCGTGGCGGTGCTGCTGCCACTGCAGACACAGCGCCATCGCCGCGTCGAGACCCTCGACGACCGTGGCCTCCGGGTTGACGGGGAATCCGAGCGAGGCCAGCAGCGTGAAGGTGTCGTGATGCGAACGCAGCTCGGGACCACCGACCACCTCGCCGAGCTGGTAGCTCCAGAACGCCAGCCCGCGGGAGGCGGTGACGCCGGCATCCTTCTGCCGCAGTGACCCGGCGGCGGTGTTGCGGGGATTCACGTACAGCCGCTCCCCCGCCGCCGCCTGCGACTCGTTGAGTGCGACGAACGTGGCGATGGGCATGTAGATCTCGCCGCGCACCTCGAGCACCTCGGGGGCGCCGGCGGGCAGCTCATGGGGCACCGAGGCGATGGTGCGCACGTTGGCGGTGACGTCCTCGCCGACCCGGCCATCACCCCGGGTGGCGGCCTGGACGAGCCGACCGTTCTCGTAGCGGATGGAGACCGCCAGGCCGTCGATCTTCAGCTCGGCGACGAGGGCGGTGCCCGCTGCGCTATCGCCGAGCTCGGCGAGTCGGCGCTCGAGGCGCTCACCCCAGCCCTGCAGCTCCTCGGGGGAGAACACGTTGTCGAGACTCATCATGGGGATGCTGTGACGGACCTCGGAGAAGGTGGCCGATGCGCTGCCGCCCACGACCTGTGTGGGGGAATCGGCGGTCAGCAGATCGGGGAACTCGGCCTCGAGATCGCGGAGCTCGACGAGCAGCGCGTCGAACTCTGCGTCGGGGATCTCGGGGGCGTCGGTCTCGTAGTAGAGCTGCGAATGGTGGCGGATGGTGGCGCGGAGCTGGTCGACACGATGCGCCGCGGCGAGGACGGCGTGGTCGGCAGCTCGGTTCCGGGGTTTCTTCGACGCAGCCACGGCCGAACACTACCCATCGTCTGCGACAGCCCGATCGACCACGAGCAGCTCGCGCACCGTGCCCGACACCGCCTCGCACAGGGCGACTCGGACGACCCCGACCCCGCTCAGGCGCCCACCGAGAACGGGAATCCGGAGGCCTGCTGCTGGAGCCGCGCGGCGATCGCCGAGGTGAGCTCCATCACCAGTTCGGCCTGGGTCACCCCATGCTGGGCCAGGCCGCAGGTCGGTGTGATGATCGAATGGGCGAGGAGCAGCTCCGGGTCGAGACCATCCTCGACGAGGCCGCGCCCGAGCACGGCGAGCCGCCGCCAGAGTCGATCGACGGTGGTGCCGACCGGGCCGTCGGTGGGGACGGCGCCCCAGGCCATCCACCCGCCCCGCTCGAGGAACTCACCGAAGAGACCGGCGTGGGCCGACACCTCGGCCCGGACCGGGACCGACAGGATGCGGGGCCCGACACTCATCAGGAGTCGGTAGTCGGCCGTGGTGCAGCAGTGCAGGCCGGTGACGGCGATGGACTCCACGACGGCGAGCGCACCGGACACCAGATCGACACCATCGGAGGGGGCGATCGGGAACCCGGGTTCGGCCAGTGACCCCATCGCCGGTTCGTCGACGAAGAGCACCAGCTGCGCCTGGGGGACCCGACGCAGCACATGAGCGGTGAGGGCGGCGCTGCGACGACGGACCACCCTGCCGGCGATCCGGAACGCCAGCTCCGCGTCGATCCCCGCCTCGTGCAGCGCGAGACCGAGCGTGACGGGCCCGGTCGTGGAGACCTTCAGCGGACCGACACGGTCGGCGACCGCCGTGAGGAACGCCCGCAGTCCGACGAAGGCATCGCCGCGGAACTCGGTGTCGAGCAGGGGCGCCTCGGGATCGAGCGCGGCATGGTCGATGTGGAGCATGCCGTGATCGTCGACGGCGACGCCGGCGACGCCGGCAGCGGCCTGGGCGATCATGCCCTCCCGACGGGATCGGGCGGGAAGGGCGGGAGCGCTCGGCAGGCGCGGCGAATGGCGCAGCACGAACTCGACGGCATCGCCCGGGTCGTAATGGGGCAGATGGCCGATGCCGGTGGACAGTCCGGCCGGAAGGATCTCGCCGGGCGCGCGCCGGGTCATCGACCGACCTCGTCCGATGAGGGTCCCGACCGCTGCGTCGGACCCTTCTCCATGGCTTCGATCCGCCACCCGGTGCTGCTCACGACCATCCCCCCGCTTCGCGACCTGCTGTGTCGCAGGTCACATAACTAGCGAGCCGGGCCGGAAGTGCGCAAATCTCAGCCAGTGACTTCTGCGAGCAGGAACTTCGGTCGATGGGCCGCCGCCATCATCTGGCTCACTCTCCCCCTGCTGGCCGGGCCGGTGTTCGCCGATGCGCTCGACCCGTGCAGTCCCGGGTTCCAGCACACCGCCTCCATCGGACTCTGGGGGTTCTGGGGGATCGGCCTCGTGGCGGCACTGGTGCCGAGCACCGTGTCACTCACCGCGCTGCGGATCCTGGCCCCGGCGTCGCTGGTGGCGGCGGCCTGGGCGGTGCTGGCCAGTCCGGATCGGGCCGATGCCACCGCCTCGATCGCGCTCGCCGTCACCTCCCTCGTCACGGTCATCGCACTCTCGGCGTTCGTCGGCGACCGGTTCGTGAACGGCTCCTCCTACGGCGACGAGCGACGCATGCCGTTGCGGGCACCCGGCGCACTCCTGCTCGGTCCGCTTCCGCTCACCTGGCTGGTCGTGGTCGGTGGCGGATGCGCCGGTCCCCTCCTGCTGGCCCTCAGGAACTGGATCCCCGGCGCGCTGCTGCTCATCGTCGGTTGGCCGGCGGCCGCCATCGGAGTGCGCGCCCTGCACGGACTCTCGCAGCGCTGGCTCGTGTTCGTGCCCGCCGGCGTGGTCGTGGTGGATCGGATGGTGCTCACCGATGCGTTGCTCGTGCAGCGCCAACGGGTCGCCGGGATCGGGATCGTCGAGGCCATCGCGGGTACCCGCACCATGGGTCGCTCGGCAGCGAATGCCGATCCGGATTCCGACACACACACCGACACCGATCTGACCGCCGGCGCACTCGGTCCACGGTTGCGGATCGCATTGTCCACGCCGGAACTCATCGTGCCGGCGGCGTCGCGACTGCGACGCTCCGAACCGATCGAGCCCTATGAGGTCGGCGCGGTGCTGGTCGTGCCGAGCCGACCGGGCTGGGCGCTGGCCGAGGCCCGCACCCGCAGGCTCATCGCCTGAGCACCATCCCGCCACCCAGCACCTGCGCACCGTCGAACAGCACGATGCTCTGACCGGGGGCGATCCGTCGCTGCTGCTGCGCCCAGGTCAGCGAGATGGTGGCGGCACCGGGGTCATGCAGCTGCACCGCCGAGACGTCGAGGGGTTCGCCATGGGCGCTCACCTGGGCCGTCACCGTCCGACCGCTTTGCACCTGTGCACGGGCCTCCGCATCGACCCAGGTGAACGAACCGATCCGTTCACCATCCACGAGCAGCTCGTCTGCGTGTCCGACGGTGACGGTCCCGGCGTCGACATCGACATCGAGTGCATACCTCGGTGAGCCGTCGCCGGCGAGCCCGAGACCCCGACGCTGGCCGATGGTGACCAGCTGCACCGATTCCACCGAACCGACGTCCTCGCCCGAGGAGGACACCAGACGCCCGGGTCGCAGCTCGATGCGATCACCGAGGAACCGACTGCGCCCCCCGCCGGCATGGGAGATGAAGCACACGTCCTGGCTGTCGGGCTTCCCGGCGGTGCGCAGGGACAGCGCCTCGGCCCGTGCACGCACCTCGGCCTTGGTGAGACCCCCGATGGGGAGCAGCACCCGGGCGAGCTGCTCGGCGGTGAGCATGTGCAGCACGTAGCTCTGATCCTTGGCCGGATCGACACCCCGTGTGATCCGGGGAGCGCCGGTCGGGGCCGCAGTGATCCGCGCATGATGACCGGTGGCCACGGCATCGAAACCGAGGGCCTCGGCGCGCACCAGCAGACGATCGAACTTGAGATGACGGTTGCACTCGATGCACGGGTTGGGGGTGAGCCCGGCGGCATGGTCGGCGACGTACGGCCCGACCACATCAGCCATGAAGTCGTCGCCGAAGTTGAAGACGAGATGCTCGATGTCGAGCTGCTGGGCGACTCTCCGGGCATCATCGACATCGCTCACCGAACAGCATCCCGAATCGGAGTCGCCACCCCAGAGCTTGAGCGTGACGCCGACCACCTCATGGCCCTCATCACGGAGCATGGCGGCGGCGACCGAGGAGTCGACTCCCCCGGACATGGCGACGAGGACCTGCATCGGATCAGACGTTGAACCGGCGCAGCTGGGCGACGGCTCCGGGGATGACGGCGAGGGCGTGGTCGATCTCCGCCGCCGTGGTGGTCCACCCCAGCGAGAGTCGGAGCGAACCCCTGGCGAGCGCCGGATCGACGCCGATGGCGGCCAGCACATGGGAGGGTTCCATCGCACCGCTCGAGCAGGACGACGCCGCCGAGGCGAAGACCTCAGCGCGTTCGAGCAGGAACAGCAGCGCCTCGCTCTCCACACCGGCGATGCACACATGGGCGATCCCGGCGGCGCGACCCGATCGATCGATCGCGCGGTCGGGACCGGCGGCGGGAACGGCGGCCGGCGCAGTGGTCTCGACGATGTCGGGCACCGTGGCGAGGAGGCCGTCGAGGAGTCGGTCACGCAGCGCACCGAGACGGGCGATCTCCGCCTCCCGATCAGCGGCGGCGAGACGGGCCGCCACCGTCATGGCCACGATCCCGGCGACGTTCTGCGTCCCGGAGCGACGGCCCCGTTCCTGACCCCCACCGACCTGCAGGGGTCGAACAGCGGCCGAGGGACGGACCACGAGCGCACCGACCCCCTTCGGGCCACCGAACTTGTGGGCACTCACGTTGAGCAGGTCGACGTTGCGGGCGACATGCGCGAGGTCGGTCCAGCAGAAGGCCTGGACCGCATCGGTGTGGAGCACGGCGTCGGGTGCGTGCCTGCGGACGAGCTTGGCGATGCGGTCGAGGGGCTGGAGGGTGCCGATCTCGTTGTTGACCGCCATCACCGAGACCAGACGGACACCGGGCCCCTCGCCGGCCTCCCGGCGCGCCGCCTCGGCGGTGAGCACCTCGACCAGCTCCTCGGTGTCGAGTCGTCCGGTGGCATCGACACCGACCACCCGTCCACCCAGCTGCTCCACCGGATCGAGCACGGCGTGATGCTCGATCGCACTGCACACGACGACACCGGCGGAGACGGTGACAGGATCGGCGCCGGCCCGGCTCGCCGCGAACACCGCGAGGTTGTCCGCCTCGGTCCCACCGCTCGTGTAGACGATGTCGCCGGGGAGGGCGCCGAGGAGCTCGGCGAGTTCCTCGCGGGCCTCATCGATCGCCCGACGAGCATCCCGGGCCCATCGATGGGCGCCGGAGGGGTTGGCGTAGCGATCGGTGAGGAACGGCAGCATGGCCTCGACCGCGTCGGGTCGCATCGGCCCGGTGGCCGCATGGTCGAGGTAGGCACTCACGATGCCAAGGGTACCGGTGGGCCGTCGCCGCACCGGACCCCCACGCGGCAGACTGCTGCGGTGACGGACGATGCTGCGCTCTACGGGGACTCCTTCGCCGATGTCTACGACGACTGGTACGCCGACATGTTCGACACCGCCGGCGCCGTGCGGACCCTCGTCGCACTCGCCGGCCCGGGCCCGGTCTGCGAACTCGGCGTCGGCACCGGTCGGCTCGCCATCCCGCTCACCGAGCATGGGCTCGAGGTCATCGGGATCGACGCCTCGGCAGCGATGCTGGATCGCCTCCGATCGAAGGAACCATCAGCGGCGCTCACCGCCGTGCTCGGCGACATGGCCGACGTCGCCGGGGTGCTCGACGCTGCGGGGATCGTCGGTGTCGACGGCCGCCATCGCCACGTCACCCTCGTGGTGTGTGCGTTCAACACGTTCCTGAACCTCAGCGCCGAGGAGGCCCAGCAGCGATGCATGCACCAGGTGGCGTCGCTGCTGGGACCCGACGGGGTGTTCGTCGTGGAGAGCATGGTGCCGGCCGAACCGGACGAGATCGAGTCCGAATCACTCGACGCGTCCTCCGTCGGTCACGGCGTCACCGTGCACACCTCCACCGATGTGCAGTCCCAGATCATCCGCGGGGAGCACCGCGAACCCACCGCTGACGGCCTGCGCCGCCGACCCTGGACAGCGCGCTATCTGCACCCCGAGCAGTTCGACGAACTCGCTGACCGGGCGGGTCTCGTGCCGATCCACCGATGGAGTTCCTGGCAGGGCGATCCCTTCGACGAGGACAGCCCGTCCCACATCACGGTCTACGCACGAGCGGGAACCCGCTCCTGAGCGCCGTCCGGCCCTCCCGCACACTCGCTCGTCGGGCTCCCGATCAGGGCATCGCCACCATCGCTCCGTAGGCTGGGTGGATGGCTGGAATCACTGTGGGAACGACCATCGACGCGACACCCGAACAGGTCTGGGATGTCGTGCGCGTCGTCGCCGACCACGTCGACTGGATGCATGACGCCGTCGCCATCAGGTTCACCTCCGAGAGCACGTCGGGGGTGGGCACCACCTTCGACTGCGACACCAAGGTTGGCCCGTTCCGCCTCACCGACCGCATGGAGATCACCCGTTGGGAGGATGCCCGGGTGATGGGCGTGCGCCATGTCGGCATGGTCACCGGCACCGGCGAGTTCACGCTCGTGCCCACCCCGCCGGGACGAACCGAGTTCATCTGGCACGAGAAGCTCACCTTCCCATGGTGGATGGGCGGCCCCATCGGCGCCACGGTCGGTGGTGTGCTGCTGAAGCTCATCTGGAAGCGCAATCTGCGCGGCCTGCGCACGATCGTCGAATCCCGAGCCGCGGCGAGCTGATCCCGCAACGGGATCAGAAGCTGAGGATCGGATCGGCGTAGCTGTTCGCCGCCCAGATGCACCCGGCCACCAGCGTGATGGTGATGGCGGTGCACACCACGGTGCCGACCCATGGCTGCTTCACGGCGCGATCGAGCGCGAGGACGAGCGCACCGATCGCCACCCCGCCGACGAGACCGGCCATATGCGCACCCCTCGAGATCCCGGGGGTGGCGAAGGTGAGCAGCACGTTGATGAGCACCAGCCCGCCGATGCCGTTGCGCCACACGTCGATCCCGGCCCGACGCTGGGCCACGACCGCTGCACCCATCAGCCCGAACACCGCGCCCGATGCTCCGACGGTGGGCGTGGTGGGCGAGACCAGCAGCACACCGAAGGATCCGGCCACCAGACAGGCGATGTAGAGCGACAGGTACCGGGCCCGACCGAGCAGTCGCTCGAGCTGGGAACCGATCAGGTACAGCAGCAGCATGTTCATGCCGAGATGCACCACACCGGAGTGCAGGAAGCCGCCGGTGAAGATCCGGTACCACTGCCCCACCGCCACGCCGAGCTCCTCCACCCGCAGGCGGTTCGGACCGAGCTGGGTGTAATCGACGCCGTAGCCGAGCAGGAAGCCCTTCTGCGACAGCGTGCCGCCACCGCCTCCGAGCGATCCGCCGGTGGCGAGGCACGCGATGAGGGCGAGCACATTCACGGCGATGAGCGCCTCGGTGACCACTGGTCGGCCCCCACCGAGATCACGCAGACGCATCACCGGCGAGGTGCGACGACCGGCCCGCACACACTCGGGACACTGGAACCCGACCGAGGCCTGGGTCATGCAGGACGGGCAGATCGGCCGACCGCAGCGCTGGCAGGACACACCGGCCGAGCGATCGCCATGGCGATAGCAGGTGGTCATCGGTGTGGACACGAGGTGACTCCCGGGCGGGCGTGGATCCGGATCACCGACCGGTGAACGACGCCCTGCCGGGCCCGTGCTCGAGGAACGAGGCCACTCCGATGCGGGCGTCGTCGGTGCCGAACACCTCGACGAACGCCGCCTGCTCGAGCGCCAGACCCTCGGCGAGGGTGACCTGCAGACCGTCGTCGATGGCGGCCTTGGCGAGCGCCTGGGCCAGCACCGGCCCGCGGGCGAGTTCCGCCGCCAGTTCGCGGGCACGGGTCAGCAGGGAGTCCCGAGGGACGACCTCATCGACCAGTCCCATGGCGAGTGCATCCTCGGCGGCGACCTGACGTCCGGTGAGGATCATGTCCTTGGCCCGGGCCGGGCCGACGAGGCGGGGCAGGCGCTGGGTGCCGCCACCACCCGGGATGATGCCGAGCAGGATCTCGGGCTGTCCGAACCGGGCAGAGTCAGCAGCGATCCGCAGATCGCAGGCCAGTGCCAGCTCGCAGCCCCCGCCGAGCGCCGGACCGGCCACTGCAGCGATGACCATCCGGGGGATGGCGGCCACGGCGTTGAGCGCCGCCACGAACAGCGCACCGATCCGGCGGGCCTCGTCCGGGCCGGCGAACTCGGAGATGTCGGCCCCTGCGGCGAAGATGCGGTCGCTGCCGGTGACGATCACCGCTCCCGGCGGATCCGCCGTGAGCTGCTCGGCGATGGCGAGCAGCTGGGTGAGCACCGCCGTCGACAGCGAGTTCACCTTGCCGTTGCACAGCGTGATCACCGCCACGCCATCAGCGCCGCGTTCGAGTTCCACCAGGGTGTCGGTCATGTCCCGACCCTACCGGCGCGGACGGCTGCGGTCAGTCGACGAGGGCCTGCAGCTCCACCACTCGAAGAGAGAGCTCGGCGCTGCGCGAGAGGATCCCGAGCGATCCACCCTCACCGGTGGAGGAGCTCCACCAGGCGACCCACCGCTGGGTGGCGACGAGATGACGGACGCCGTCGGGTTCGGGGGCCGAGGAGCGCTGGAACACATGGGTGCAGCCGCTGGTCTGCGCCTTCGGCGGTCGATGCAGGTCGTAGGGGACGCCCCGATCGCACAGCTGATGACCGCCGTCGCCGGTGTCCCAATCCACGCCCACCGGCACCGCATGCACGGTGGCGGTGATGTCGCCGAGCGCAGCGGTGGCGGTCTGCTCGAACCATGGGTTCTCCACCCACAACCAGGTGGCGAGACCAACCAGCTGTGTCTGCCCGGGGTTGCTGCGAGGGACAGGTGGCATGAGGTCGATGCGGCGCCTGGCCTCGGCCACCGCCCGCTCGACCACCGCCACCCCACCGAAGGGATCCGCCGGCTCGTAGACGACGAACCTGCTCACGACGAGATGGCCGGGTCGGTCCTCGCAGTTCAGCTCGTAGAGCATCCCCGGCACCGGATCGACGCCGAAGGGGGATCGGGAGTCGGGGCTGCTGTTCACGAACGGCGCCTCGATCAGGTAGTAGCCGCAGGTCCATCGAGGGCCGGAGCCGGACCACCAGGAGGCGATGACCCCGGAGGATCCGACGATGACCACGGCCTCGGGCGCGCCGTCGGTGATGGTGCCGCCCACCGACGCAGTGCTGAGCGACGCCGCGCTGACCGAGGCGCCTCTGAGCGGCGCCGGCACCCCCGACGCCGGTGGGGCCAGCAGGTCGAGGGTCACTGCGAGGAGGGCGAACGTGCCGAGAAGGGCGAGCACCCGACGCACCGACCACGCGCACCTGCGGATGCGCATGTTCAGCTGCATGTCGCGCTGCTGCTCGGAAGATCCCAACGACGCCTCCCCTGGTCCGGAGGGCGGACCTTAGGAATCGATGATCAGGTCCTCAAGGGTCGGATGACCCCTTCGCAGCGATCAGCCGAGGAGCTCGTCGATAGCACTCCACGGGTCGAGTCGCTGGCTGCGCACGGCGTCCAGGATCCGGTGCCAGTCCTCGCCGTCGTGCAGCTCGGTCACCTTCGCCAGCATCGCCATGGTGAGGATCCGATCGAGCTCCACCTCGGTGCGTCGGGCCCGCCGCGCCTCGCGATCGCCGCCCGCGATGGACCACTGCTGATGGGCCTCGATGGCGTCGAGGAGCTCGTCCACACCCTCACCCGTGGTGGCGGTGGTGGCCACGACGGGGGGTCGCCAGCCCTCGGTCGAGCGCAGCGAGAGCATCCGTTCGATATCGGTGAGGGTGTCGCGCAGCCCCGCCCGGTCGGCCTTGTTCACGACGAACACATCGGCGATCTCCATGAGACCCGCCTTGTTCGCCTGGACAGCATCACCCCAGCCGGGATTCACGACGACGACCGTGGTGTCCGCCTCGCCGACGATCTCGACCTCCACCTGTCCGACGCCGACGGTCTCGACGATCACCAGCGGGAACCCCACGGCGTCGAGCAGACGCACCGCTTCAGGAACGGCGACCGAGAGCCCGCCGAGATGGCCCCGGGTGGCCATCGACCGGATGAACACCCCGCGGTCGAGCGAGTGATCGCTCATCCGGACGCGATCACCGAGGATGGCACCACCCGTGAACGGCGAGGACGGATCCACGGCCAGCACCGCCACCTCGGTCCCGCGCTGACGGACCCGACCGACCAGCGCCGAGGTCAGGGTCGACTTGCCCGCCCCGGGTGCGCCGGTGATGCCGATGGTCGACGCGCGTCCGCCACGCCCGAACGAGAGTCGGCCGATGGTCCGGGCCTCGGGACCGCCGCGTTCGATGAGCGACAGGAGGCGGGCGAGCGCGGTGCGGTCACCGCTGCAGGCTGCATCGAGGAGTACTGCGCTCTCTGACACGGCGAAACCCTAGGACCTCGACGGGACCGGGGCCGCCGATGGGAGGTTCAGAGCGAGACCGGGGTCTCGCCGATGGCGCTGGCGGTCTCACCCGAATTGATGACCTCGGTGACCCCGGGGACCCGATCCTTGAGGATCCGCTCCAGCCCCGCCTTCAACGTGACGGTGGAGGCCGGGCATGACACGCAGGCGCCGATCAGTTCGACCGTGACGATGCCGGTGGCCTCGTCGACATCGTGCAGCACGACGTCGCCGTTGTCGGCCTGGATGGCCGGGCGGATGACTTCGATGACCTGTTCGACCTGGGTGCGCACGACCCGCAGTCTAGGGAGACGCACCGCACGACCCACCACCTGGGCCGGACCGACGGCTGCTCGCGGCCGGGGCGCTCGTCCCGACCCATGGAAGACTGCACCGGTGCAGTCGCTGATCCTCGCTCATCAGGGTGGTTGGGACGAGGCCCTCATGGTGCTCGTGCCGATCGGACTGTTCATCGCCGTGCTGCGCATCGCCGATCGTCGGGCCGCACGGGTCCGAGACGAACGGATGCGCGCGGACGCGGACAGCACAGACCCGGGCAGCACCGACACGAGCGCCACCGACACGAGCAGCACCGACACCGGCGATCCGGGGAGCGCCGGCTGAGTGGGTGTGCAGGTCGTCGTCAACACCGCGGTGGTGGACCCCGAGTCGGCACGACGCTGGCTCGAACCACGACATGACATCGTCGTCGAGCGACCTCCGAGCATCGACGGAGCCCTTCACCGGTTCGAGCTCGCCGAAGGTCCGTTCTCGCACTGGCGCCGTGAGGTGCAGCTGACCCCCGCTGCGTCGGGTGCCGACCTCGTCGAGGTCCGTGAGGAGATCTCGATGCGTCTCGCCGTTCCGGTGTGGGGAGCGCTGTTCACGCTGCCGATGCGTCGTGAGCTGCGCCGACCGCCCGACCCGCAGCGCCGACCGCCATGGTGGGCGCCACCCGATGTGCTGAGCCCGCGGGCGGCGACGGTGCTCTCGCTGCTGTGCGTCTTCGGTCTCGTCGCCGGGTACCTCGGCACGCTGATCACCCAGACCCTCACCTACGCCGCCGGCGAGTTCGGCGCCTCCACCGGCGAACAGGGCACGTTGCTGGCCGGGGTGCGCGTCGGTGTGCTGCTGTCGATGCTCATCGTGGCCGCAGCCGATCGACGCGGCCGGCGGTCGGTTCTGGCCATGTCGTTGGTGGCGGCCTGTGTCATCACCGCGCTGGGGGCGTTCGCTCCCGGCATGGTGTGGCTCGGTGCCACCCAGACCTTCGCCCGGGCCTTCGCCACCGTCATCGGGCTGCTGGTGGCGATCATCGCCGTGGAGGAGATGCCATCGGGTGCCCGGGCGTTCGCCGTGTCGGTGCTCACCATGACCGCGGCGCTCGGCGCCGGCCTGTGCGTGGTCAACCTGCTCTACGTGGACGTGGCGGTCCCGGCCTGGCGCATCGCCTATCTGGTGCCACTGCTGTTCCTGCTGCCGTGTCGACGTCTGCTGCGCCAGCTCCCCGAGACCTTCCGGTTCACGCACCGTCTCGAGGCCGATCGCGCCGCCGAGCTCGCCGCCCGCGCACCGGGCCCGATGATCGGGATGAGCGCCAGCGACACCGGAGACGCTCGGCGACCCGCAGCACGAACCGACGCCGAACACCCCCGGGATCAGCGCATCGATCGGCGACGCTTCGCCCTGCTCGCCGCGTCAGGATTCCTGTGGTCGCTGTTCCTCGCCCCCGCGGCGCAGTTCCTCAACGAGTTCCTGCGCACCGAGCGCGGCTTCTCCGGGGCCGGCATCGCCGTGTTCGTCCTGGCCACCAACACCCCCGGCGGGATCGGCATCGTGCTCGGCGGGCGCCTCGCCGACCGGCGTGGTCGACGGCTCGTCGGCGCGGTCGGCATCGCCGGTGGCGTGACCTTCACCGTGGTGTCGTACCTCTCCTGGGGCTGGCCGCTGTGGGCGGCCTCGGTCGTGGCATCGGTGATCGGCGCCATCGCCATCCCGGCGCTCGCCGTGTACGGACCGGAGCTGTTCCCCACCCATCAGCGCGCCCGGGCCAACGGCGGTCTGCAGGTGGTCAGCGTGGCCGGCAGCAGCATCGGGCTCCTGCTCGCCGGATGGCTGGCCGATCGGCTCGGCGGGCTCGGGCCGGCAATCTCCCTTCTCGCCGCGGGACCGGCGGTCCTGATCGTGATCGTCCTCGCCCTCTACCCGGAGACCGCCAACCGGCCCCTCGAGGAGCTCAACCCGGGCGATGCCGGATTCACCGACCCGTCAGGATCCTCCGGGCCTCGGTGATCTCCGCGATGCGCTGGGCGGCGTCGTCCACGCTCGCCCCGTGGTCCGGATGCACCGAACGCAGCATCTCGCGATAGCGACGCTGCACCTCCTTGGCCGGTGGCGTGGAGCCGGGCACGAGCGCACTGGCGCCGGAGCCCACGAAACCCAGGCGGTCGAGGGCCCACGCTGTGGGATTCTCGAGGGCGGTGCGGCTCAGCAGCGACCCGGCCCGCATACCGCTCAGCGAGGCGATGAGATCGGCACCGATGGGACCCACCCAGTCCATCGCCCGACGCAGCGTGGCCATGACCGAGCGGCGCTGGGCGGCGTCGAGCCCACCGGCGGCGTAGACGGCACCGAGCACCTGCTGCTCGGGGGCTCCCTTGGGATCGAACTCGAAGGCCAGCACCTCCCCCTCGCCCACCAGGCGGTGCGTGGAGGCCGACAGACCGATGGTGTCCACCTGCAGGCGGTGGCGGAGCCGGGGCTGGGCGATGCGCCGGCCATCCTCGAGCTCACGGGTGAGATGGCGCAGATCGGGGAGCATCTCGGGATCGATCGAGCCCACATGATGGGCCACGACGCCGCCGAGCAGGATCCCACCGAAGCCAGGGGCGGGATCACAGGGCAGGTCGCTCTCGCCGAGCGCCACGCGCCGGGTCGGCGCATGGGGCCGGGAGCAGTAGATCTCGAGTTCGGCCAGCACCACCACCGCGCCGAGGGTAGTTCCGCACCTGCGATGACAGTCAGTCGACGGCGGCGGAATCCGGGGACTTCGGGCGGGAGCCAGCCCCCGAACTATCGTGTCGCCATGCCGAATCCTCCTCTCGATCGCAATCTCGCCCTCGATCTGGTGCGGGTCACCGAAGCTGCGGCCATGGCCGCCAGCCGCTGGATGGGCCGGGGCGACAAGGAGGGCGCCGATGGCGCCGCCGTCGACGCCATGCGCCTCGCTCTGGGCACGGTGCCCATGGACGGCGTCGTCATCATCGGTGAGGGCGAGAAGGACGAAGCCCCGATGCTCTACAACGGCGAGCGCATCGGCGACGGCACGCCCCCGCAGGTCGACATCGCCGTCGACCCCATCGATGGCACCACCCTCACCTCGAAGGGTCGCGGCAATGCACTCGCCGTCATCGCCCTGTCGGAGAAGGGCACCATGTTCGACCCGGGTCCGTGCGTGTACATGGAGAAGATCGCCGTCGGACCCGAACTGGTCGGCCTGTGCGACATCTCCGCCTCCCCCACCGACAACCTGAAGGCCGTGGCCCGGGCCAAGGGGATCGACATCACCGATGTCACCGCCGTGATCCTCGAGCGCGACCGCCACGACGACCTCATCGGTGAGGTGCGTCAGGCCGGGGCCCGCATCCGTCTCATCGCCGACGGCGACGTGGCCGGTGCCATCTCCACCGCCTGGCCCGACTCCGGCGCCGACATCCTGTTCGGAATCGGCGGCACCCCCGAGGGTGTCATCGCGGCTGCCGCCCTCAAGAGCATGGGCGGCGAACTCATCGGTCGCCTCTGGCCCCGCAACGAGGAGGAGCGAGCCGCTGCGCTGGCGCTCGGCTACGACCTCGACAAGGTCCTCGGCACCGACGATCTCGTCGCCGGCGACAACTGCTTCTTCGCCGCCACGGGTATCACCGACGGCGAGCTGGTCAAGGGCGTGCACTTCGGTCGCGACTTCGTCACCACCCAGTCGCTCGTGATGCGCTCACGCTCGGGCACGGTGCGGCTCATGAACGCCCGTCACCGCGCCGACAAGGTCGCCGAGAACATCTGAGTCGGTCAGTCCGCAGGACCGCCGGCCCTCGACTCGCGCTGACCGGCCAGCAGTTCGGCCGATGGCACCTTCAGATCGTGCACGATGTGCATCCAGCTGAGCACCTTGAGCACGTAATAGGTCATGTCCAGCTCCCACCAGAAGAAGCCGTTCCGGGCTGAGGCCTGATGGTGATGGTGGTTGTTGTGCCAGCCCTCCCCGAGGGTGGCCACGGCGATGAGCGCCGAGTTCCGACTGGTGTCGGTGGTGGCATAGCGGCGACGACCCATCACATGGGCCAGTGAGTTCACGAGGAACGTGTCATGCCACAGCACCACGGTGCTGAGGAAGAACCCGACGAACAGCCCCGACCAGCCGGCGATGAGGAAACAGGCCAGCCCCGTGATCCAGGGGAACACGCCGTTGTACTTCTCGATGAAGCGGAGCTCGGGATACTTGGCGAAGTCCCGGATCCGCTCGACGGGGGCCTCGGCGAACTTGTCGCACAGGATCCACCCGACATGGCTCCACCAGAACCCGCGCTTGGGCGAGTGCACATCGAGCTCGGTGTCGCTGTGGCGGTGATGGTTGCGATGGTGCCCGGCCCACCACAGGGGGCCCTTCTGCACGCAGCTCGCGCCACCGAGGGCCAGCACCAGCTGGAACGCCCGACTGGTGCGGTACGAACGATGGGCGAAATAGCGGTGATAGCCGGCGGTGATGAACCACAGACGACCGAACACCATCACGAGGAACAGCAGCAGGGCTCTGGGTGTGACACCGCTGATGAACGGCCCGACGAACGCGATGACATGGAAGGCCAGGAACGGGATCGAGGACACCCAGTTGACCTTCTCATCAGCGGCCCGGGTGAAGATCTCCCGGTCGAGCAGCGCGGTGTCGCCTGCGGTGGATGGAGCGGGATTGGACGACTGTGACACGGGCGGTGCTTTCGGGGGAGGCGGTGGAGCCACCGTACCGGAGGAACCGACCGACCGGTCGGTAGGCTCATCGATCGTGAGGCGCGATCCCCTGCTCGCATCATCCGCCGGCCTCGTGAGCGCCGCACTGGCCCTCGGCGTGGGCGAACTGCTGTCAGCCCTCGGCACACCGGGCCAGTCGTTGGTGGGCTCGGTCGCCGGCGAGGTCGTGGACCGCACACCGGGCCCCATCATCCATTCGGCGATCGAGGCCCTCGGCACCGCCGACAAGCCGGTGCTGCTCACGATCATCGTCGTGGTCTGCCTCGGCCTCGGTGCAGCGCTCGGCGTGGTCGGCCGCAGACATCGGGCCTGGATCACTCCGGTGTTCGGCGCTGCCGGGCTGCTCGGCATCGGTGCCGGCCTGCACGATCCGCTCACCAGCCGCTGGGTCGTGGTGCTCGCGGCGGGCGGTGCCGCCGTCGCCGGCACCCTGACCCTCCGTCTCCTGCTCACGAAGCTGCCGAGCACCGCGCCGGCGGAGGAGCCGTCAGGTCTCACGGCAGACGCCCCGATGGTCGCCGCAGCGGTCTCCCCCATCACCGTGCCGGGGGCCGGGACCGGCAGCAGGCGTTCGTTCTTCGCCCTCACCGGCGCCGTGGGTGTGGGCGCTGTGGCACTCGCCGCCGGCGGACGGGCCCTCAGCAACCGCTCCACCGGTATCGGCGGGGGCAGCGCTGCTGCACCGCTGCCGCCCTTGCCCGAGGTCCCCAGCGTCCCCGCCCCGGCCGACGGTCTCGCCGTCGAGGGCATCAGTCCGCTCATCACCCCGACCGCCGAGTTCTACCGGATCGACACCGCGTTCACCTATCCCCGGGCTGATCTCGCATCCTGGCGGCTCCGGATCTCCGGACTGGTGGACCGACCGCTGGAGTTCACCTACGACGAACTGGTGGCGATGCCGCAGGTGGATGTCCCCGTCACCATCGCCTGTGTGTCCAACACCGTCGGTGGCGGGCTCGTGGGCACGGCCTACTGGCAGGGCATCCCACTCTCCGCGCTCCTCGATGCCGCAGGAGTGCAGACGGGAGGCACGCAGATCGTCGGTCGCTCCATCGACGGGTTCAGCGCCGGCTTCCCCACTGCTGCGGCACGGGACGGTCGGACCGCCCTGCTGGCGCTCGGCATGAACGGCGAACGGCTGCCGGTCAAACACGGCTTCCCGGCCCGACTCATCGTGGAGGGTCTCTACGGCTACGTGTCGGCCACCAAATGGCTGCGCTCGATCGAGCTGTGCGACTGGGAGGCCGTCGACGGCTACTGGGTGCCGCTGGGCTGGTCCAAGGAGGGGCCGATCAAGCTGCAGTCACGCATCGACGTGCCCCGCTCCGGTGAGACCATTGCGGCCGGGCCCGCCGTCATCGCCGGTGTGGCCTGGGCCCCCGGAGTGGGCATCTCGCAGGTGGAGGTGCAGGTCGACGATAGCCCGTGGCAGCCGGCCGAGCTGGGGGTGGAACTCTCCGACGCCACCTGGCGGCAATGGAGCATCCTCTGGACCGCCAGCGCCGGTCGCCACACGCTGCGGGTCCGGGCCACCGACGCCGCAGGCCGGGTGCAGACCGCGGCGGTCGCACCGGTGGAACCGGACGGAGCCACCGGCCATCACACCCGTCAGGTCACCGTCCGGGCCTGAGCGTCGCGAGCAGCACGTCGATCCCGACGCCAAGGGGCCCGGGCGATTCGCCCGGGCCCCTCACACACAGCTACGTCAGCCGGTCAATCGGCCGATGGATCCATCATGGGTTGGTCGAGACCCGCACCGGTGCGCTGTACAACGACCAGATCACCTGATGCGGTGCGACCTCGACACGAGCCCGGACCACCACGTCGTAGTCGGTGGCCGCGGTGAGCTTGCCCGAACCCTTCACCACACACCCGGTGTCAGCCGCCGAACCCTTGCAACTGGCCAGCTTCGTCGTGGTACCAGCAGTGAACACATAGGCCCGATAGCGGTTCACCTTGCCCTGGGCGGGCACCAACGGATTCCAACAGGTCTGCAACGAGTACTTGCCCACACCCCACATCGAACAGGGCGACGGACCGGTCGGAGCAGGCTCCACCGACACCGCGGACGAGGCCGTGCCGGCACCAGCGGTGTTCACCGCACGCAGCTTCACCGAATACGTCGTGCCGTTCGTGAGACCCGGAATCGTCACCGGAGAGGTGGTGTCAGCCGGCGACAATGCCGTCCAGGAACCACCATCGAGCTGATACTCATAGTTCGAGATCGACGCACCACCATCAGCACCAGCAGTGAAACTGATCGAACCCGAACCATCACCAGGTGTGGCGGTGAGCGAGGTGGGAGCATCGGGCACAGTCACGGGACTCACCGGCGTGAGCGACACCGCGGACGAGGCCGTGCCGGCACCAGCGGTGTTCACCGCACGCAGCTTCACCGAATAGGTCGTGCCGTTCGTGAGACCCGGAATCGTCACCGGCGAGATGGTGTCAGCCGGCGACAATGCCGTCCAGGAACCACCATCGAGCTGATACTCATAGTTCGAGATCGACGCACCACCATCAGCACCGGCAGTGAAACTGATCGAACCCGAACCGTTGCCCGGCGTCGCACTCAACGACGTCGGTGCAGCAGGCGCAGTCACGGGAGGTGCAGCGGAGAGCACCTTCACGGCACCGGCACCTTTGCTCGCCACATAGACCGCAGAACCGTCGGGATTCGCGGCGAGGCCCCAGGGCTGCGAGCCGGACGGGAGCGTCACTGTCGCTGCGACAGAGAAGCCAGACGTGGAGATGACCCGAACCTTTGGACCCCAGGTATCGCTCAGGTAGAGATACGAGCCATCGGGGCTCAGGGCGATGCCGGTGCCGGAGTTGGTGATGCTCTTCACGTCGATGAGGCTCTGGTTCTCTGCATCCACAATGGCAAGGTACGAACCAGAAGCCGCATAGACGGTCGAGTTGTCAGGACTGACGGCGATCCGAGGTCCATCGCTGTAGACCGAGACTCTCCATCGAGGGTTCCCGTCCGCCGGATTGATGGCGAGGAGCTCCTGCGAGCCCGGATCGACCACATAGAGGTTCAGCCCGTCGGGACTCAGCGTCATCCCCGACGAATTGCCGTCCATGGGCAGCCACCCGAGTCCCGCCCGTGAGGAAGTGGAGATCATGCGGATGCCGCCGAATATGTAGTCGATATAGCAGCCGAAAAAATCGCATTGCTTCGTTTCGTACGTGTTGATGAAGAGCTTGGATCCACTTGCGTTCACTGCGATGCCCGACGGGATGTAGTCGAGGGGATCGCTTGTGTAGGTCACGGTGTTGGTCGCCGTGCTGATCTCGACATACCCACCGTTGTCGCGATACCCGGAGTCGTAGACGACGAAGGCGACGAAGAGCTTGGAATCATCCCGGGTGAGTACCAGTTGCTCCGGCGACGTGCCCGTACCAGTGCTGATCGTCGCAGTGACCGAGTTCGTCGCTGTGTCTATGACGCTGATCGAACTCGAGTTCGCATTGGCGACGTACGCCTTCGAACCATCGGAGTTCACAACAACCTGGCGTGGTGAGGAGCCAACGGTGATCGAGCTCGACACGTTCGCCAGGACGGCATCGGTGGCCGAGGCCGGCGAGGTGGC
>CANFHM010000036.1 GCA_947446975.1 Microthrixaceae bacterium
ACGCGGGTCGCACACCCGCTGCGACCGCTCGGACGAACGAGCCGAACCCGTCCCGCATGCCCGCAGCGTTCATCGGGCACGGCAGCCCCATGAACACGCTCGAGGACAACCGGTTCACAGCGGCGTGGCAGGAGTTCGCCGGCACATTCGCCCGTCCGAGTGCCATCCTGGCCATCTCCGCGCACTGGTGGACGAAGGGCACCGCCGTCACCGTCATGGACACCCCGCGCACCATCCATGACTTCAGCGGCTTCCCGCCCGAACTGTTCGCCGTGTCCTATCCCGCCCCCGGCTCGCTGCCGCTGGCGTCGGCGGTCATCGAACTGCTCGGTCCGCTCACCGCCGTCATCGCCGACACCGAGTGGGGTCTCGATCACGGCACCTGGTCGGTGCTGGCCCGCATGTTCCCCGCCGCCGACATCCCGGTGGTGCAGCTCTCGGTCGACGCCGGCGCCACCACGGCGCAGCGGGTGGCGCTCGGTGCGGCGCTCGCCCCGCTTCGGGATCAGGGCGTGTTCTTCCTCGCCAGCGGCAATGTGGTGCACAACCTCGGCAAGCTGCTGTGGGACCAGCCGGACACCGCCCATGACTGGAACACCTCGTTCGACGACCGGGCCCGCGAGATCATGACCACCGACCCGATCGACATCGTGACGCTGCACGAGCATCCGGCGTTCAGCCTCGCCGCTCCCACCCCGGAGCATCTGCAGCCGCTCGACTACATCGCCGGACTGGCCGTCGCCGCCGACGCCACCGCAGAGGTGCTGATCGACGGTCCGATGATGGGCTCGCTGTCGATGACGAGCTACATCGTCCGGTCGTAACACAGCGTTCATCGCGCCGGAACGGTTCGAAGAACTGCTCCGCTACCGTTCCCCGGGTGCGAGCACAACACACGCTGACCGTCCTGGCCCGTCTCCCCGAGCAGCTCCGATCGCTCGCGGCGATGACCGAGGATCTCGCAGCGTTGTTCGACCCGAGAGTCCTCGAACTGTTCCGTGAGATCGATCCGCACGCCATCGATGTCCTCGGTCTCGACCCGCTCGGGGTGCTCGCCCGCCTCCCCGAGGATCGCCTGACCCACCTCGCATCGGATCCCGGGTTCGTCGCACGGGCCGACGCCGTGCGCGACCAGCTCGCCGCCGAGCGTGCGCTCCCCCGCTGGTTCGATGCCCGCACGCAGAGCCCGCTGCGTTCCGTCGCCTATCTGTCCCCCGAGTTCGGCATCGCAGCATCGGTCCCCCAGTACTCGGGTGGTCTGGGTGTGCTGGCCGGCGATCACCTCAAGGCCGCAGACGATCTCGGTGTGCCGCTCACCGCGGTCGGTCTGTTCTACCGACGCGGCTACTTCCAGCAGTCGCTCGATCGCACGAATCGGCAGCATGAACGCTTCCCGGCGCTGCATCCCGAGTCGCTGGCGCTCAGCCCGGTCGAGGGCATCGAGATCGAGGTCCCCATCGGCACCTCGGTGGTGCGAGCGCGGGCATGGCGCGCCATGGTCGGCAGCATCCCGCTCCATCTGCTCGACACCACCGTCGACGGCGAGTCCGACGCCGAACCCGATCAGCTGATGACCGATCGCCTCTACGGCGGCCAGAGCGAGGACCGCATCCGCCAGGAGCTGCTGCTCGGCGTCGGCGGCTACCGGCTGCTCGATGCACTCGGCACGGCGCCCGATGTGTTCCACCTCAACGAGGGGCACGCCGGTTTCCTCGTGCTCGAGGCCATCCGGCGGGCCATGCTCGACCAGTCGCTCTCGTTCACCGAGGCCATCGAATACGTCCGACCCTCGGTGGTGTTCACCACCCACACCCCAGTGCCCGCCGGCATCGACCGCTTCCACCGATCACTCATCGAGACCTACCTGCGCTGGTGGTGCGATGCCTGCGGGGTCACCGTCGACGATCTCATGGCCCTCGGCTCCGAGCCCGGTGGCGACCCGGAGATGTTCAACCTCGCCGCCATGAGCCTGCGCCTCGCCGGTTCGGCCAATGGCGTGTCGATGCTGCACGGCGCCGTGAGCCGCGAGATGTTCGCCGCCATCTGGCCCGACACGCCGGTCGATGAGATTCCCATCGGTTCGGTCACCAACGGTGTGCACGCCGGCACCTGGACCTCCGTCGAGCAGGCGGATCTGCTGGCCCGCACCATCGGTCCCGACTGGGCCCAGCGCCCGCCCGCCGACTGGGACGCCGTGCACGACATCGCCGGTGTCGAACTCTGGGGTCTTCGCCGTGCCCAGCGCGAGCGCCTCGTCACGTTCGTGCGAGAACGGGCCCGGGCCGCGGCGATCCGTCGCGGATCACGACCCTCGGAGGTCCGGTGGTGCGACTCGCTGCTCGATCCCGAGGTCCTCACCATCGGTTTCGCCCGACGGTTCGCCACCTACAAACGGGCCACGCTGCTGCTTCGTGATCCCGCCCGCTTCCGTGCCCTGCTGCTCGATGCGGATCGCCCGGTGCAGTTCGTGTTCGCCGGCAAGGCCCATCCGGCCGACGAACCCGGCAAGCAGTTCATCCAGCAGGTGGCGGCGTTCGCATCAGCCCCGGAGATCCGCGACCGCATGGTGTTCGTCGAGAACTACGACATGGACGCCGGTCGGTTCATCACCCAGGGCGTCGATGTATGGCTCAACACCCCGCTGCGTCCGATGGAGGCCTGCGGCACCAGTGGCATGAAGGCGGCGCTCAACGGGGCGCTCAACTGCTCGGTGCTCGACGGCTGGTGGGACGAACTGTTCCGACCGGACCTGGGCTGGGCGATCGCCAGCGATGACTCCGATGCCGACCCCGAGACCCGCGACGACCGAGAGTCCGCGTGGCTGTTCGAGCTGCTCGAACGTGAGGTGGTCCCGTCGTTCTACGACCGCGGTCCCGACGGCCTGCCCGCCGCCTGGCTCGACCGGGTGCGCAACACGCTCGTCGGACTCGGCCCGCACATCAGTGCCACCCGCATGATGCGCGACTACGTCGAGCAGCACTACGAGCCCGCCGCCGCCCGATCCAGCCGAGCCCACGAGGACCATGCCGCCATCGCCAGGGATCTCGCTGCCTGGCGCACGCGAGTCACGGCGGCCTGGCCCGGGATGGCGGTGCACGATGTCGAGTGGCCCGGGGGTGAGGCCGCCCTCGGCAATCCCGCCACGGTGCGCACCTCGATCCTGCTGAACGGGCTCCGGGCCGACGAGGTCGAGGTGCAGCTGCTGAGCGGGGCGGTCGGCATCGACGGCGACATCGCCTCGCCGCATATCACCGTGCTCGCCCCCGCTGCGGGCGCCGACGACACAGCGCCCGCCGTGTTCGAGGGCAGCTTCACCTCCGATCAGGCCGGCGACATCGGTCTGGCGGTGCGGGTGGTGCCCCATCATCGGGCGCTCGGCGCCTGGACCGAGCTGCGTCTCGTGCGCTGGGCCCCGTCGGACTGACCGTCGGACGACCCCCCGGGCTCAGACCTCGGCGACCAGTGCCGCCCGCTGTGATCTCCACTCGTGCTCGGAGGAATCACCGGTGATCGATGTGAGGAGCTCGAGGGCCATCTCGGCCTGGGCGAGCACGATGCCGACCTCATGGCCATCGGCGTGATCGAAGAACCATGCGCAGCTGGACTGGGCCATCAGCAGATGGCGGTGCGCCTCCATCCAGGCCAGCGCCGCGTCCGCATGACCCGGGCGGGCATGGGCGTCGGCGAACTGCGATGGGGTCCGCACACCGATCAGCACCTCGGCATAGGCGTCGCGGGCAGCCCATGGATCGAGCAGTGCTGGACCGGCAAAGCGGTCGGTCAGTTCGACCCCGCGGGCCACGAGCCAGTCGATGGCGTTGCGCAGCGGCAGGCGCCACTGCTGCGAGCTGTCGACGACGACATCGATCCGACATCCGCAGTCGCTGCGCCAGCGTTCGATGCCATGCGCACAGCTCCATGAGGTGTCCTCGACGAGCACCGCCGACTGCTGACAGCCGTGCCGATGCAGCCACCCCGCATAGGGGATGAGTCCGCCGTGCCCGGCACCGGGTCGACCGATCGCCCGGGCAAGGGCCATCTCCCCGAATCGATGATGATGCCCGAAGGTCTCGGCATCGGTGGCCACCGAACGCAGCCCGGCCGCTGGGTCGCCGGAGAGCGCCGCCGCGAGTCGGTCGCCGTCCTGCAGCAGATCGCCGAAGGCCACGCCATGGGCCAGTGACCCGTCGTAGGCGAACACCACGATCGACCGGCCCGAGGGCAACGACACCCGTGCCGGCCGGGTGGGATCGAGCGGCACGCCGTCGGTGGCGGCCACCTGATGCGGGGCCAGGATCGTGAACCCGATGCCGTGATCGACCAGAGCCTCCAGGGTCGCGGTGTCGACGGCGGTCTCGGGCATCCACATGCCCTCGGGCCGGCGCCCGAACCGGTGGACGAAATCGGTGATGCCCCAGCTGATGAGGGTGCTGCGATCGCGGGCCGATGCCAGCGGCAGGATCGCATGCACCCACGGATGCGCGATCGCCCCTCCATGACCATCGGAGGCCGCACACGATGCTCGATCGCCGGCGACCATCGCCGCCATCACATCGGGGGCGAACCGATCGAGCCACACCGCCAGCGTGGGACCGACATCGAAGCTGAGATGTGCGTAGAGATTGATCGCCCGATCGAGCGAGCCGTCGGGACGCAGCACGCGAGCCGCCGCCATCGGCCGGTAGCACTCCTCGGTGATGCGTTCGTTCCAGTCGTGCATGGGCGCCGCCGACACCTCGACGGGCACCTCACCGGTACGAGGGTCCTCCCGGGGCGGTTGGTACACATGGGCGTGCACGCAGGCCATGTGAGGATCCGCCGGAGACGGATCGGCGGTGCTCATCGGACCCGTCGGTACAGCACGGCACCCAGCGGCACGGCGTTCACGAACGCCGACTGATCGAGCCCGTGCAGAGCCGGACCGTCGGCCTCGATCACGCGCGGCACGCGGAACCCGCTGCCGCCGAAGCGCATGTCATCGCTCGAGACCAGCAGCTCCCAGGCACCGGCATGCGGCATCCCGATGCGGTACCCCTCATGGGGATTCGGCGTGAAGTTGCACACCGCCACGATGTCGTCGGCCGGATCGACGCCGCGGCGCACCATCGCCACCACACCGTTCACCGAGTCGTCGCAGGTGATCCAGCCGAAGCCGGCGGGATCATGGTCGAGCTGATGGAGCGCCGGGCATCGTGCGTGGAGCTCGTTGAGCGCCGTGACCCAGCCGAGCAGCTGGGCATGCTCCTCGTACTCGAGCAGTTCCCAGTCGACCTGCGTGTCGTGGTTCCATTCCCGACGCTGGCCGAACTCACCGCCCATGAACAGCAGCTTCTTGCCCTGCATCAGATGCTGATGGGCGAACAGGAGCCGCAGCGTGGCTCGCTGCTGCCAGTCGTCGCCGGGCATCTTCGACAGCAGGGAACCCTTGCCATGCACGACCTCGTCATGGGAGAGCGCCAGCAGGAATCGCTCGCTGTGGGCGTACATCTGCCGGAACGTGAGCTCATCGTGATGCCAACGACGATGCACCGGATCCCGACGGAGATGATCGAGCGTGTCGTGCATCCAGCCGAGATCCCATTTGAGATCGAAGCCGAGGCCCCCGCGATCGGTGGGCGTGGTGACACCGGGCCAGGCAGTGGACTCCTCGGCGATCACCAGCACCCCGGGGAACCGGTGATGGAGTTCGTCGTTGCAGGCCCGCAGCAATGAGATGGCCTCGAGGTTCTCCCGACCGCCGTGCACGTTGGGCACCCACTCACCGGCGGCCCGCGAGTAGTCGCGGTAGAGCATCGACGCCACGGCATCGACCCGCAGGCCATCGGCGTGGAAGCTCTCGATCCACCAGCAGGCCGAGGAGAGCAGGAACGAACGCACCTCGTTGCGCGAGTAGTTGAAGATCAGCGAGCCCCAGTCCGGATGGCGACCCTCGCGGGGATCGGCGTGCTCGTAGAGATGGGTGCCGTCGAACATGGCCAGACCGAAACGGTCGGCGGGGAAATGGGCGGGCACCCAGTCGAGGATCACGCCGATGCCGTACTGATGCAGATGGTCGATCAGGAAACGGAGATCATCAGCGGTGCCGTAGCGGGCCGTGGGCTGGAAGAACCCGGTGACCTGGTAGCCCCAGGACGCCGTGAACGGATGCTCCATGAGCGGGAGGAACTCCACATGGGTGAAGCCGTGCGTGGACGCATACGTGGCGAGGTACGGCGCCACCTCCCGATAGGTGAGCGGCCGATCCTCGCTGTGATGACGACGCCATGAACCGAGATGCACCTCGTAGATCGACATCGGCCGATCGGGACGCTGCCGGTCGGCCCGCTGTGCCATCCATGCAGCGTCGTTCCAACGGTGGCCGTCCGCGTCCCGGGTGTCGTCGTCGACGATGAGCGACGCATGGTCGGGCGAACCCTCACCGGCGCGCGCCAACGGATCGGCCCGGTCGGTGACGGCCCCATCGGCGCCGGTGATGCGGAACTTGTAGCGCTGACCGATGCGGGCGTGGCCGACCACCCCGGCCCACACACCGCTGGAGCCGAGAGGGGTGAGCGGCTGCCCGGTGTCCCATCCGGCGGCGTCACCGATCACCGACACCGCACGCGCATCAGGGGCCCACACAGAGAACACCACACCGGCGGCCGAGGATCCGGTTGCATCGCCGGCGTCGGGGTCGGTGCCGAGATGGAGCGGATGGGCCCCGAAGCGTTCGGGGAGTCGGCTGTGGGTGCCCTCGTTGAACAGGTGCAGATCGAGGTCGGTGACCAGTTGGTGGGGATGGCGGAGCGAATCGATGCGCATGAGTGTCGCGGAGAGCGCAGGGTCGGTGCGCATCGCCTCGATGCTGCGAGGGCTGCGCAGACTCCAGTTGTCGGCGCTCACGGTGCCGGGTCGGTTGTGCGCCTCGACGACGAGCTCGAGGTCGGCGAGATCCACCATGACGAGCTCGGCATCGCTGAGGGCGATCTGGGCCAGCAGTTCGTCCCGGGCGCGGCCGACCGGGATCGAGGGGTCGCCGTTCTCGACCCAGTGCGCGGCGAACGGTGCCATGTCATGGGTGCCGAGCGATGCCACACACGCCGCCGGCGGCGAGCTGCGCAGCGAGGTGCTGGCGGGGAAATGCTCGGTCTGGGCCACGTAGGTGCCGAGGACATCGCGTTCGACGAGCGCCGACCGCACCTCGTCGGGGACGGTGCCGAGATCCTCGCCGAGGATGCCGGCACCGGACCGCTGCGAACTCGCGGCGATGAGATCCCACAGCATCTCGGCCGGGAACCGCACGTACACACCCTCGGTCGGCGGGGCCCCGGCGGGGATCCACCACTGTCGGTGGAGTCCCATCACATGGTCGATGCGCAGGAGTCCCGCCACCGAGAGGTGGTGATCGATGAGCGCCGAGAAGTACGCCCGTCCCTCCGGCGTGGTGAGCCGGGCCGGGTGCAGCGGTGCCAGGCCCCAGTCCTGCCCGTCCTGCTGGAAGGAGTCCGGAGGCGCACCGATCGACATCGACCCGACGAAGAGCTCCTGATGACGCCAGTTGTCGAACCCATCGGGATGCGCACCCACCGGCAGATCGGCCGCCAGCACCACACCGCACGCTCGCAGCCGGTCGGTGGCCACGCCGAGCTGCCGCTGGATCTCGAACTGCGACCACGCGAACCAGCGCACGACATCGGGATCGACGGCGTCGTCGGGGATGTGGGTCCGCCACGCCACCGGCCAGGCCCGCCAGTCGACACCATGACGTTCGCCGGCGGCGCGGAACCGGGCATGCACCACCTGTTCCGGATCGGCCGCCATCCATGCATGGAATGCCGGCGAGTCCTCGGCGAGCGCCGCCGACCACAGACACTCCCGCAGGGCCCCGGCCACCGATCGATGATCGACCCGGGCGTCAGAGGTCGTCGCCGGCGTGACCCGATCCGCAGCAGCACCGGGCACCCACGACGGTTCGATGAACAGCTCGTTCCAGAACCGTCGGCTCACCGGGCGATAGGGACTCGGCTCGCAGGGGTCGAGCGTGAAGGCCTCGAGCAGGGGGAGGGTGGAGATGACCGAACCGCCGGCTGCGCCGATCCATTCGCCGGCCTCGACGAGCGCCGCCACGGTGCCGATCCCCGCATCGCCGCGGCCGCGCAGCCCGTAGAGCGGCGTGAAGAGACCCCAGTTCCTCCGGGGACGGGGCCCGGTGAAGGGTCGGTCATGACATCGCGCCGGCCCGCCTGCAGCTTCGGGTTCCCGGTGCGACTCCCGATCATCGACGGTGCCGGGCACGGACTTCTCGAGCACGGCGAGCACCGCACGAACGCTCGCCGGCGCGGCGTCATGCACCACGCCGTCGTTGTCCCGATGCTGCAGGGCGATGCCGAGCTCGGTCGCCCGGCGCCGTTCGGCATCGGAGAGGGTCATGGCTCAGCCCGGATCGGGATCGAGCTTGTGATCCTTGGGGATGACCACGACGCCGTTGGCGGAGGTGGCGAACCGCGCGGCATCGGCGGCCGGGTCGAGACCGATGGCGAGATCATCGGGGACCTCGACGTTCTTGTCGATGATCGCCCGGTGCAACCGCACACCGCGACCGATGCGCACCCCCGGGAAGAGGATGGAATCGGTGATCATCGCCCCTTCGTCGACATACACATCGGGGCCGATGATGGACCGGTCGACGTGGCCGCCCGAGACGATGGAACCGGCACACAGCAGGCTGTTGGTGACCTCGGGGGTGGCACCGTCGTGGCCCCGGGAGAGCTTGGCCGGCGGCAGCTGCAGCTGCAGCGAGTAGACGGGCCACTCGCGGTTGTAGAGATCGAACAACGGCACCGGGGCGATGAGATCCATGCTGGCGTCGTAGTAGGCGTCGATCGAGCCGACATCGCGCCAGTACCCGCGCTCGAGCGCGACCTGACCGGGCACGTCGTTGGTGGAGAAGTCATAGACCCGGGCCCGACCCTGCGAGGTGAGTTCGGGGAGCACATCGCCACCGATGTCGGTGGGATCGAAGGAGCCGTCGCGGGGCGTGACGACATCGATGAGCGCCTGCGTGTCGAACACGTAGTTGCCCATCGAGGCGAGACACCGCGTGGGATCGCCGTCCATCGCCGGCGGGTTCGGTGACTTCTCGTGGAACTCGAGGATGCGTCCGCTGGCATCGGCCTCGATGACGCCGAACTCACGGCCCTGCTCGAGCGGGACGGGGATGGCGGCGACGGTGACGGCGCAGTCGTTGTCGAGATGCTCCTCGACCATCTGACGGGGATCCATGCGATAGATGTGATCGGCACCGAACACGCACACCACATCCGGTTCCTCATCGGTGATGAGGTTGAGGTTCTGGTAGATCGCATCGGCGGAACCGGAGAACCAATGGGGTCCGCGACGCATCTGGGCCGGCACCGGCGTGACGTAGTTGCCGAGGAACGTGGAGAAGCGCCAGGTGCGCGAGACGTGGAGATCGAGGCTGTGGCTCTTGTACTGCGTGAGCACCACGATCTTGAGATAGCGGGCATTGGCGAAGTTGGACAGCACGAAGTCGATGATGCGGTAACTGCCGCCGAAGGGCACCGCCGGCTTGGCCCGATCGTGGGTGAGGGGGAGGAGTCGCCGTCCCTCACCACCGGCCAGGACGATCACCAGCACATTGGGTTCGCGTCGTGACATGCGAAACGATACCCGAGCGCCTCCCAGCGGATCAGGGGGGATCGAGGGGATTTCACAGTCCTGTCACACAGCGCAGACGCAGTCGCCGCCCCGCTCGTCACCGGGCGGCGCGTGACTCCATGACCCGGTCGTAGAGGGCCCGGTACTGCATCGCCGGCCCCTGCCAGGACCAGTCGATGCCCATCGACCGGCGGCGCGCACCGTCGAGACGACGGCTCGCGCTCCAGCGGCGCGTGGCCCGGTGCACGGCATCGAGCACCGCGACCGGGGTCGGGGTGGCCGCCACGAACCCGGTGCCGCGGCGCGGATGGGCGTCGAGGTCGACGACGGTGTCGTGGAGTCCGCCGACGTCGGTGACGATCGGGATGGTGCCATACCGCATGGCCTGCATCTGGGCGAGACCACAGGGCTCGAAGCGGCTCGGCATCAGGAAGAAATCCGACCCCGCCGTGATGCGATGGGAGAGCGCCTCGTCGTAGCCATCGTGGAACACCACACGACCGGGATGCTCGGCGGCCACGGCGGTGAGGGCGTCGACCAGCCCTCGTTCGCCAGCACCCAGCACGACCAGCTGGCAGTCGATCGGCTCGAGGTACCGGGCCACCTCGGCGATGATGTCGACCCCCTTCTGCTCGGTGAGGCGGGTGACCACCGACAGCAGCGGACCGTCCGAGGGGTCGAGCTGCATCTCCGCACGAAGGGCGTCGCGGCACTGCTGCTTGCCCGAGAGATCCGCCACCGAATATGCAGCGGCCAGCGTCGGGTCCTTCTCCGGGTCCCACAGCTCGGTGTCGATCCCGTTCAGGATGCCGACGACGGCGTCGCCCCGATCGCGCAGCACACCGTCGAGCCCGCAGCCCGCCGCCGGGGTGCGGATCTCGGCGGCATAGGTGGGGCTCACGGCGACCACCGCGTCGCTCAGGCGGATGGCGCCGGCGAGCGGATTGCAGGAGTGATGGATCTCGAACGCCCGGCGGTGATGGGGGAAGGCGTCGAGCCAGCCGATGTCCGTGGCGCCCTGGTAGCCGAGGGTGTGCACGGTGAGGACGGTCGGCGGTCGGGCCTCGAGATGGGCGAGCGTGGTGGCGGTGTGCCAGTCGTTGAGATGCAGCAGATCGGCGCCCAGTGTCCGGTGGAGGGCGGCCACCGCTGCGGAGAACGCGAAGAAGCGGCGGTCGTTGTCCGACCAGCCCTCCCCGTTCGCGTCGAGGTAGGGATGCGGCCGTCGGATGCCCGGCACCTCGACGAGCACGATCTCGCCGACGGCTGCCGCGATCCCGATGCGGGCGCGGGCCGGCGCCGCCCACTCCGGCACGTCGAGGTCGATGATTCTCTCCCCGGCGAGTTCGAGGCCGATGTGATCGGGCATGACCGGGATGACGTCGACGCCCTGACGACGCAGTTCGGCGACGAGACCCGCCGACGCCGAGCCGAGCCCTCCGGCCGACACGACGGACGCGAACTCGGCCGTTGCGAACACCACCTTCATCGTCGAAGCGTAGGTCAGCATGCGGGTGGCCCCGACGACGGGATCCCTACACTCGGGCCGCCGGTGCGCTGCGTGCCGACCGATCGGATCCTGATGAGCACTCCAGACACTCCAGCGGCTGACGCACCCGCCGAGCTCACCGACGACCATCGCCGGCATCTCGAGACCGTCGGCCGACGATGGGAGTACGCGACGACGAGCTGGAACGTGCTCGAGGCCACGATGTCGATCGTCTCGGGCCTGCTCGCCTCCTCGCTCGCACTCGTGGCGTTCGGCCTCGACTCCACCGTGGAGGTGTTCGCCTCGCTCGTGGTGCTGTGGCACCTCCGGGGAGCCGATGAGCACACCGATCCGGCACGGGCACGACGGGCCATGCGTCTGCTGGCCATGGCGTTCGGCGCCCTCGGCGTGTACCTCAGCGTCGATTCGATCCATGGCCTCATCTCCCACGCCGAGGCGCGGACCTCACCGATCGGCATGGTGTTCCTCGGGGCCACCGTCGTGATCATGTTCGTGTTCGCCTGGGCCAAGCGCCGCACCGGTCTCGCCCTGGGCAACCGCCCGCTGGTGGCCAACGCCCGCATGGCCGCCGTCGATGGTCTGCTCGCCGCCGGCATCCTGCTCGCGCTCGCCCTCGACGCCCTGCTCGGGTGGTGGTGGGCCGATCCCGTCGCCGCCGGGGTGGTCGCCGTCATCACCCTCAACGAGGCCCGTGAGCTGTGGACCGGCGAGGTCGACCTGCTCGAATGAACACTGCCCCATGCCCGGCCACGCTGGCCCACGTCGGCGCCTGCAGCGGCCGAAGTAGTGTCCTTCCCGACGTGTCGGACCCAGGGGCCCCATGAAGATCCACATCAACGCATGGCATGACCTCGCCAGTCCGGGCGCCGGTGGCAGCGAGGTCGTGATCGACCGGGCCGCCGAGGAACTCACCCATCGGGGACACGACGTCACGTTGTCGGTGCCGCGTCCCGTGGGTCCGCATCCGTATCGCACCGTGGTCAGCGGCGGCTTCTACACGCAGTTCCTCCGCTCGCCGTTCAACTATCTGCGCCGCGGCCGTGACGCCGACGTCGTCATCGACGTCATCAACGGCCTTCCGTTCTTCACCCCGCTGTGGCGCCGCCGGAAGCGGACCATCGGCTTCGTGCATCACATCCATGACGAGCAGTGGAAGGACAGCTACTCGGGCATCGTGGCGTTCGTCGGTCGGTTCCTGGAACTGCGGGTGATGCCGCGCATCTACAAGGAGTTCATCACCGTCTCGCGCTCCACCGCCGAGGATCTCGAACGGCACGGCGCCGCTCCCGGCTCGATCACCATCGTCCCCAACGGTCTCGATCCCGCCCCCGAGGGACTGCCCGACAAGGACGATGAACTGCTCTTCGTGATGGTCGCCCGCCTCGTGCCCAACAAGCGGGTGGGACTCCTGCTCGACATGTGGCGCGAGGTGCAGCGGACCACCGGCGGCCGGCTCGTCATCATCGGCGACGGTCCCAAACGCGAGCAGCTGCAGAGCATGCGCGTGCCCCACTGTGAGTTCGTCGGCCAGATCCACGATCTCGACCGCGATGCGTACCTCTCCCGTGCCTCGCTGCTCATGGTCACCTCCCGGCGGGAGGGCTGGGGCCTCACCATCCTCGAGGCCGCCCGAGTCGGCACCCCGACGCTCGCCTTCAACGTGGCCGGCGTGCGCGACGCCATCGTCAACGATGTCACCGGGGTGCTCGTCAACGATGCGCAGGAGTTCATGGAGAACTGGCGTGAACTCGCCGCCGACGAGACCCGGCGAGCCACCCTCGGTGCCGCCGCCCGTGAGCGGGCTGCCACCTTCTCGTGGGAGCATTCCTCGGCACTGCTTGAGGCAGTATTGACGGGTGACTGAGCCCCGCTCGACATCCCGATCCGGGCCCTCGCACGACCCGGACGCCGACGCGGATCAGGACCTCCTCCGGGACACCGGACGCACCCCCCGACTCTGGCTGTGGCTGGCCTCGCTGCCGATCCTCGTCGGGGTCATGGCCCAGCATGTCGGTCAGATCGTGTTCGTCTCCCGACTCGACCGCATCCTCGACCCCATCACGATGGCGGCGCGCAGCATCGTGCTGTGGAACCCGTACGCCGACATGGGATCCATCCAGTACCAGAGCGTGGGCTACTGGATCCCCTTCGACGCCGTGTTCAGCCTCGGTGTCATCACCCACACCCCCACATGGATCACCGAGCGGCTCCTGATCGCCGCCCTCATGATCGTGGCCATGTGGGGCTGCGTCCGCCTCGCCGACGGCCTCGGGATCGGCACCCGCCCGTTCCGGCTGCTCGGCGGGCTCGGCTACGCGCTCTCCGCGGTGATCATCAGCCGGGTGGCGCAGCAGCAGATCTTCGCCATGGGAGCGGTGTTCCTGCCCTGGTCGCTCGTCCCGCTCGTGCGCGGCGCGGCCAGAGGCTCCACCCGCACCGCGGCCGCCCGCTCGGCGCTCGCCATCGCACTCATGGGCGGGGCCAACGCCGCCGTCACCATCGCCATGATCCCCATCCCGCTGCTGTACCTGCTCACCCGGGCCCGTGGGCCGCGTCGGGCGAGTCTGCTGCGCTGGTGGATCCTCGCCGTGCCCATGGCGGTGCTGTGGTGGATCGTCGGGCTGCGCTTCTTCGGCGCCTACGGCCCCAACATCATCCAGTACACCGAGACCGTCGGGACGACCACCGGGCCGACCCCGGTGTTCGAGGTCATCAGGGGCACCGCCGACTGGTTCGCCCGACTCGCCATCAACGGCGTGGCGCTCCCGTCGGGCAACTCCCTCGTGTTCCGCACCGTGCCCATCATCGGCACCACGCTCCTCGCCGGCCTCGGGCTCGCCGGCCTCAGCAGTCGACGACTCCCGGATCGCCGCTTCCTCGCCATCGTGTTCCTGCTCGGGCTCGCTGCGGTCGGCGGCGGATTCGGCGGACTGTTCGGCAACCCGCTCACCGAGCAGTACCGGACCCTGCTCAGCGGCGTGCTCGCCCCCTTCCGCAACATCTACAAGTTCCAGGCGTGGGTCACCCTGCCGCTGATCCTCGGATCGGTGCATGCGCTCAGCCGGGTCGCATCGCTGCCGCTCCTGCGCCGATCCAACCTCCGCCGAGCCGTGCTCCCGGCGTTCGCCGCACTCGTCGTGTTCGCCAGCGCCTTCCCGATCTGGAACGGTCTGCTGACGAAGGGCAACGGGTTCACCTCAGAGCCGCAGGCATGGATCGACGCCCGGCACTACCTCGATGCCGAGCGCACCGGTCGTGTGCTGGTCGTGCCCGGTCTCAGCCAGGCGCAGTTCGACTGGGGCTACACCCAGCAGCTGCCGCTGCAATGGGATGCCGACATCACCTGGGCCACCCGCACCCAGGCACCGCTCGGCGGCCCGGGCAACATCGCATATCTCGACGCCATCGAGCGGGCGCTCGGCAGCGGTGGCGATCCGGGCCTCATCGGTCTCCTGCAGCGGGGCGGGTTCTCCCAGGTCGTTGTGGCCGCCGACAGCGACTTCCGGGCCTACGGCGGGGCCGACCCGGAGACCATGGCCGCCGCCCTCACCGCGAGCGGTCTCACGATCGAAGCCTCGTTCGGAGAGCTCGGCTACGGCTTCGGCGAACTCCACCGGATCGAGATCTTCGGCGTGCCCGATGCGCGCATCGCCCAGACCTACGCATCGAGCGCACTCACCTGGTTGAGCGGCGATGTCGAGTCGGTGCTGCGGATGCCCACAGCGCTGTTCGGCGATCGGCCCTATCTGCTCAGTTCGAGCACGGTGCCCACCGACCTCGACCCGTCGCAGTGGATCATCACCGATGGCAACCAGCGGGTCGCCACCAACTTCGGTCGCAACCGCAACAACCGCAGCTACGTGCTCGGTCCCTTCGAGACCAGCGTCAACGGCGTGCCGCTCAAGGGTCTCCAGCTGCGCCCCTCGCCGGTCGAGAGCCAGACCGTGCAGCTGCTCACCGGCGTGCACCGGATCTCGGCGTCGAGTGTGGGACCGGGGGTCGTCGACAAGGCGATGGCGGACAGCCAGCCCGCCAACGTGCTCGACGGCAACCCGTACACGAGCTGGCGCCCGAACCGCCTCACGATCGAGAAGGGTGACGACTGGGGAAGGGCCGATCAGTGGATCGATCTCGAGTTCGACGACCCCCGTGTCGTCGATCCGCTCGCCATCACCCTGCTGCTCGGCGTCTACGGGAACCCGACGCCGATCGAGGTCACGACCGAAACCGACAACGGCCGGATCACCTCCGAACTCGAGCCGGTCAACACCTCACAGCCGCTCGCCGTGGCCCCGGGTGCGACCCGTCATCTCCGCGTCACGATCTCCGGGTCGAGCTACCACCGCTTCAACGATCTCATCGGCATCTCCGAGCTCACGCTGCCGGGCGAGCCCATCCTGCGGAGTCTCCGGGTGCCCACCGATCTCATCGAGCAGTTCTCCGGTCCCGATGCCACCACGCCCGCATGGGTGTTCACCCGCGATCTGCGGGCCGGAGCGACCCAGGGGGCGAGCAACCTCCGTGATTTCACGGTGCCGCGTGCCGCTGCGCTGCGCACGGTGGCCACGGGTTCGGTCAACGATCCCGCCGACGTGCTCGACATCCTCGACAACATCACCTGGATGTCCGTCGACGCCGATTCCACACTCTTCGATGCGCCATCGCTCGCACCACGCAACCTCATCGACCACGATCCGCGCACGGTCTGGATCAGCGCGAACCCGATCGATGACCCGAACCGCCACACGGTCGTCACGGTGAGCTGGCTCGAACCGCGCGTCGTCTCCGCACTCCGGCTCGACCTCGATCCGCAGTTCGCCCGTCCGACCTCGGTCACCGTCACGGTCAACGGCGAGACGCTCGAGCGCATCCCCGCCGCCGATGGCAGCTTCGACATCCCCGCCACCCGCACCGCCGCCGTGCAGTTCGAACTGCACTACGCACCCACTGCGCCCGGCGGACCGTCGCTGCGAGCCGGTCTCACCGGCATCGAGGTGGCCGCCATCAGCGATCTCTACGAACCGCCGGTCGACCGTGCCGCCACGTTCAGCCTGGCCTGCGGCCGGGGGCCCAGTGCGCTGGTCGACGGCACGCGGCTCGAGTACGCCGCCAGCACCACCTACGGCGATCTCATGGACCACCGGCCCACGACCCTCACCCCCTGCGGGCCGTCGACCTTCGATCTCACCACGGGCGAGCATCGGCTCACGATGTACCCGGCTCCACGGGGCATGACGATCGACCAGTTCGTGCTGGGCGACAGTCCCACCCTCTCCGATGTCGTGGCCGCACCCCGGTCGATCAGCATCGGGCGCTGGGGGAGCACCGATCGTCGGGCCACGATCGGCGCCGGCGAGGAGAACCTCTTCGTGGTCGACGAGGTGTTCAATCGTGGTTGGGAGGCCCGACTCGGCGGGGTCCGTCTGCGCAGTCTCGAGATCGATGGATGGCGCCAGGCCTTCGTGGTGCCCGCGGGCGAGGGCGGCGAACTCGAACTCACCTTCACGCCGAACCGCCCGTACCAGGCCGGCACCGCCGTCGGATTCGGCCTGCTCGTGCTGCTCCTGGCGCTGGCGATCATCCCCCGCCGGCGGCCCGATGCATCCGCCGCTGTCGGCGCCGGCCGCTGGCCGTCGGGGCTCGTGACCACCTCGGGGGTGGTGCTGGCGATCTGGACCACCGGTGTCGGATCGGTGCTGCTGCCCTTGCTGTGGCTGCTGCGACGGCGTGTCACCGACCTGCTGCCGGCCATCGCACTCGGGGCGTTCAGTATCGCCGGAGCCCTGCTGCTGGTCGCCCCGGACCGCGGCGACATGGCTGCCCACTGGTGGGGTCCGGCCTCGTTCCCCGTGAGCGCGCTGGCCGCACTCGCCGTGATCTGCGTCATCACCGCCATGCTCACCGACGATGAGGACGACCGATGACCCGCCGCAAGGTCCTCTACATCGGCGGCACCGGTCGGACCGGCAGCACGATGATCGACCAGCTCCTCGGCCAGTTCGGGTCCTACTTCTCGGGTGGCGAGATGGCCTTCTTCTGGAGTCGGGGCATCGGCGCCGGCGCCATCTGCGCCTGCGGCGAACCGGTGCGCTCATGTTCGGTGTGGAGTCATGCCGTGGCGAGCATCACCGAGGATCCCGATCGCGTCGCCGACCGGATGGTCGCACTGCGCCGTCGGTTCTGGTCACCGCATGTGTTCGCCATGTGGATCCCGGGATTCTCCCGGCGGCGGCTGCAGGAGATCGCCGAACTCCCGCGCACTGTTGAGCAGCTCTACGAGGATGTGGCCGTCGAACAGGGCATCGAGGTGTTCATCGACTCCTCGAAGGAACCGCACTACTCGTACATCCTCCGGGAGGGTTCCGACCTCGATCTGCGCTTCCTGCATCTCGTCCGCGATCCTCGGGCGGTCGGACGCAGCTGGCAGCGACGCAAGGTCGAGGCCGGTCTCGCCACCGACGAGATCATGGAACAGCGCTCGAGTCCCATCGCCTCGGCCTATTACATGTTCTCGAACATCGTCTCCGAGATCTTCTGGGGGAACCGACCGCAGCAGTACGCGTTCCTCCGGTATGAGGATTTCGTGGCCGAGCCGGCGGCGATCCTCGAGTCGATCGGGGAGTTCGCCGGTTCGCCGATCGACCCGTCCTCGGTGCTGGACGGAACCTCGTTCGCCATCGGGCAGATGCACACCTCATGGGGGAACCCGAGCCGCGTCGGACGCACCTCGATCACCATCAGGCAGGACGACGCCTGGCGCACCGAACTCCCCCGCCGTGACCTCGTGCTGCTCACCGTGCTGAACCTGCCGCTGCTGCTGCGCTACGGCTACCCCATACGCCCATCTGGTCGACGGCGCGACACCCCCCGATCATCACGCCTGCGGCGCGCCGATCTCGCCCACCGTTGACCTGTCGCGCTCGATCAGGTCGATGAGCGCGTCCTGATGAGGCGCAACGATGCAGGAGAGATGCTCGCCGGGGATCGACTCCACGAAGAAGCCGCCGGTGAGATGTCTCGCCAGCCCCAATGACGGATCCCCCGGAGTGAGATGGGCCATGGACGCCGGCGTGGTGTAGAGGTGCACCGGAACATCGATGCACGGGTAGTGCCAGTCATGCGCGAGATGCGCGGCCATCCATCTCGGATCCGATCGTCGCCCGCGGCCCATGAGGCCGTAGCGATGTCGATAGCGGATCCGCCGACCGATACCACGGGGCAGCCCGGTGAGCATCGCCACGAACACCGCACCCAGCAGGCGGTGGAACGGGAGCGACTCGGGCGGCGCCAGTCGTCCGATCTGCTCTCTGACCCTCCGGGACCACCGCATGCCGAAGCGGGAGTAATCCCCATTGCGGAGCCTCACGGCCGGAGGTGACTGCCGGGTCTCGATGAACCCGACATACCCGACGTCGAGCCGCTGGTGCTCGAGCTGACCGAGCGTCTCCAGCGCGAGGTCACCACCGGAGCAGTAGCCGAGGACATGGAGCGGCGCATGGCGATCCGACCCGATGGCGAGGCGGCGGGCGACAGCACCGGCCCAGGAGCCCATATCGGCATGGTGCGTCGGATCCTCGAAGATGACATCGAGCTCGATGCCGAGATCGGCCATGCGGTCGAGGAGGTCATGGAGGCGGGGGTCACCGCGACGATCGTTCGCGCAGACCACATGCAGCACCGGGAGACTGGTGGCGGTCATACCCCAAATATCGCATGCCGACGGGCACAGACCGACGGGGTTGCGAGGTCCGGGAGGATGGACCAGTACATTCCTCGTCCATGCCGCTGCGAACGATGAACCCTGCCAGTGTCGCCATCGTGGGCGCCGCCGGCTCCTGCGGACGACAGCTCGCCGTCGCCATCCTCGAACGCAGGATGCTTCCGCAGGCTGGTCGGCTGCAGCTGGTGGGTCATCGAGGCGGGATCAGCGAACACGAGCTGCACGGGCTCCGCGCCGACCTGCGCGACGCGTTCGCCGATCACGCCCCGACCATCGAGCTCGTCTACGAACCCGAGGGCGTCGACGCCGACATCGTGGTGATGCTGGCGGGAGCGACCATCCCCACCGATGCGCATGCCACGGCCGATCGGCTCCAGCTGGCCCGCACCAACCTCGGCGTGTTCACGCAGTACGCGCAGGCCCTCGCCCGGCGACCGGGCCCACCACCCACCGTGCTCGTGCAGTCCAACCCGGTCGAACTCGGTGTCGCGGTCTTCGCCCGGGCCATCGGCCGGCATCGCGTGGTCGGTGTCGGAGCGCATTCGGACTCCATGCGGTTCTGTCGTGAACTCGCCGACTCGCACGGCGTCGACCGGAGCGATGTCACGGCGTTCGTCCTCGGCCAGCACGGCGACCATCTGGTACCGGTGTGGAGCGGGGTCCGGATCGAGGGGCTCGATCCCTCCGCGGTCGACGCGGCGATCGCCGCCGACCGTTCCGATCGGGATCTCACCGACCTTCCCGCTGAGATCGTCGGATATCGAGCTGAACTCCTCGCGCTCGTCGCAGACTCCCGTGTCCACGAGGCGTTCACGCGTGTCGCCGAGCTCCCCCCGGATCTCCGCGCTGCGCTCAAGCCCTTCCTCGTGCACTTCACCGCCGGACACACCACGGAGATCGTCACCGCCCATGCCGTGGCCGAGGTGCTGGCCGTGGCCCTCGACGGCCGGTCCGAGGTGCTCTCGCTGCAGGTCGAGCTCGACGGTGAGTTCCACGATCTGCACGGTGTGGCGGCTGCGCCAGTGATGTTCGGCCGGCAGGGATGGCTCGACGTGGTCGATCCCGACCTCGCCGAGGACGAACTCGCCCTGCTGCGCACCGCGGTCGAGCAGATCTCGATCGCCAACGCCTCGGTGCTGCCGCAGCCCTGAACCGGCTGGCCGGCTCCAGTCGATCAGTCGATGAGGGGCACGCCGTTCGCGTCGGTGAGGAAGTTCTCGTTCTTCACGAGGATGAGGATGCCCTCGACAAGACCCCAGACCGATCCGACACCGCAGGTGAGCAGGGTGACGAGGATCTGCAGCAGGCCGATCGAGGTGTAGCCCAGATAGAACCGATGCACCCCGAAACCACCGAGCAGGATCCCGAGGATGCCGGCGGTGGTGCGCGACTTCGGCATCGGTGCACCGGGCACGTACGGGGCCGGCTGGCCGGGGGCTGCAGGGGGTGGTGGCGTGGGCCCGGGGACCGAGGTCGGCGGATACCACTGACCGTCGGAGGCGAGCCACCATCCCGGAGCCGGCTGCTGCGATCCTGCGGGAGGAGGCGGCTGGGGTGGATCCGGGATGTGGCTCATGGCTACTCCTGGGCGCCGAAGGAGTCGATGATGGCGTTGAACGTGGCGCTGGGTCGCATCACCGAGGCGACGAGTGCCGGATCGGGGAAGTAGTACCCACCGATGTCGGCGGGGGAACCCTGCACGGCGTTGAGTTCACCGACGATCACCTGCTCGTTCTCGGCCAGCGCCGCCGCCACGGGGGTGAACAGCTCGGCGAGGGCCGCATCGCTGGTCTGGGCGGCCAGTGCCTGGGCCCAGTAGAGCGCGATGTAGAAGTGGCTCCCCCGGTTGTCGAGCTGACCGACGCGTCGGGCCGGCGAACGGTTCTCGTCGAGCAGGCGTCCGGTGGCCAGATCGAGTGCATCGGCGAGTGACTGCGCACGAGCGTTGTCGCCGACCACGGCGAGGTGCTCGAGCGATGCGGCGAGCGCCAGGAACTCACCGAGTGAATCCCAGCGCAGGTAGTTCTCCTTGACGAGCTGCTGCACATGCTTCGGAGCGGAACCGCCGGCACCGGTCTCGAACAGACCACCACCGTTCATGAGCGGCACGATCGAGAGCATCTTGGCGCTGGTGCCGAGCTCCATGATCGGGAAGAGATCGGTGAGGTAGTCGCGCAGCACGTTCCCGGTGACCGAGATGGTGTCCTCACCGCGACGGATGCGCTCGAGCGAGAACGCCGTGGCGGCCTCGGGAGTCATGATCTCGATGGTGAGACCCGAGGTGTCGTGCTCGGGGAGGTACGCAGCGACCTTGGCGATGAGCTGGGCGTCGTGGGCCCGCGACTCGTCCAACCAGAACACGGCCGGTGCGCCCGTCGCGCGGGCCCGGGTGACGGCGAGCTTCACCCAGTCGCGGACGGCGGCGTCCTTGGTCTGACAGGCGCGCCAGATGTCGCCGGCCTCGACGCGGTGCTCGATGAGCGTGGCACCGCTGCCGTCGAGCACCTTCACCACACCGGGTGCGGCGATCTCGAAGGTCTTGTCATGCGAGCCGTACTCCTCGGCCTTCTGGGCCATGAGCCCGACGTTGGGCACCGAACCCATCGTGGCGGGATCGAACGCACCGTTGGCGATGCAGTCCTTCACGACCACGTCGTAGACACCGGCGTAGCTGGAGTCGGGGATGACGGCCTTGGTGTCCTGCTGCTCGCCGGCGGCGTTCCACATCTGGCCGGAGGTGCGGATCATGGCCGGCATGGAGGCGTCGACGATGACATCGCTGGGCACATGCAGGTTGGTGATGCCCTTGTCGCTGTCGACCATGGCGAGCGCCGGACCGGCGGCGATGGCGGCGGCGATATCGGCCTCGATGGCGGCGCGTTCGGTCTCGGGCAGCGACGCGATGCGATTGAGGAGGTCGCCCATGCCATCGTTGGCGGAGACACCGAGCGCATCGAAGGTGGCGGCGTGCTTCGTGAAGACCTCGCCGAAGAACGCCTTCACGGCATGACCGAAGATGATCGGATCGGAGACCTTCATCATCGTGGCCTTGAGGTGCACGGAGAACAGCACACCCCGTGCCTTCGCATCGGCGACCTGCTCGGCGAGGAACGCCGTGAGCGCCGCGGCGCTCATCACCGTGGCGTCGATGATCTCACCGGCGATGACGGGAAGTGCCGCCTTGAGCGGGGTGACCTGACCGTCGTCGCCATGCAGTTCGATCCGCAGGGTGTCGGGGCCGGCCATGGTGACCGACTGCTCGTTCGAGCGGAAATCCCCCGCCTGCATATGCGAGACATGGGTCTTCGACTCCGAAGACCACGCCCCCATCGAATGGGGATGGCTGCGGGCGTAGTTCTTCACCGACGCCGGTGCGCGTCGATCGGAGTTGCCTTCGCGCAGCACCGGATTGACCGCGGAGCCCTTGACCTTGTCGTAGCGGGCCCTGGTCTCGACCTCAGCCGGCGTCTGGGGATCGTCGGGGTAGTCGGGCACGGCGTAGCCACCGGCCTGCAGCTCCTCGATGGTGGCCTTGAGCTGCGGGATCGACGCCGAGATGTTCGGGAGCTTGATGACATTGGCCTCGGGCCGGGTGACCAGTTCACCGAGCTCGGCGAGATCGTCGCTCACCCGCTGGTCCTCGGTGAGTGACTCCGGGAACTGCGAGAGCACACGGGCGGCGAGGGAGATGTCGCGCAGCTCCACCCCGACACCGGCGACGCTCGAGAACGCGCTGATGATCGGCAGGAACGAGGCGGTGGCCAGCGCCGGGGCCTCGTCGGTCTGGGTGTAGATGATGGTGTGGGGGGTCTCAGCCATGGTCTTTCCGGGGTCGACGGACGAACAGCCCATGACTCTACGGCCCCCGCCCCGTCCGATTCACCTTCATCCACAGCTGGCCCGAGCCCGTCGTGGCAACATCAGAGCCTGTTCTCAGGGGGATCGATGACCGACACCATGACCGACGCCGTTCCGGCCCCGGCCTCGATGCGGGCCTGGCGGGTGCACGCGTACGGCGCACCGCTGGAGGTCCTGCGCCTCGAGACCGTCGAGGTGCCCGAACCCGGACCCGGCGAGGTCCTCATCCGGGTGCGGGCCATCCCGCTCAACCTCAACGACCTCGAACGCATCACGGGCGGCAACATGATGGCGCCGCCGACCTTCCCCTACAGCCCGGGGATGGAGGTGTTCGGCGAGGTCATCGCCGGCGGCACCGGTGCCGAGGCGCTGCTCGGTCGGAGGGTCGCCGCCATCACCCGCCAGGCCCACGGCGGGTTCGCCGAGTACGCGATCTGCCCGGCCACCGGCGTGTTCGAGGTGCCCGCGGACGTCGAGCTGCCCGGCGCCGCGGCACTGCTGTTCCCGTTCCATCTCGCTTGGCTCGGGCTGATCGACCGTGCCGATCTGCGGGCCGGGGAGTCCGTGCTCATCCACGCCGGTGCGGGCGGTTCGGGTTCCGCAGCCATCCAGCTCGCCAAGCTCGCCGGTGCCACGGTGTTCGCCACATGCGGTTCGGCGGAGAAGGCCCAGCTGTGCCGCGACCTCGGCGCCGACGTCGCCATCGACTACACCACCGAGGATCTCGTGCAGGTCGTGCTGGAGCACACCGGTGGTCGGGGTGTCGACGTGGTGTTCGACAACGTCGGCGAGGCCGTCATGGATGCCTCGATGAAGTGCATCGCCTACAACGGCCGCTATCTGATGATGGGATTCGCCTCGAACAAGGCCGTGGCCGATGAGGCGTTCATCGTGCCCCGTCGCATCGCCATGGGGAACTTCAAGCTCTGCGGTGTGCTGCTGAACTACACATCCGACGACATGATCGCGATGCTCAAGGGCGCCCTGGGCTGGAACGTCGCCCCCACCTCCCTCGGTGCGCTCGCCATGCGCGAGATCCTCGATGCCGTGCGCAGCGGCGGCGTCCGCCCGGTGGTCGGCGCCACGCCGTCGTTCGAGGAGCTGCCGCAGGCGATCACCGCCATGGCCGACCGGGCCACGGTCGGTCGCGTGGTCATCATCGTCGACTGAACCGGCGGCGCTGGTTCCGCAGCTGGATCACCGCCCGCGGGTCACTCGGGCGGCAGATCGAAGTGCTCGATGTACTCGCGGAAGTCCGCCCGCACCTGCGCCGGATCGATGGAGTACTCCTCGGGGGTGTAGCGATGCACGCCGTGCACACCCGGGGGATTGGCGGCGATGAACGACTGCATCGCTGCGGCTCCCTCCGCCGACATGGGGATGTCGAAGGCGTCGTAGATCTGCTCGACGACACCGAACTGATCGGTGATGAAGTCGCGGAACATCATGTCGTGGAACACGGCATCGGGATAGGTGTTCTCGGCCCGCACCCGGATGCCCCGGGTGAGCACCCGCTGCAGACGCGGGATCCAGTCCGATGCCACCTCGGCGGGGTCCACGTGATCGCTGCCCACCGACCGCACCTTGGTGGTGAGGCTGGCGTAGGAGGTCATGGACTTCACCGGATCACGATGGGTGAACACGATGCGGGCATCGGGATAGGTGGCCAGCAGATGCTCGAGACCCCACAGGTGGGCTCCGGTCTTGAGCACCCAGCGATCACCCTCGTACCCGGACTGCAGATGCTGCAGCTGCATGTGATGGAAGTCGTACACATGTGACCAGTCGGCCTCGAGATCCACCCAGTCCTCGAAGGTGGGCACGCGGAACTGGTTGTGGAACAGAGGCGTGCACATCGCCTCGCCCATCATCACGACGCATTCCTGGGTGAGCTCCGGACCGGTCGGATGGATCGCCTCGAACCCCGGGTTCTGCTCCTGCTGGGCCGGGAAGAGCGCGGCGCACTGCTCGATGCGCGGATCGGTGCGGAAGGTCGCTCGCTGCGGCGGTGGTGACGGGAACATCGTCTCCCAGGTCATCGGCGCCCGGTTGGCCGGGTCCTTGGCCAGGATGTCGTGGAGGATGGTGGTGCCGGTGCGCGGCATTCCGATGATGAACACCGGCTTCACGATCCGCTGGTCGGCGATCGCCGGGAACCTCTTGCGATCCTCGACGTAGCCGAGCCGGTTCACCGTGTGCATGAGCGCCCGCTCACTGGCGATGAGGGCACCGAGGTCGTTGAGCCGGGCGTCGCGATGCAACGACTCCATGAAGAGGCCGAGCGGTTCGACGAATGGTCCGGCCCCGAGATCGGTGAGTCCGCCGGTGCGTCGGGAGCTCTCGGCGAGCACCTCATCGACGTCGAGCTTGGAGAGATCGGTCATGGAGCGATTCTGCCCGCCCCGGACCGCCGCATGTCGTCGATCGTGTCGATCACCACGATCACGACGATCACGACACCGGGTGACGGCGACGACCACGGACCCGCAGGAACCTAAGGTTGGCGGGGTCCGGACTCCAGCGGGGAGCCCGACGCCGATCGGGGATGTGATGACCAACCCAGTGCGCAGGGCGATCCATGCTGCGG
>CANFHM010000037.1 GCA_947446975.1 Microthrixaceae bacterium
CGGCCTCGACGGCCAGCCGCTCACCTGACCTCCTCCCCGTTGGATGGGCCCGATCGCGTGGTCCTATAGTTTCTTCACAGATGAGGCACCCGGGCGGCTCTGCACCTTTCACTGGCGGTTCTCCCGCGGAACCACCGCGGCCGAGGACGGAACCCTCGGCGTTCTTCGGCCGTCTCGTCGTCGCGCTCGTGATCAGCACGATCACCCTCGTGATCCTCGTCATCTCCGTGCTCGCAGTCGACAACCAGCCGATCGCCGACAGCACCGCCCCACATGCCATCACCGTGGCCGGGCACCGCATCCTGATCTCCCGTTCCGCACCGAGCATGGGCGTCGTCGCCATCGCCCTCCTCGCCATCGGAGTCATCGCCGCATGCTGTCTCGCACTCGAGGCCATCGCCGCGTTCCTCTCGATCAACCCGCGCCGGGTCCGGCTGCAGCAGCTGCGTGAACGATCCGGGCACCTCCCGGTGGCGGGAGAACCCGTCGTCATCACCGTCGTCATCCCGGCACACGATGAGGAGGCATCGCTGCCCGCCACCCTCGAGGCGCTCGGCCAGCAGTCGCGGCCACCGGATCGGGTCATCGTGGTCGCCGACAACTGCACGGATCGGACCGAAGCCGTGGCGCGTGCGATGGGTGTCGATGTGTTCACCACCGTGGACAACGATCAGCGCAAGGCGGGAGCGCTGAACCAGGCCCTCTCCGGACTGCTCCCCCGGCTCGACGCCCGCGACGTCGTGCTCGTGATGGATGCCGACACCCGGCTCGACGAACGGTTCCTGGAGGTCGGCGCCGCCCATCTCGAGAACGACCCCGAACTCGCGGCGGTCGGCGGGGTGTTCTACGGGGAGGACGGCCACGGGATCATCGGACAGCTCCAGCGCAATGAGTACACGCGCTACAGCCTGCAGATCCATCAGCGACGGGGCCGGGTGTTCGTGCTCACCGGCACCGCCACGATGTTCCGGTCCGATGCGCTGCTCGATGTCGCCGCCGCGCGCGGCCTCCATCTCCCCGGCACCAGCGGCGAGGTCTACGACGCCGGCGTGCTCACCGAGGACAACGAACTCACCATGGCGCTCAAGACCCTCGGCGCCACCATGGCCTCGCCCGAGCAGTGCCGGGTCACGACCGAACTGATGCCGGATGTGCGCAGCCTGTTCCGGCAGCGTCAGCGCTGGCAGCGCGGCGCCCTCGAGAACCTCGCCTCCTACGGACTCACCCGTGGCACCCTTCGCTATTGGGGCCAGCAGATCGGCATCGGCTACGGCACCGTCGCCCTCAACGCGTTCCTCGTGCTCATCGCGATCACCGTGCTGGCGGTGGACGACTGGATCTGGTTCCCGTTCTGGCTGCTCATCGGCTCGGTGTTCCTCGTCGAGCGGATCGCCACCGCATGGTCGGCGGGATGGCGGGGACGACTGCTTGCGGCCGCGCTGCTGCCGGAACTCGCCTACGACGTGTTCCAGCAGTTCGTGTTCGTCACCTGCCTGATCAACATCCTGCTGAACCGCAGAGCCGGGTGGGGCCACGTCAGCCATGCCCCGATCCCGGGCTCCGAACGGGTCGACGCATGATCCTCGCCGGCATCCTGCTCGATGCGGACATCCTCGACTCCACCTGGTTCCGGGTCTTCTCGCTGTTCGTGGCGATCAACACGCTGATCTACCTCGGTCTCACGCTGGCCAAGTTCGTGCCCTGGCCCCGCCAGATGCACCCCCGTCAGGTCCGTGCCCTGCTGCGCGCACCGGGCGAGGACTCCCCGCTCCATCCTGCGACCAGGATCCGCGAGCCCGAGTTCGACACGGTCGAACCCTCGGGCGATCCGTTTGCGGATGCACGACTCGCAGTGGCCCGCCGATCGGTGCATCGGGCCCTCGGCCTGCTGGGCATCCAGGTGGTGGCGGTCAACGTCGCCCAGCTGGCGATCTTCCCCCATGTGTCGATCCCGCTCACCTGTGTGAGCGTCGGCTTCGGCCTCACCGGCATCATCATGTCGATCACGCTCGGCCGCCACCGGGAGCGCCCACGGGTCGCCATCTGGCTCTGGGCCCTGCTGGCCACAGCATTCGTGATCTTCCAGTGCATCCACTCGATCGGTGATCGCGTCCCACTCGATCTCGCCGACGCGATCATCGTGCTCGTCCTCATCCCGCCCATCGCCCTCACATGGTCGGCCAGTCTCGTGAGTTCCGCACTCTGTTCGGTGGCGATCATGGCTGCGGTGATCGTGGACCAGGGTTCCGACAGTCTCGCCTCGCTCTTCGCCATCCTCAGCGCCACCTTCGGCGGACTCATCGTGATGCACCTCCGTCGCGTGGCCATCGATGAGACCACCGCTGCGACCCTCGAACTCACCCGACATCCCACCACCGACCCGCTCACCGGCGTGCTGTCGCTCGATGCGCTGTGGACACTCGGCCCCAACCTGTTCGCCCTCGGCCGATCCACCGGCACGCCCGTCCATCTGACCCGCGTCGGGATCGACGACCTCGCATCGCTGCGGCTCGACTACGGGAGCTCCTACATCGCCGAACTGCTCACCTCGGTGGCGAGGGCTCTCGGCGCCCTTGTCGCGCCGGGCGATCTGCTGGCACGCGGTTCGGCCGACGACTTCCTTCTGGTCGGCATGGGGACGATGGACGCCGATACGTTCCGGGAACGCCTCGATGCGCAGCTGGCGATCGCACCGGTGGATCTCGGCAAACGACCGACCCGGTTCATCATCAGCGTCCACCTCGACGACGACGGAGCAGAGTTCCTCAACCCGGCCGGAGCGAGTGCCTGATCACTTGATCTTCGCGGCCTCCGCAGCAGGATCGAAGTTCGGGGTGGTCACGACGAATGTCGGATCGCACACGAACTTCCCGCGCTCACCGTTGATGCGGGTGAACGCCCCGTCCTTGAACTGCATCAGCACGAAGCAGTCGGAGAAGTCCTTCGGGCCTTTGGGAGCCATCATGCCGCCAGCAGTGAAATCGGTGACGGTCATCATGGAGTCGATGACGCTGGACCGGGTGATGGCGTTGGGCCCCTTGGCGGCCACGATGCGGTCGATGGTCTCCTTGAAGACCATGCCGGCCTGCCAGGCCTGGATGCCGAAGGAGTCCGGCTTGCCGCCGACAGCGTCGACGTAGGCCTTGAGCGCAGGGTTGGTGTCGGCCTCCTCGAACGGCAGGAACTGGGTCCAGACATAGGTGTTGTCCATGGCCGCACCCTGGGCCTTGAAGTTGTCGGTGTAACAGGCGAGCGAACAGGCCCAGACCTTCACACCGTCGTAGCCCTGCGCAGCGGTCTCCTTACGCATCTTGATCATGTTGCCGTCGGCGCCCCCGTTGTAGACGTAGGTGCCCTTCATGTCTTTCAGCTGCTGGACGAACTCGGTGTAGCCGGCCTGGGTCGAGGCGGAGGCCGCCTTCACCGGTTCAGCGGCGATCCCGGCGGCCTGGGTGGCGACCACCTGATAGGTGGCCGACTGGATGGTGGTGGGCAGATCGCCAGGCACCAACCACAGCCCGGTGAGACCGGGGTTCTGGGCGGCGTAGTACTGGTTGGCGCCCTGGAACGACTTCACATCGCGTGGTCCCTTCGGCGGCGTGCCATCGGCGTTGCAGGGTTCGGCCACGACCTGCACGTTCCAGGTCGTGCGGGCACAGGCCTCGTTGATGTCGTTGGCCAGCGCTGCGAAATCGGGGAGCCCGACCGGCTGGCCGGCCTTGTCGGCGCAGTTGCCCAGCACCGAGGTGTCCGGATTGAAGATCGAGTTGCCGCCGACCATGGCCAGCGCCGTGGCGCACGCGTTGATGATGCCGTTCTTGGACTCCTCGGGGCTCAGCTTGGAGTCCCATGCCTCGACCTTGAGCTGGCGACAGCCGATGCCACCGTTGGCGTTGACGTACTTGGCGAACGCGTTCATGCCGTCGACGTTGCCCTGGAACAGGCCCGGGGCCAGAGGTGAGCCGGTGTCGGCCATGACCTCGACGGTGATCTCGGAGGAGGTGACACCGATCTCGGTGGCCTCGAGCGAAGCGCCCTTGCACTTCGCGTCGACCGCGCTCGGGGTGGAGCCGCCAGCGGCGCTGTCGGAACTGCTGCGGCCGCACGCGCCGGCCAGAAGACTGATGCTCAGCGCCGCAGCAAGAAGAACAACATGAGAACGCTTCATGATCCCCCCGGATCCACCTCGCCCCTCGTGAGGGTGGAGGTCGCTGTAGATAACGCCGTTATCCTATTTGTTCCGCGCCCGGGGTGCTCGGATTCTCAGCGGGGGATATCGCTCCAGGGCACATCTGTGTCGACGCGCACGTCGCCGGGAAGGCCCAGCACGCGTTCGGCGAGGATGTTGCGCATGATCTCGGAGGTGCCGCCCTCGATGGTGTTGGCCCGAGAACGCAGGAATCGACCGGTGCGGGTGCGCATGGAATCCGACGAGCGCGTGAGCGGATAGCCGGGCTCGTGGATCATGCCGTCGGCGCCCTCGAGTTCGACGATCGCCTCGTTGAGACGCTTCGAGAACTCGGCCGAGGCGAGCTTGCCGACTGATCCCTCAGGGCCGGGGCTGCCGCCGACCGCAGCGGCCTTGGCCCGGGCGTTGGTGAGTCGGATGATCTCGCCCTGGATCCACAGCTCGGCCACGCGATCGCGCCAGATGATGCGCTCGGTGGCGGTGAGCGCATCGCGACGCTCGTTCCACAGCGAGACGAGATCGCGGATGGGACCGGACCCGCGCGGCGCCGCACCACCGGAGAGCGCGACCCGCTCGTTCATGAGCGTCGTGATGGCGACCTTCCAGCCATTGCCGGGCTCGCCCAGGCGGAGCGAATCGTGGATGCGCACATCAGTGAGGAAGACCTCGTTGAACTCGGCCTCACCGGTCATCTGGAACAGCGGGCGCACCTCGACGCCCGGAGCGTGCATGTCGAGCACGAAGTAGCTGAGCCCCTTGTGCTTGGGCACATCGGGGTCGGTGCGGGTGAGCAGCATGCCGTAGCTCGACACATGGGCGAGAGTTGTCCAGACCTTCTGTCCGTTGACGATCCATTCATCACCATCACGGATGGCACGGCTCGGGATACCGGCCACATCGGATCCGTGGGTCGGTTCGGAGAACAGCTGACACCAGATCTCCTCGCCGGTGAAGATCGGGCGGATGTGCTTGGCCTTGAGCTCCTCGGAACCGAACATGAGCAGCGTGGGTGCGCCCATGCCGATGCCGATCGGGTTGATGCGCAGATCCTCGTAGTGCACGCCGTGCGAACGCAGCACGCCATCGATGACGGCCTGCTGGCCACGGTTGCCGCCGAGCCCGCCGTACCCCTCGGGGAAGTGCACCATGGCGAGACCGCAGTCGAACTGGGCGCCACGCAGGGCGAACTGATCGTCGAGGATGTCGCGGTTGATCTCCACGAACTCCTCGGTGAGCTTGGCCAGATCCTGATCGCTGTACATGGTGGTTCCCTCTTCCCGGACAGGTCCTCGTGGGACTGGTGCCGCTGCGGTTCCGTGCATTCTGCTACTTCTGCATGCCGCCCGACACAGAGATCTCATCGCCGGTGACATAGGAGGACGCGTCACTCGCGAGGTACAGGACCGGGCCGATGATCTCCTCGGCGGCGGCCACGCGCTTCATGAGCGTGCCATCAGCGATGAGGTCGATGAAGCCCTCCCGCACCCGTTCAGCACCGGCGACCATCTCGGTCATGAACGGCCCCGGACACAGCGCGTTGACCCTCACCTTCCATGGAGCCCACTCCTGTGACATGGACTTCGTGAGATTGATCAGGCCCGCCTTGGAGGAACCGTAGGCGCACACGTTGGGACCACCCGAGTACGCAGCCATCGTGACGATGTTGATGATGGAACCACCACCGTGGTCGCGCATGACCGGTGCAACCTGCTGGGCCATGCGCAGCGGACCCTCGAGATTGACGTTGAACACCTTGCGCCAGTACTCGATCGACATGTCCGAGACTGTGACCGGCGCCGGATTGATGCCGGCGTTGTTGACGAGCACGTCGATGGTGCCGAAGCGCTCGACCACCGCCTCGACGAACGACGGGATGCCCTCCCAGTCCCCGACATGACACGCGAGTCCGAAGGTCTCCACACCGGTGGAAGCGGCCACCTCGGCAGCCACCTCATCGCAGAGTTCCTGCTTGCGAGAGCTCACCACGACCTTCGCTCCCGCCTCGGCGAGTCCCTGGACCATGGCGCGACCGATCCCCTTGGTCGACCCGGTGACCACAGCGACCCTTCCGGTCAGATCGAACAGTTCCCCGGCCGCCATGTCAGGAGATCCGACGATCGCCGAGCACCGTGGATTCCTCGGTGTCGAGGATCACGACGAGCTCCGAGAACGCGAGCTGACCATCGGTGGATCGGACAGTTCCGGTCACACGAGCAGTGGACAGCGGCGATGGCGTCCCTCCGACGATCTGGGTGACCCAGATGTACGAGCGGAACGCCGCCTCGTCACCACCGGCCGACACGATATGGACGTTCTCGGCGTTGTGGCGGAGCGGCGAGGGGCTGCCCTTGCGATGCGCGGTCTGCCATGCGAGCACCGCATCGCGACCGGAGACATCGGCACGCACGAACTCCTCGTAGTCGGTCTGCCCCGTGTCGGTTCGACACACGAAGTGCGCGTCCTCGGTGAACATCGCCGGCCATTCCGTGTACAGCGCGTTGTCATAGGCGTACCACCAGTGCGAGATGAACTGCTGGAGTGCTGCTGGTTCGATCATGGGGTCCTCCCGGTTCGATGGATCAGGCGGCCGGGAATTCCAGCCACTCGGTGGTGGGGGCGATGGTGTAGGTGCTCACGACAGCACGGATGAACTCGGTGTCATGGAGTGGATCGGAGGGTTCAGCGACCTTCATCCCCCGGCTCCGCATGTCGTCGAGAAGGCGACCGATGGCTTCGTCGATCGTGAGGTCATCGGTGTGGTCCATCACCTTCCGCACCTCATCCATGTCGGCGTACACCTCGGCGTTCCAGTGCACGAGGAAGCGCATGTCCTGCGGTCGGTAGGCGTGGACCGGCACTCCGTCGGTGTAGATGTGCCACAGGTCATCGTCGGCGTCGTAGCCCATCTGCGACAGGTGCTTGAGATTCGAGATCGGCGGTGAGTCGAAGGCGCCCACCGGATCACCGCGATGGAACATCAGCTCGTTCTGGACCACCACACCCTTGTTCCAGAGCGGATGTCCGAGGACCTTCGGATCACCGGTGGGTCCATCGGGCCAGTAGGTGAAGGTGCCGTTCTCGCCGGCGTACCACCATGCGATGACCTGGGCCATCTTCACGAGGTGGTCGGTGAACAGACCCGACTTCGCCATGCAGTTCATGAGCCAGACGGGTGCGTTCTCGTAGCGGACGCCGCGGAACGTGACCGCATCGAGATGCGCCGGCGGCGGTGAGGAGGCGGGGTACGGGCCGCAGACGTTGAACAGCATCATCGTCGGCTTCGCGTACTTCGCACCCCAGTAGTCCTTGACCAGCTCGAGGAAGGGATCGTTGTAGAAGCAGTCGTTGATCTCCGGATGGAAGCTCACCGAGTTCTGTGCATAGAAACCACGGAACTGGGGAGAGGCGATGTCGTCGAGCGTGAGCTGGAGATCGTCGGGCACGACGCCGGTGACGGTGGCGATGAGTTCCTCGACGGACTGGAAGTGATGAGCGGCGATGGTCGGCCAGGGGCCCTCGCGCTTGATGATCTCCTGGAGTCGCCGGAACTGGTCCTCGGAATAGACACCCTCGATGATCCTCGGTGGCGCCACCGGACGGAGCGCCCGGTTCATCTGTTCGATGTACTCATCCATCCCTCGACCCCCAGTTCCCTCAGATACGGCGTGAACCCGAACTATATATCGCTGTTATCTTCTGTGACCGAAGGTTCCGGTCACTGGTCGAGTGATCCCTCGAGACGCGCGGGAATCAGGATCGGCCACCGCGGCGATCGGCCCGCATGCACAAGAATGCGAGGGTCATGACCACCGCACCGAACACTCCTCGACCTCGCGGACCACGAACGAAACAGAAGCCGCCCAGCGCCAAGGGAGTGGCCACCCGCGCCGCGCTCATCGAACTCGCCGCCGAGATGTTCGCCGAGCGCGGATACCTCCAGACCTCGATCCGTGATGTCGCCCGGGAGGCCTCGCTCACCACCGGTGCGATCTACGGACACTTCCGCAACAAGGCTGAACTGCTGGCCGAGGCGATCAGTTCGCGCACCGACACCCTGCTCGAGACGCTTCCCCGGGTCCGCCCCGACGCGCCGGCGCATGTGGGCATCCTGCGGAGCAAGTCCTACGACTATTCCCGTCGACGCTCGCTGCGAGCGCTCATCCTCCAGGGTGCGGCGGCGGCACTCACCGATGAGGAGACCCGGGACCGTCTCCGCGATGAGCAGCTGGCGCACATCGAGAGCTGGATCGCCGGGTACGAGGCCACGCGCACCGAGCTCGGCATCGATCCGTCGGTCGACCTGCGCTCGGCCGTGCTCTACACCTGGGCGGCCGAGGTCGGACTCGGCGTGCTCGAAGCGGTGGGCATCGAGCCCCGCACCAAGAGGGGCTGGGCCGACATGGCCGCTCGATTCGGTCGCGCACTCACCCTTCCCCCCGAGAACTGAGGACTCCCATGTTCGATCTCAGCGGAAGAACAGCGCTCGTCACCGGCGCCGGACAGGGGGTGGGCCTCGGTATCGCCGCCACCCTGCTCGAGGCCGGTGCCACGGTGTTCGTGAACGATCTCGTGCCCGAGCGGGCCGAGGCAGCGGCCACGGCGCTGGGCCCGAACGCGCATGCACTCCCCTTCTCCGTCGCCGATCGCGGGGCTGTGACGGCGGCGGTCGAGCAGGCGGTCGCCACGGTCGGTCCCATCGACATCCTCGTGAACAACGCCGGCATCCCGCCCTCGATGCGGCCGGTGAAGTTCCGTGACATGGACCCGGCGGAGTGGGCGGCCTACGTCGATGTGAACCTCTACGGCGTCATCAACTGCGTGAGCGCCACCATCGACGCGATGTGCGAGCGCGGCTGGGGACGGGTCATCACCATCTCCTCGGGTGCCGGTACCCAGGGGCTCAACATCGGGGTGTCGATGTACGGCGCCGGCAAGGGCGGTGCCATCAGCTTCATGCGCCATCTCGCCGTCGAGACCGCTCGCAGCGGGGTCACTGCCAACACGCTCGCCCTCGGGCTCATGGCCCGCGATGACGACGAACAGGCGCGCACGGTCACTGCTGCGATGGCGAAGCAGGTGCCGGTCGGTCGTCTCGGCACCGGCCGCGACATCGGGGTCACCTGTGTGTTCCTCGCCTCCGACGAGGCGGAGTGGATCACCGGACAGACCATCGCCGTGAACGGCGGCTCGGTCACCACCTGATCGACCGCCCGGGTGATATGTCGGGCGACCTGACGGGCAGCCTGACGAGCGGGAGACGAGCGGCGAGCTACAGGTCGAGGAACGACCGATCCAGTTCGGCGATCGACCCGGCGCCGATGAGACTCATCGTGCGACGCATGTCCTCGCGCCACCAGCCCAGCAGGGTGTCGACGCCGAGCTCACCGGCCGCGCCGAGCGCGTAGAGGTAGGCGCGTCCGGCCATGACGCTGTCGGCGCCGGCGGCCACCGCCTTCACGATGTCGCTGCCCCGCCGCACACCACCGTCGCAGATGATCTGGGTGCGACCGCCCACGGCATCGGCCACGGGGGCGACGAGGCCGAGGGTGGCCGGCGAACCGTCGAGCTGGCGACCGCCATGGTTGGACAGGACGATCGCATCGACACCGAGATCAGCGGCGATGACCGCGTCGTCGACGCACTGGATCCCCTTCACGATGATGGGGCCGTTCCAGATGGACCGCAGCCATTCGACATCGCTCCATGCCAGCGCCGGATCGAACTGACTGTTGATGTAGTCGGAGAGGTTCACCGGTGAGGAGCCGTCGCCCACCGAGCGGCCCAGCACGTTTGCGAACCGGATGGGCTCGTTGCGCAGGAAGGCAAGGGTCCAGGTGGGATGGCGCAGCCCGTCGATGATCGTTCCCGCTCCGATCGTGGGTGGCAGCGAGAATCCGCGGCGCACATCACGCTCACGCCGACCGAACACCGCCGTGTCCACGGTGAGCACGAGCGCCTCATACGCACAGTCCGCCGCCCGCTGGACCATCTCGGCCACGAGTGCGCGGTCTCGCCAGGCGTAGACCTGGAACCACAGGCGGCCATCGCTCACCGAGCGCACCTCCTCGATGGACCGGGTGGCGAGCGTGGACAGCGTGTACGGCACACCGGCTCGCGCCGCGGCGCGGGCCACGGCGAGCTCGCCCTGCGGATCGGCGATGCGGGTGAACCCGGTGGGGGCGAGCACGAGCGGCATGGTCGCCTGCCGACCGAGGATGTCGGTCGAGATGTCGACCGACCCGAGACCCCGGAGGACCCGTGGACGGAACTGCAGGTCGGCGAACGCACGTGCGTTGGCGGCGAGCGTGCGTTCGTCCTCCGCACCGCCATCGATGTAGTCGAAACATCCACCCGGCAGTCGACGCTTCGCTATCAGTCGGAGATCAGCCACTGACGCCGCCCGGGCCAGGCGTCGTCGCACGGGGTCGGTCTCGAGGCGTCCGAAGCGGACAACGGAACGCACGCTCGACAGACCCATGGCGGAGATGATGGCGCCCGCACGACCCACCTGTCGACCGACGGAGGCCGGTGGTCGATCAAGGGTCGAGCGCCGGCTGAGGATCGAGCGACCGGCGACCGGCGTCGGACTCGCTCAGAGGATCATCGTGATGAGCAGTCCGATGACGCAGGCTCCCACCACGGCGATGGTGATGGCGTACGCGACCACCGCAGCCCGACCGGCGACCCACTCCCCCATGAGGTCACGATCCCGGGCCACGCCGAGCAGGAACACCAGCAACGGGAGCAGGAGCACGGCGTTGAGCACCTGAGTGATGACGAGGATGGTGACCAGCGGTGCCCCGGGGATGAGCACCAGCCCGGCGGCCACCAGCACCACGACGCCGAAGGTCAGATAGAACGGCTTGGCCTCGGCGTAGCGATCATCGAGCGCGGCTTCGACACCGATGTACTCGCACACCGAATAGGCCGTGGACAACGGCAGGATCGAGGCCGCCAGCACCGCTGCACCGATGAGCCCGACACCGAAGAGGGTGCCGGCGGCGCCACCGGCCAGCGGTTCGAGCGCCCGGGCGGCGTCGGCGGCGGTGTCGATGGACAGGCCGTCGCGATGCAGCGTGGCGGCGCAGGCGATCACCACGAAGAACCCGACGACACCGGTGAGGATGGACCCGGCGATGACATCGATGCGTTCGTAGCGGAGATCCTCGGGCCGCAGGTGCTTGTCGACCGCATAGGACTGGATGAACGCCAGACCCCACGGGGCGAGCGTGGTGCCGACCGTGGCGGTGATGATCACGAACGCGTCACGGGTGAACGGCATGGTGGGGACGACGAGGCCGTGCACCGCGGCTCCCCAGTCCGGATGCGAGAGCAGACCCGAGGCGATGTAGGCGACGAACACCGAGGCGAGCAGCACGAAGATGTGCTCGATGCGACGGAAGCTGCCCCGCAGCACCAGCACCGAGACACCGATCGCGGCGAGCGGCACGCTGAGGGAGCGGTCGATCCCGAACAGTTCGAAGCCCGCCGCCAGTCCGGCGAACTCGGCACAGGTGGTGCCGAGATTGGCCAGCACGAGCGCCACGAGCGCTGCACCGCTCAGCTTCACGCCGTAGCGCTGGCGGATCAGCCCGATGATCCCCTGACCGGTGACCACGCCCATGCGGGCACCGAGTCCGTGGAACAGGATGAGCGCGACGGTGGACAGCGCCAGCACCCACAGCAGCTGATAGCCGTGCTGGGCACCGAGCACCGAGTAGGTGGTGATGCCGGCGGGGTCATCGTCGGAGAGACCGGCGATGAGTCCCGGACCGACCACGGCGAACAGCGCCCCGATCGCCAGACGTCGGCGGGCGATGCCCCTCACCGAGCCCCTGACCCATCGGTGCCGGCGGAGTTCGGATGCCGCGGTGTGCCATGCCGGTGACGCCACCCCGCACCCCGGAAGAACCGACGACCCCGCAGCGGTCGTTGATGCCGCACACGATGGCGCCAGCGGTGGGCGTGGTCGGCGGGCATCTGCTCCAGCACGAGCGCTCGACTGTCATCGGGCAGTGCTCGCAGGAGTCGCTCGCCGACGGGGAGGGTCGCATGAGTGATCGCACCGGCGGTGCGGGCCGGTCCGGCGGCGTCGAGGACCTCGGTGGCGGCGTCGAGATCGAGCCGCGCCACCAGTGCGGCGAGATCACCGTCGGTGAGCCGGTGCACGGCGCTGGCGGGGGAACCCAGCTGCACGAGATGTCCGCGATCGGAGGTGAGGTGGAGATCGGCCCAGGAGATCGACTCGTCGGCGGAACGATCGGCCAACCAGCGCAGCCCGAGTCTCTCCAGCACCCGATGGAACCCGACCTCGACCGCCAGCACCTCGAGACGATCATCGGCGGTGCGCGCCAGCGCCACATCGGCGACCCGGGCGAGGCGATGTCCGACGACATCGACGATCTGCGTGTCGAGCACGTCGCGGCACAGCAGCAGTTCATCGACCCCCAGTTGGACGCTCACCGCGACCGCCGGGAAACCGCTGCCGAGATCGCCGTTCCGCAGTTCCACCCTGTCGTGCTCGAACTGCGTGACCCGGCTCCAGTCGACGAGCACCGATGTGCCCTGCCCCTGTTCGAGCAGCAGCCGGGCCACGAACGGGATCGGGCGCTGCGGATCGAGCCGCACCGTGAGATCGATCACCCGACCCAGCGCAGTGCCATCGATGGAGTGGACCTCCTGACCGGTGGCGCCGGTGAGCCAGAGCATGGGTCAAGTATGGAGACCCTCGGCGGCGATCGGTTCGCGGTGGTCGTAGATCGAGTTGCGATCAGGGAGCAGGAGGAACGCGGTGATCGACCCGACGAGGGCGACCCCGGCGGCCACGAGACAGCCGACGGACATGCCGTCCATGAACGCCGAGGACGCCGCTGCGGTGATGGAGGCCTGCACCTCCTGGGGCGCCCGACCGGCCACCACGATGGCGGCGGCCACGGAATCGCGAGCTGCGGCGATGGCCTCGGCAGGGACCGGGAACTGCCCGAGGAACTCGCCGATCCGCGGGGCGTAGGCCGAGGCGAACACACTGCCGACGACGGCCACGCCGAGCGTGCCACCGAGCTCGCGGGTGGTGTCGTTGACGGCTGCACCTGCACCGGCCTTCTCCTTCGGCAGGGAGCTCATGACCGCTTCGGTGGCCGGTGAGGTGACGAGCGAGAGACCCGTGGCCATGAGGGCCATGGACCACACGACCACACCGAAGTACGAGGTGCTGGCGGTGAACGTGCTGGCGATGCCGAGACCGACACACATCGACAACAGACCGGTGGCGATCACCCGCCGGGGTCCGAAGCGCATGGCGAGCCGGGCGGCGAACGGTGCGGTGATGCCGGCGAAGATGGCGAACGGCAGGGTGTGCAGACCGGCCGAGAGCGTGGAGTAGCCGCGCACGAACTGGAAGTACTGCGTGGCCAGGAAGATGAAGCCGAACAGCGCGAAGAACGCCACCGCGATGGACCCGGCAGCGGCGCTGAAGCGGGCGATGCGGAACACGCGCACGTCGAGCATCGGGTGATCGGTGCGCAGTTCGCGCAGCACGAATCCGGCGAGCAGCACGAGCGAGAGGATGAATCCGCCGAACGTGGTGGTGGAGGTCCAGCCCCAGTGCGGTCCCTCGATCACGGTGAACACGAGCAGACCGATGCCCGAGATCGACAGCAGGATTCCGGGGATGTCGAAGCGACCGACCTCGGGGTCGCGCGATGTGGGCACGAGGATGGCACCGGCGATGAGGGCCACCGCCACGATGGGGAGGTTGACCAGCAGCACCGAACCCCACCAGTAGTGCTCGAGGAGCAGACCACCGGTGATGGGACCGAACGCCACCGCCGCACCCGACACCGCCGACCATGCCCCGATGGCCTTGGCCCGCTCGGTGGGATCGGTGAACACGTTGGTGAGGATCGCGAGCGTGGCGGGGAACACGAGAGCGGCGCCGATGCCCATGGCGGCACGTGCGGCGATGAGCTGGCCGGAGTTCTGCGAGAAGGCGCCCAGCGTGCTCATGGCGGCGAAGATCACGAGCCCGATCTGCAGCGCACCCTTGCGACCGAGTCGATCGCCGATGGCGCCACCGGCGAGGAGGAGGCCGGCGAACACCAGGCTGTAGGCGTCGACGATCCACTGCAGCTGTGTGGTGGATGCGCCGAGATCACTGCTCAGACGGGGCAGCGCCACGTTGACGATGGTGTTGTCGACCACCACGAGGAAGACGCTCGCGGCGAGCACGGCGAGGATGAGCCAGCGTCGACGGTGGATGACGTCTGCGTTCATGCGGGGACCTCTTCGGGGGGAGTCGGGCGGGGACCCGATGGGAAGAACAACGTGCCATAACAGTAGAACGCTGTTCTGCTATTGTCCACCCATGGCCGCGGTCCGTCAGCGAACGCCCTCCACCGAGATCGAGAACGCCGTGGTCGGGGCCGCCCTGCGCCTGCTGGCCCACGACGGCCCCGCCGCGCTCACCATCCGCGGCCTGGCCGCCGAGGCGGGCATCGCCCCGATGGGCATCTACAACCACTTCGGCGACAAGAACGGCGTCATCGACGTCCTGCTGCGACGGGGCTTCGCCGAGCTCACCCGCACCGTCTCGATCGGACTCGACATCGATGATCCGGTCGAGGGGCTGCGGGCCGGGCTCGTCGCCTACCGACGATTCGCCCTCGAGCACCGCACCACCTACTCGCTCATGTTCCTGCGCGAGGTCCCCAACTTCACCCCGACCGGGGACGCCCTCCTCATCGCCGCCGACTCCTTCGGCGTGCTCATCCGAGCCGTGGAACGAGCGATGCATGCGGGCGAGCTGCGCCACGGTGATCCTCGCGACATCGCCCAGCAGCTGTGGGCCGCCACCCATGGCGCCGTGGCCCTCGAGCTCTCCGACATGTGCCTCGTCGACGACATGGGACAGACCTATGAGCGGCTCGTCACGACCATGATCGACGGACTGCGCGACCTCAGAGGGGCAGCAGCAGCACCCGGCGCTCGCCGGGCTCGTGCTCGGTGACATGACCCCGCCCGGCCACATCCTCCACCAGCACCACACTGCCGGCGGGGAGTGTGCGTGAGGTGCCGTCGCTCACCGTGATGCGCACCCAGCCGTCGAGGAACACCACGAACTGACGCCGCGGCGCACAGTGCCAGTCGGGAACCTGGTCGAACGCCTGCACCGTGACGAAATGGGCGCGATCCACATCGACGGCCCCGGACACCCACAGCTCGGCCACTCCGGGTTCCGCCGGAGCCACGACGGTGTCAAGCGCGACATCCTCGAGATGGGACTCCCCCGAGTGATCAGCCCAGATGCGCACGTAGTGGGTGCGCGTCCTGTCGGACCCCACGACGCCCTATCCGATCCCGAACCAACCGGCCACGGTCTGCACCAGCACCACGAACGCCAGCACGGCGATGACCACGACGCAGATGAACGCCACCACGCGGAACCGCGGACCGTTGACCGCAGCGCCGAGCACACCGCGACGATTGGCGAGGATCAGGATGAACGTGAGGATGATCGGGGTGATGATGCCGTTGAGCACCTGCATGTTGAGCAGCAGGTCGATGAGATTGCCCGGCACCAGTGCCACGGCGGCGCCGATGACCACGAGGGCGGTGAACAGCCCCATGAACAGCGGTGCCTCACGGAAGGTGCGCGACACCGATCGCTCCACACCCAGCGCCTCGGCGACCGCGTAGGAGGTGGCGAGAGGAACGACCGCAGCAGCGAGTGCCGAGGCCCCGAGCAGCCCGACGCCGAAGAGGATCTCGGCCCCTGACCCGGCCACCGGTTCGAGTGCCTGGGCGGCCTCCTTGGCCGAGCTCAGCGGACCGCTGCCACCGATGGCGGCGGCCGTGGCGATGATGATGGCCATCGAGATGATGTTGGCGAAGATGGCGCCCGTGATGGTGTCGATGCGGACCATCCGGTACTCCTCGGGACCCGCTCCCCGGTCGGCCACCGCTGCCGCCTGGTACAGCTGCATGTAGGGCGTGATCGTGGTGCCGATGAGCGCCACGACGAGGAACAGGAACTCCTTGGTGCCCAGCATGTGCGGGATGAACGTGTTGCTCACCACTGCACCCCAGTCGGGCTTCCCGAGCACCGCAGCGATCGGGTAGGTGATGAAGGCCAGGCCCAGCACGAGGAACACCCGCTCGGCGTAGCGGTAGTTGCCGAGCACGACGACCGCCCAGATCACCACCGCCCCGATCGGGATCGAGATATACCGCGACACGCCGAACAGTTCGAACGCCGCACCGATGCCGGCGAACTCGGAGACGACGAGGCCGAGATTGGCGATCAGCAGGGCGACGATGGCGAAGGCGGAGAGCCGCAGCGGGAACTGCTCGCGGATGAGCGACATGAGCCCTTCGCCGGTGTGGGCCCCGAGCCGGGCGGACATCTCCTGCACCACCACGAGTGCGATGGTGACGAGCGCCATGACGAACAGGGTGCGGTACCCGAACTCGGAACCGGCCGAGGCATAGGTGGCGATGCCACCGGCGTCGTTGCCGGCGTTGGCGGCGATGAGCCCGGGGCCCAGCACCATGAGCCACAGCAGCCATCGCGGGCGGCGACGGGCCACGGCGCGCGGCTTGGAGGAGTCCCCCGGCGTGGGCGCGGGGTTCGGCACGGGCACGGACATGGCCGGGTCCTAGGAGAGCAGTCCGGCGAAGGGTCGGAAGCCGCGCTCGTCCTCGGGCAGCAGGGCATCGACGAGATCGTCGGCGAGGATGCGACCGATGGGGCGCTGATCCTCATCGACGACCACCAGCGAGGAGCCGCGGTTCTCGACGAACGCCTCCACGACCTCCTCGAGCATCACATCGGCCGCCACCGTGACCGGCCAGGGCGCACCGGTGAGCTCCCGCAGTCGCTGGTCGGGCTCGGCGGTGAAGAGTTCGACGATGCGCACGTTGTCGACCAGCACGCCGTCGGCATCGACGACGAGCACACCATCGACATCGCTGCTGTCGGGACGGTCGCGGAGCTGGCGACGGGCCTCGGCCACCGTGGCATCCCCCTCGAGCACGAGCATCGAGGTGGTCATCACCCCGCCGGCGGTCTCCTCGTCGTAGTCGAGCAGTCCGACGAGCGAGTCGGCGACCTCCTGGGGCATGGCCTCGAGCAGTTCGTCGCGGGTCTCGTCGTCGAGATCACGCAGTGCCTCGGCGGCCTCATCGGGCTCCATGGATGCCACGAGTGACGCCGCCCGTCCGGGGTCGACCTCGCGCAGCAGCGAGGCCAGTTCGTCGCTCTCCATCTCCTCGAGCGCATCGGCGGCGGTCTCGGCGTCGAGCGCATCGAGCAGTTCCTGACGCTGCGATCGACCGAGTTCCTCGAGCAGATCGGCGAGCTCGCCGGGGCGGAGGCGCTTGAGTTCGTTGTTGGCGCGGGTGAGCCGCACCGGTTCGCCGGGATCGCTGAATGGCTGGATGGCCGCCCAATCGATGAGGCGGTCGGGATGCGGGGTGACCCGCCAGCGCGCCGGACCGAGTCGGCGCAGCAGCGTGGAGAATCCGACATCGGCGCCCACGAGGCGATAGCCGCCACCCACCCGGGCGAGGAAGAGATCAGCGGCCCGGAACACCCGCACGCCGTCGACATCGACCATCTGATGGTCGATGACATCGTCGACGAGCTTCACCTCGTTGTCGCGACGGGCGAAATCCCGGAGATCGAACTTGGCCGAGCGCAGCACGACGCGTCGCTGGGCGAACTCATCGATCTTGTCGGCCTTCACCCATGCCAGCCGGCGACCGACGCGCACCACGATGCCGGTCAGGGGCGGATAGGACTCGCCCTCCCACCGCACGACGACATCGACGAGGCGACCGACCTCGACGCCGGATCGGTGGACGACGGGTGCACCGGCGAGGCCGGCCACCGAGACGAGCGAATCAGCGACCGCCTCGAGCGCGAGCAGGCGCTTGGTGCGCTGCTTGCGGCGCTGGGTCAGAAGTTGGGGGGCATGCAGGGTCTGCGGCATGACGCACTCCACGGAGTTTCAGCGTGAACGGGACGGGTCACGCCTCCTCGCTCGCGGCAGCGGTGGAGCCCACGGATCGCACGATGCGTGCGGAGCGGCGCGGGTCAGCTGAGAAGGAGCGAGGTGGCGCTGTGTGCGATCGAGGTACTTGGGGGTTCGCTCGTGGGCATCTGGCGTCACCTCCTCCGGTGAGGTCCTGGTCGAGGGCCGTCATCCACGGCCGTCGGGACGCTCTTTCTACCACCTGGGGCAGTATTGCGGCCATGCCCGATCGCCCCGTCATCCTGCTCCCGCCCTCCGAGGGGAAACGTCCCGGAGGCGAGGGGCCCGCCTGGACCGCGGGATCCTGCTCGTTCCCCGCACTCGACGCGACCCGCAGGAAGGTGATGACCGCACTGGTGGCCGCCATGCGCGCCCCCGAGGCTGATCGGGCGAAGCTGCTCGGCGTGAAGGGGGCGGCGCTCGCCACCGGCACGGCCGCGGATCGAGCAGTGAAGCGCTCCCCCACCATGGCCGCCATCGACCGCTACGACGGCGTGCTGTTCGACGCCCTCGACGCCGGGAGCCTGCCGGCACGGGTCCGGGCCCGGCTCGACACCGACGTGGTGATCTTCAGCGGACTGTTCGGTGCCGTGATGCCGGGCGATCCCATCCCCGACTACAAGCTCAAGATGGGCGGGGCACTCCCCGGGGTGGGGAACGTGACCCTGCTGTGGCGGGCACCGCTGACCCGCGCCCTCGCACCGATGCTCGAGGGGAGGGTCCTGTGGAACCTGCTGCCGAAGGAGCATGACAACGCCTGGACCTGCCCCACGGAGCTCACCACCCGCACGATGAGCGTGAAGTTCCTCGATGAGGCCGCCCGCACGAAGCGTCAGCCCCGTTCGTTCACCACGGTGAACCACTGGAACAAGCTCCTCAAGGGGGCACTGGTGCGATTCATCCTCGAGACCGGCGCCGATGAGCCCGACGCGCTCGCCGGGTTCGCCCATCCCGAGGGCTATGTGTACGACCCCTCACTCACCGAGGTGATCGACGGCCGCACGATCATCGCCATGGTGCGACCACCGGCGTAGGGGACCGTCATCTCCATACACTCGTCGCATGGCCACCGCCGCCGGACCCACCGAACGAGTCGATCTCCCGATCGAGGGGATGACCTGCGCAGCATGTGCCACCCGCATCGGCAAGGGGCTCAGCAAGCTCGACGGGGTCGAGCGGGCTGATGTGAATCTGGCCGCCGCCCGAGCCACCATCGTCTTCGATCCCGGCGTGGTCGACACCGATGCGTTCCGGGCACGGATCGAGAGCCTCGGCTACTCGGTGCCCGAGATCGACGATCAGGAACTGCTCGAGGCGAAGCATCTCGCCATGCTCACCCGACGTCTCATCATCGCCGTGGTGCTCACCACGCCCACACTGCTCATCTCGATGATCCCGGCGCTGATGTTCCACAACTGGCAGTGGGTGGCCCTCGTGCTCACCACGCCGGTGGTGTTCCTCAGCGGCTGGGGCTTCCATCGGGCTGCGGCGATCAACCTGCGTCATGGCACCGCCACCATGGACACGCTGGTCTCGATGGGCACGCTGGCGGCGTGGCTGTGGTCCACCGTCGCACTCGTGTTCCTGGGCGCCGCCGATGAGACCACCGGGTCGATGGGATCGATGCCGGGCATGGGCGCCGACACGACGACGACACCCCATGTGTACTTCGAGACCGCCGGCGTCATCATCACGCTCATCCTGCTGGGCAAGTGGTTCGAGGCCCGCGCCCGGCGACGCAGCGGCGACGCCATCCGCAGGCTCGCCGAACTCGGTGCGAAGACCGCCCGGCTCGAGGACGGCACCGAGATCCCTCTCGACGAACTCACCGTGGGCATGCGGTTCGTGGTGCGCCCCGGCGAGAAGATCGCCACCGACGGCAGGATCGTCGACGGACACTCGGCGGTCGACATGGCCATGCTCACCGGCGAGCCGATGCCGGTCGAGGTCGGGCCGGGCGACGACGTCGCCGGCGCCACCATCAACGCCGACGGTCATCTCGTCGTGGAGGCCACCCGGGTGGGCGCCGACACCGCGCTCGCCCAGATCGTGCGTCTCGTCGAGGATGCCCAGGGTTCACGCGCCCCCATCCAGCGGCTCGCCGATCGGGTGGCCGGCGTGTTCGTCCCGATCGTGCTCGGCATCGCCCTGCTCACCCTCGCCGGTTGGGCCGTCACGGGCCACGATGTGAACCAGATGTTCAGCGCCGCGGTGGCCGTGCTCATCATCGCCTGCCCGTGTGCGCTCGGCCTCGCCACCCCCACCGCCATCATGGTGGGCACCGGGCGCGGCGCCCAGCTCGGCATCATCATCAAGGGCGGCGAGGTCCTCGAGCAGACCCGTCGCGTCGATGTCGCCGTGCTCGACAAGACCGGCACCCTCACCGAGGGTCGCATGGAGGTGGTGTCGGTGATCGCCGCCGACACCGACGAGTACGCCGAGATGCCGGTGCTGAACTTCGCCGTGGCCCTCGAGGCCCGCTCGGAGCATCCCATCGCCCGGGCCATCGTGGCCGCCTCCGACATCGAATCGCCCGAGCAGCTCGAGGTGGTCGAGTTCCGCAACCTCCCGGGTCGCGGCGTCACCGGCATCAAGATCGCGGCGAGCGGTGCGGGCACACGGGTCGCGGTCGGTCGGGTCTCGCTGTTCGCGTCCATCGATCAACGCCTGCTCGATGCCATCGATGCGGCCGAGGCGGCCGGTCACACCGCCGTGGTGGTCGGCTTCGGCGATCCCGAGGTCGAGGAACTGGATGCGAGCGGCGTGATCGTCGTCGCCGATCGCCTGAAGGACACCAGCGTCGAGGCCGTGCGCCAGCTGCATGAGCTCGGCCTCGAGGTGGTGCTGCTCACCGGCGACAACCGTCGGGCCGCCGAATCCATCGGTGCCGAGGTCGGCGTGGATCGGGTCGTCGCCGAGGTGTTCCCCGCCGACAAGGTGGCCGAGGTCAGGCGCCTCCAGGAGGCCGGCCACATGGTGGCGATGGTGGGAGATGGCATCAACGATGCACCCGCACTCGCCCAGGCCGATCTCGGCATCGCCATCGGCACCGGCACCGACGTGGCCATCGAGGCCAGTGATCTCACGATCGTCAGCGGCGATCTCCGCGCCGCCGCCGACGCCATCGCCCTGTCGCGGCGCACACTCGCCACCATCAAGGGCAACCTGTTCTGGGCCTTCGCCTACAACGTGGCCGCCATCCCGCTGGCTGCGTTCGGCGTGCTCGACCCGATGATCGCTGCGGGCACCATGGGATTCTCCTCGGTGTTCGTGGTCACCAACTCGCTGCGCCTGCGCCGCTTCACCGGCGCCCACCGCTGAACCGATCGCCGCACCGCTCGCTGCACCCACCGCCCCACACAGACCGCACCCCACCTCCACCGTCGACCCGAGGAGCACCAATGACCACACTCACCTACTCCGTGCCCGGCATCTCCTGCGGACACTGCAAGAACGCCATCGAGGCCGAGGTGCGCGAGGTGGCGGGAGTCGAATCCGCCATCGTCGACATCGAGGCGCGGGTCGTGGTGGTGGAGGGTCCGGCCGCCGAGGACGCCGTGCGCGCCGCAGTCATCGAAGCCGGCTACGAGGTCGACGCCGTCAGCTGATCCGTCGGGGCGGGCGATGCCGGCCCGGATCAGATCGTGCCGCGGGCCAGTCGGTCGCGCACCTCGACGGCACGCTCGCGCACGGCGTCGAGATCCTTCAGCTTGCGCATCGAACCGAGCTGGTTGCCCATGCGGTTGTTGCCCCGCAGTGCTGCTTCGTTGCGGGCGAGGAAGTCCCAGTAGAGTGTGGTGAACGGGCAGGCATCGGTGCCGGTGCGCTTCTTCGGATCGAAGCGGCATCCCCGGCAGTGGTCGCTCATGCGATCGATGTAGGCACCGCCCGAGGCATACGGCTTGGTGGCCATGCGTCCGCCGTCGGCGTAGAGCGCCATCCCGAGCACGTTGGGCAGCATCACCCATTCGGCGCCGTCCACGAACGAGGCCCACATCCACTCGACCATGGCGTCAGGACGCACCCCGGCGGTGAGTCCGAGGTTGCCGAGCACCATGAGCCGCTCGATGTGATGCACCCAGCCACGCGCCTCCAGACCACCGATGGTGTGCGAGACGCAGGCCAGTTCGGTGGCACCGCCGAGGAAGGCCGGTGGCAGCGGCTGATCGGCGGCGAGGGCGTTGCTCTCGCGGTACTCGGGCATCCAGAGGTTGAACAGCCCCCACACGTACTCGCGCCATCCGATGATCTGACGGATGAACCCCTCCGCCGACGCGATGGGCACCCGCCCCTCTCGATACGCACGTTCGGCTGCGGCGATGATCTCGCCGGGATGGAGCAGTCCGAGGTTGATCGCCGGGCTGATCGCCGAATGGGCCAGCTTCCATTCGGATCGCAGCATGGCGTCCTCATGGGGGCCGAACAACGGGAGCACCTCATCGATGAACTGGTCGAGGCGGGCCAGCGCCCCCGCACGGGTGGTGGCCCAGGTGCCGTCCGGTGGAGCGCCGAACAGCTCGGGGCACCAGCGTTCGACATCGACCATCACCCTGGCGTCGAGGGCGTCGAGGGGATCACGCACGGCCTCGGGCCAGCTGCGGCCGTCGGTGGGAGGTGGTTCGCGGTTGTCGGCGTCGAAGTTCCATCGACCACCCGCCGGTTCGCCGTCATCCATCAGCACCCCGGTGCGGGTGCGCTGCCAGCGATAGAAGTCCTCCATGCGCATGGTGCGTCGACCAGCCGCCCACTCGGCGAACCGGTCGGGGCCGCACAGGAACTGCTCGTTGGGCAGCATCGTGACGCCGTTGCGCTCCAGCATGCGCTCACCGTCGTACGACATCGGCCGCATGGCCACGACACGAGTGGGCGAGAACTCGGCCTGATGCTCGGCCAACCCGGCGCTCATCGACGCCGCCACCCGATGATCGACCTCGAACCCCTCGGCCCGCAGCTCGAGCACGAACCGCCGCAGCGAGGCCAGCACCAGATGGGCCCGCTGACGATGCCAGCGCTTCGAGGCGAACTTGGCCCGACTCTCGACGACGAGCACACGCACCTCGCCGGGCGCGTGCGGGCGCAGAGCGCCCACCTGTCGATGCAACTGATCGCCGAGGATCCAGACCGTGTCCACGGCGAGACGCTACGGGTTCAGTGCGCGTGCTGGCGGATCCAGGTGTGCATGGCGATCCCGGCGGCCACACCGGCGTTGATCGACCGGGTCGATCCGAACTGGGTGATCGAACACACGAGTGCGGCTCGTTCGCACACCTCGGGGCTGAGCCCGGGTCCCTCCTGGCCGAACACCAGCACGCAGCGTTCGGGCAGCAGTGCGGTCTCGATGGGCACCGAACCGGGGACGAGATCGATGGCGACCACCGCCAACGACTCCGAACTCGCCCACGCCATGAGCGCGTCGATGTCCTCGTGATGCGACACATGCATGTAGCGGTCGGTGACCATGGCGCCACGACGGTTCCACCGACGACGACCGACCACATGCACCCCGGCGGCGTTGAACGCGTTGGCGGTGCGCACCACAGTTCCGATGTTCATGTCGTGCTGCCAGTTCTCGATGGCCACATGGAACGGATGCCGGCGGGTGTCGAGGTCGGCGACGATGGCCTCGTTGGACCAGTACCGATAGGCGTCGAGCACATTGCGGCGATCGCCATCGCGCAGCAGCTCGGGATCGAGCCGGGGATCATCGGGCCACGGGCGCGGATGGGGCCCGACCCCGACCTCGCGTTCGGTGGGCTCCTCGGCCATCAACGACGCAGCAGCTCCGCGCCACCGCGATGGTCGAGCAGCTGGCGAGCCAGCTCGCGCCCGACCTCGACGCCATCATGGGCCGGTACACGGCGTCGTTCCCGCAGCACGGTGGTGCCATCTTCGGCGGCGAGCATGGCCTCGATCTCGAGGATGTTGCCGTGCAGCGTGGCGTACGCACCGGCGGGGAGGTCGCA